>CALGAO010000070.1 GCA_937957685.1 uncultured Paenibacillaceae bacterium
GCGGACACAACGAGGATCGCGCCGTCCATTTGAGCAGCACCGGTGATCATGTTCTTGACGTAGTCGGCGTGTCCTGGGCAGTCAACGTGTGCATAGTGGCGGTTAGCCGTTTCATACTCAACGTGTGCCGTCGAGATCGTGATTCCGCGTTCGCGCTCTTCCGGAGCTTTGTCGATCTGGTCGTATGCAACTGCAGCGCCAGTGCCGAAACGCTTGTTCAGAACAGTTGTGATCGCAGCTGTCAACGTTGTCTTGCCATGGTCGACGTGACCGATCGTACCAATGTTAACGTGTGGTTTCGTGCGTTCGAATTTTGCCTTTGCCATTGTTCACTTTTCCTCCTTATTAAACCAATAACTTATTATTTTGGCCAGCCGGAGACTGCGCGGGGGAAGTCCCCGCGTGATATCCGATCGGCAACAAAAGCATGGTCATCAAGCGCCTTGATGCTTCGAGATGATCTCTTCCGCGATCGACTTCGGCACTTCTTCGTAGTGGGAGATCTCCATCGAATAGCTGCCGCGGCCTTGTGTCTTCGAACGCAAGGTCGTCGAGTAGCCGAACATCTCTGCGAGCGGAACCTTCGCCTTGATCACCTGGGATCCGGCGCGAGTCTCCATACCCTCGATGCGTCCGCGACGGGAGTTCAGGTCGCCCATGACGTCACCCATGTATTCTTCCGGAACCGTCACTTCCACCTTCATGATCGGCTCGAGCAGAACCGGGTTACAATGATTCTTTGCCGCCTTGAGCGCCATGGAACCGGCGATCTTGAACGCCATTTCGCTGGAGTCGACGTCGTGGTACGAACCGTCAACGAGCGTAGCCTTGATGTCCACGAGCGGGAAGCCGGCGAGAACGCCATTCTTCATGGCTTCTTCGATACCTTGTTGCGTCGGACCGAAGTATTCCTTCGGAACGACACCGCCGACGATCTTGCTCTCGAACACGAAGCCTGTACCCGGCTCAAGCGGTTCGAACTCGATCCAGACGTGACCGTATTGACCACGGCCGCCGGACTGTCTGACGAACTTGCCCTCTACGCGGGCAGCCTTGCGGAACGTCTCGCGGTAAGCAACCTGAGGCTTGCCGACGTTCGCTTCCACCTTGAATTCGCGCATCATGCGGTCGACGATGATGTCGAGGTGAAGCTCGCCCATGCCGGAGATGATCGTCTGACCCGTCTCCTCATCGGTTCTGGCGTGGAAGGTTGGATCTTCTTCAGCCAGCTTCTGCAGCGCGATCGCCATCTTGTCCTGGTCCGCCTTGGACTTCGGCTCGATCGCGATGTCGATAACCGGATCCGGGAACGTCATCGATTCGAGGATAACCGGGTTCTTCTCATCGCACAGCGTATCGCCGGTCGTCGTATCCTTGAGACCTACGGCTGCGGCGATGTCCCCTGCGTATACCTCCGTGATCTCCTCGCGGTGGTTCGCATGCATCTGCAGCAGACGGCCGATGCGCTCGCGCTTGCCCTTCGTCGAGTTCAGCACGTACGAACCGGACTGGAGCACGCCGGAGTACACGCGGAAGAACGTCAGCTTGCCGACGTACGGGTCGGTCATGATCTTGAACGCCAGCGCCGAGAACGGCTGGTCGTCTCCGGAGATTCTCTCGGTCTCCGTTCCGTCCGGCAGGGTCCCCTTGATATGAGGGATATCCGTCGGAGCAGGCAGGTAGTCAACCACCGCGTCCAGCATCAATTGAACGCCCTTGTTGCGGTAGGAAGATCCGCACAGCACCGGAGTGATCTGCACGTTGATCGTTCCCTGGCGAAGCGCCCTCTTGATCTCTGGTACGGTGATCTCTTCACCTTCAAGGTACTTCATTGTCAATTCTTCGTCAAGCTCTGCAACCTTCTCGATCAGCTGGTTGCGGAACTCTTCTGCTTGTGCCTTGTACTCATCCGGGATCTCGGCCTTGACGATTTCCTTGCCCAGGTCATCCTTATAGAAGTAGGCACAGTTCTCGATCAGGTCGATGATACCCGAGAAATCATTCTCCGCACCGATCGGCAGTTGAATCGGAACAGCATTGGCCTGCAGCTTCGTGCGCATCTGTTCGACTGCGCCCAGGAAGTTCGCGCCGATGATGTCCATCTTGTTGACGTAGGCGATCCGCGGAACACCGTAGCGGTCAGCCTGACGCCATACGGTCTCCGATTGCGGTTCAACGCCGCCCTTGGCACAGAAGACACCTACTGCGCCGTCCAGCACGCGGAGGGAACGTTCAACTTCTACCGTGAAGTCAACGTGTCCCGGGGTATCGATGATGTTGATGCGATGCCCCTTCCACTGAGCGGTCGTTGCAGCGGATGTGATCGTGATCCCGCGTTCTTGTTCCTGAGCCATCCAGTCCATCGTGGCGGAACCTTCGTGGGTTTCGCCAATCTTGTGCGTACGGCCCGTGTAGAACAAGATGCGTTCTGTTGTTGTCGTTTTGCCCGCATCAATATGCGCCATGATACCTATGTTGCGCGTATTCTGCAAGGAGAACGCTCTTGGCATGGTTATTTCTCCTTTCCGGTATAGTCTGGATTATGATGCGGCTTGCACCTTACCAGCGGTAATGAGCGAATGCCTTGTTGGCTTCAGCCATCTTGTGAGTATCTTCGCGTTTCTTGACGGAAGCGCCCGTGTTGTTGCTGGCATCGATGATCTCTGCAGCCAGACGCTCTTCCATCGTCTTCTCACCGCGCAGACGCGCGTAGTTGACCAACCAGCGAAGTCCCAACGTAGTACGGCGTTCAGGCTTCACCTCTACAGGCACCTGATAGTTCGCACCGCCGACACGGCGTGCCTTGACTTCAAGAACCGGCATGATGTTCTTGAGTGCCGCTTCGAACACTTCCATCGGTTCCTTGCCCGTACGTTCACGGATAATCTCGAACGCATTGTATAGGATGCGCTGAGCAACGCCTTTCTTGCCGTCGATCATGATGCGGTTGATCAGGCGCGTTACCAGCTTGCTGTTATAGATCGGATCCGGCAGTACATCTCTGCGTGGTACTGGACCTTTACGTGGCATAGTTATCCCCCTTTCCGGAAATATTTAACCGAGTAATCGCTTGTCATGTTATTTCTTGGCCTTCGGCTTCTTCGTTCCGTACTTCGAACGGCCTTGCATGCGGTTGTTGACGCCTGCAGTATCGAGAGCACCGCGCACGATATGATAACGTACGCCCGGAAGGTCCTTGACACGGCCACCGCGGATGAGTACGACGCTGTGCTCTTGCAGGTTATGTCCGATGCCTGGGATATAGGCGGTCACTTCGATGCGGTTCGTCAGACGAACACGGGCATACTTGCGAAGTGCAGAGTTAGGCTTCTTCGGAGTCATCGTCCCTACACGAGTGCACACACCGCGCTTCTGGGGAGAGCTCAGATTCGTCTCTTCGCGTTGCATCGCATTGTAGCCCTTTTGCAGAGCCGGCGATTTCGATTTAACGACCTTAGCTTGACGTCCCTTACGTACCAGTTGGTTAATTGTCGGCATATCGACACCTCCTTCCAATGAACGGATTTCAAGCCCACAGATCCAGGCGGTTCATTCACTGACAATAAAGAAATGCTTTTGGACTTCGGCCCAGGGCCTCACTCCAAAAACATCTCGCTCTCTATTCCACCACTGAAGCTGCCATAGCTGCGCCTACATCGATTCCGCACGCCTTGCCGAGCTTCCTCATGGAGTCGACATAGATGATCGGAATGTTGTTCTTCTTGCATAGCTGGATGACTTTCGATGTAATGCGCGGATCTGCGTCCTCTGCCACAAATACATGCTCGACCAGTCCCGCTTCAACCATCTTCAAGGTCTGCTTGGTGCCGATACACAATTTGTTGGCCTGTGATACTTTTTCATAAGACATTCTTGCAAACATCCTCCAAAGTCCACGGACGATTTTGGCACACTTCGTTATATTATCACCAACGAATCTTCACTGTCAAGAGCCGATCCATGGGTGATGCGCGCATGGAAAAGGGGCAGGCTGTCATGCGCTCCGGCGCTTGCGACAAGCCGCTGCCCCCTGGTCCTATGCCTTACTCAACCGGCACTGCTTCCGCCATTTGCTCCGCTTCGCTGATCTCTTCCGCCTTCGCGACGAGATCATTGATGGTGATGGAGCGGTAGCGCGCCATGCCCGTTCCTGCCGGAATCAGCTTGCCGATGATGACGTTCTCCTTCAGACCGAGCAGCTGGTCAACCTTGCCCTTGATCGCCGCATCGGTCAGGACGCGCGTCGTCTCCTGGAACGACGCAGCCGACAGGAAGGAGTCGGTCTCAAGCGACGCCTTGGTGATCCCGAGCAGGACCGGCTTGGCCACAGCAGGCTCCTTGCCTGCCAGCAGCGCAGCCTTGTTCGCTTGTTCATATTCATGAATGTCAACGTACGAGCCTGGCAGGAGCGGCGTGTCTCCCGCGTCAATGACCCGGATCTTGCGCAGCATCTGACGGATCATGACCTCGATGTGCTTGTCGTTGATCTCTACGCCCTGGTTCCGGTAGACGCGCTGAACTTCTTGCAGGATGTAGTTCTGCACGCCGCGGATGCCCTTGATGCGGAGCATTTCCTTCGGGTCGATGGAGCCGTCGGTCAGCTCGTCGCCGGCCTCCACATGCTGTCCGATCGTCACGCGGATGCGCGAACCGAAGGTAACGGCGTACACCTTGCTCTCCGCTTCGCCCTCAATCTCGATCTCGCGGCGATCCTTCGTATCGCGGATGTCCTTCACGATGCCGTCGATCTCGGTGATGATCGCTTGGCCCTTCGGATTGCGCGCCTCGAACAGCTCCTGGATACGCGGCAGACCTTGCGTGATGTCATCGCCAGCGACACCGCCGGTGTGGAACGTACGCATCGTGAGCTGCGTACCCGGTTCGCCGATCGACTGGGCGGCGATGATGCCGACGGATTCGCCGATCTCGACATGCTTGCCGGTCGCCAGGTTGCGCCCGTAGCACTTGCGGCAGACGCCATGCTGCGTGCGGCAGCTGAGCACCGAGCGGATCTGCACCTTGTCGACGCCGGCGCGGACGATGGCTTCCGCGATGGAAGCGTCGATCATCTCGTTCGGTCTGACGAGCACTTCTCCCGTCTCCGGATGACGAACCGTCTCGAATGCATAGCGGCCTTCGATCCGGTCGAACAGATCCTCGATGACCTCGCGGCCGTCCTGGATGCGGCTGACGACGAAGCCCTTGTCGGTGCCGCAGTCGTCCTCGCGCACGATGACGTCCTGGGCAACGTCGACGAGGCGGCGCGTCAGGTAACCGGAGTCAGCCGTTCTGAGCGCCGTGTCGGCCAGACCCTTGCGCGCGCCGTGGGTCGAGATGAAGTACTCGAGGACGGTCAGGCCTTCGCGGAAGTTCGACTTGATCGGCAGCTCGATGATCCGGCCGGACGGGTTCGCCATAAGGCCGCGCATGCCGCCGAGCTGGGTGATCTGCGATTTGTTACCGCGAGCCTTGGACTCCACCATCATGTTGATCGAGTTGAAGCGGTCGAGCGACTTCATCAGGATGTTCGTGATCTCGTCCTTCGCTTCACTCCAGATGTTGATGATCCGGTCATACCGTTCATCGTTGGTGATCAGACCGCGACGATACTGGTTCATGACGGTCTGTACCTTCTGTTCGGATTCGGCCATGATGCGCGCCTTTTCCTCAGGCACGATCACGTCCGCCACCGCGATCGTGATGCCCGCGCGCGTCGAATACGTGAATCCGAGCTGTTTGATATTGTCGAGGATGATCGACGTTTGCGTTGTCTGATAGCGGCGGAAGCACTCGGCGATGATCGCGCCGAGATAATCCTTGCCGATCGCGCCCTTGTACGGCAGCGACAGCATGTATTCCCTCAGGTTGACGCCTTTCTCATAGACGAAGTATTCATCCGGCGTTCCGTTGAACAGGTTATCCTTCGTCGGCTCATTGATGTACGGGAACGAATCCGGGAAGATCTCGTTGAAGATGATCTTGCCCACTGTCGTGATCAGGAACGCATTCTGCTGCTTCTCGGTGAAGCAGGTCTTCTTCAGTTCCTTGGCCGGGATCGCCACACGTGCATGCAGCGACAGATGTCCCATCTGATAGCCGGAGATCGCTTCGTGCGTCGAGCGCAGGATCGTGCCCGTGCCCTTTGCATTCGGATCATCCATGGTCAGATAGAAGCTGCCGAGCACCATGTCCTGGGAAGGCGTAACAACCGGCTTGCCGTCCTTCGGGTTCAGGATGTTGCCGGATGCCAGCATCAGGATGCGCGCTTCCGCTTGCGCTTCTGCGGAGAGCGGCACGTGCACGG
Source organism: uncultured Paenibacillaceae bacterium (assembly GCA_937957685.1). Classification (GTDB taxonomy): domain Bacteria; phylum Bacillota; class Bacilli; order Paenibacillales; family DA-C8; genus Insulibacter. Next base: position 6,305 of record CALGAO010000070.1, read on the forward strand.
CCATCTGGTCGCCGTCGAAGTCCGCGTTGTACGCCGTACAGACGAGCGGATGCAGCTTGATGGCCTTGCCCTCGACGAGGATCGGCTCGAATGCCTGGATGCCGAGTCTGTGGAGCGTCGGCGCACGGTTCAGGAGCACCGGATGCTCCTTGATGACTTCCTCGAGCACGTCCCAGACTTCCGGGCTGACCTTCTCCACCTTGCGCTTCGCGCTCTTGATGTTATGCGCCAGACCCTTGTTCACCAGCTCTTTCATGACGAAAGGCTTGAACAGCTCAAGCGCCATTTCCTTCGGCAGGCCGCATTGGTACATCTTCAGCGACGGACCCACGACGATAACCGAACGTCCGGAGTAGTCGACGCGCTTGCCGAGCAGGTTCTGACGGAAGCGGCCCTGCTTGCCCTTGAGCATATGGCTCAGGGACTTGAGCGGGCGATTGCCCGGACCCGTTACCGGACGGCCGCGGCGGCCGTTGTCGATCAGGGCGTCAACCGCTTCTTGCAGCATGCGCTTCTCGTTCTGCACGATGATGTCCGGTGCGCCGAGATCGAGCAGTCGCTTCAGGCGGTTGTTGCGGTTGATGACGCGGCGATACAGGTCGTTCAGGTCGGAAGTGGCGAAGCGTCCGCCATCGAGCTGAACCATCGGACGAAGCTCCGGCGGGATAACCGGCAGCACGTCGAGGATCATCCACTCCGGCCGGTTGCCGGAATTGCGGAATGCCTCCAGCACCTCGAGACGCTTGATCGCGCGGTTGCGGCGCTGACCTTGAGCCGTCTTCAGCTCCTCCTTCAGCATCTCGACTTCCTTGTTCAGGTCGATATCCTGCAGCAGCTTCTTGACCGCTTCCGCGCCCATGCCCGCCTGGAACGCATAACCGTAGCGCTCGCGGTTGGTGCGGTATTCCTTCTCGGACAGCAGCTGCTTCTTCTCCAGCGGCGTATCGCCCGGGTCGGTTACGACATAGGATGCGAAATAGATGATCTCTTCCAGAGACCGCGGGGACATGTCAAGCGCCAGGCCCATGCGGCTCGGAATGCCCTTGAAATACCAGATATGCGATACCGGAGCGGCGAGCTCGATATGGCCCATCCGCTCGCGGCGAACCTTCGCACGAGTGACTTCGACGCCGCAGCGATCGCAGACGACGCCTTTGTATCTTACACGCTTGTATTTGCCGCAGTGACATTCCCAGTCCTTGGTCGGTCCGAAGATCTTCTCGCAGAACAGACCTTCCTTCTCCGGCTTGAGCGTCCGGTAGTTGATCGTTTCCGGCTTCTTGACCTCACCGCGCGACCATGAGCGGATCTTGTCCGGGGAAGCGAGGCCGATTTTCATATATTCGAAATTGTTGACGTCCGTCAAGGAGCAACCCTCCTCAAGATTCTAGGATTCAGTGGAACCAAACCGACGATCATTCAGCTCCGAGTTCAGCGCCTTCCAGGTTCAGGTTCAACTTGTCTCCGGAAGTATCCTCTTCATCATCGATTTCCTTCATGATGATCTCTTCTTCGTTTTCGCTGAGAATCTTGACGTCCATGCCAAGGCTCTGCAGTTCCTTAATCAACACCTTGAACGATTCCGGCACGCCCGGTTCAGGGACGTTCTCGCCCTTGACGATCGCCTCGTACGTCTTCACCCGTCCCACGACGTCGTCGGATTTGACTGTCAGAATCTCCTGCAGCGTATAAGCCGCGCCGTAGGCTTCAAGCGCCCAGACTTCCATCTCGCCGAAACGCTGACCGCCGAATTGCGCCTTGCCGCCGAGCGGCTGTTGCGTAACCAGCGAGTACGGACCGGTCGAACGGGCGTGGATCTTGTCGTCGACCATGTGCGCCAGCTTGATCATGTACATGACGCCGACCGTGACCTCGCGTTCGAACGGCTCTCCCGTTCTGCCGTCGTACAGGATCGTCTTGCCGTTGCGCTGCATGCCCGCTTCTTCCATCGTATCGAACACGTCATTCTCCGTCGCACCGTCGAATACCGGCGTTGCGATGTGAATGCCGAGCCGCTTCGCAGCCATGCCAAGGTGAACCTCAAGCACCTGACCGATGTTCATCCGCGACGGCACGCCAAGCGGATTGAGCACAACTTCGACCGGCGTACCATCCGGCAGGAACGGCATGTCTTCCTCCGGCAATACCCGGGCGATAACCCCCTTGTTGCCGTGACGACCCGCCATCTTGTCGCCTTCCTGGATCTTCCGCTTCTGCGCGATATAGACGCGCACCAGCTGGTTGACTCCCGGCGGCAACTCGTCTCCGTTCTCCCGGGTGAACACCTTGACGTCGACGACGATGCCGTCCGTACCGTGCGGCACGCGCAAGCTCGTATCGCGAACCTCGCGCGCCTTCTCGCCGAAGATCGCGTGCAGCAGGCGCTCCTCCGCCGTCAGCTCCGTAACGCCCTTCGGCGTGACCTTGCCGACGAGGATGTCCCCTGCGGAGATCTCCGCGCCGACGCGGATGATGCCGCGTTCGTCGAGGTTCTTCAGCGCATCTTCGCCGACGTTCGGAATGTCGCGCGTGATTTCTTCCGGTCCGAGCTTCGTGTCGCGAGCTTCGGATTCATATTCCTCGATATGGATGGATGTATAGACGTCCTCCTTGACCAGCTTCTCGCTGAGCAGGATCGCGTCCTCGTAGTTGTAGCCCTCCCAGGTCATGAACGCGACGACCACGTTGCGGCCGAGAGCGAGTTCGCCCTGCTCTGTGGACGGACCGTCCGCCAGGATGTCGCCCTTCTTCACGACATCGCCCACGCGCACGATCGGCCGCTGGTTGATGCAGGTTCCCTGGTTGGAACGCATGAATTTCTGCAGCTTGTATTTGATCAGGTCGCCATTCACGACCTTGCCGTCGATCACTTCCTGTCTGCGGAGCCAGATCTCGTTGCCCGTGACCCGCTCGATGACGCCGTCATACTTCGCCACGATGCAGACGCCGGAGTCCTTGGCCGCCTTGTGCTCCATGCCCGTACCGACGAGCGGCGCTTCCGGACGGAGCAGCGGCACCGCCTGGCGCTGCATGTTCGATCCCATGAGCGCACGGTTCGAGTCGTCGTTCTCCAGGAACGGGATCAGCGCCGTCGCCACAGACACAACCTGCTTCGGCGATACGTCCATGTAGTCGACGCGCTCGCGCGGCATCGTCAGGATGTTGTCGGACAGCTTGTTGTAACGAACGATGATGTTCTCATGCTTGAACGTGCCGTCTTCATTGAGCTCCGCATTCGCCTGGGCGATGACGTAGTTGTCCTCTTCGTCCGCCGTCAGGTAGTCGATGACGTCCGTGACGCGGTGCGTCTCCGGATCGACGCGACGATACGGCGTCTCGATAAATCCGTACTCGTTGACGCGCGCATAGGTCGAAAGCGAGTTGATCAGACCGATGTTCGGACCTTCCGGCGTCTCGATCGGACACATCCGGCCATAGTGGGAGTTGTGCACGTCACGCACTTCGAAGCCGGCGCGTTCACGAGTCAGACCGCCAGGACCCAGCGCGGAGAGACGGCGCTTGTGCGTCAACTCGCCGAGCGGATTCGTCTGATCCATGAACTGCGACAGCTGCGAGCTGCCGAAGAATTCCTTGATCGACGCGATGACCGGACGGATGTTGATCAGCGCCTGCGGCGTGATGACATTGGCGTCCTGGATCGACATGCGCTCGCGAACGACGCGCTCCATCCGCGACAGGCCGATGCGGAACTGGTTCTGCAGGAGCTCGCCCACCGAACGCAGACGGCGGTTGCCCAGATGGTCGATATCGTCCGTGCTGCCGACACCGTGCAGCAAATTGATAAAATAGTTGATGGAGGAGATAATATCAGCAGGCGTGATATGCTTCACCGACTTGTCGACAAGACCGTTCGAGATGATCGGGATGATCTTGCTTTCCTCATCCGGCGCGAACACGTTGATCTTCTGCAAGGTCACCACATTGTCATCCAGCACCCCGCCAGACATGCGGTAGTCCTTGAATCCGACATTCTTCTCCAGATAAGGCGTCAGTTGGTCCAGCAGCCTGCGGTCGATCATCTGGCCCGTCTCCGCGAGAATCTCTCCCGTCTCCGGATCCACGATCGGTTCAGCCAGGCGCTGATTGAACAGACGGTTCTTGATATGCAGCTTCTTGTTGATCTTGTAGCGACCAACAGCCGCCAGATCATATCGTTTCGGATCGAAGAAGCGGGCGATCAGCAGGTTCTTGGCATTCTCCACTGTCGGCGGCTCGCCGGGACGGAGGCGTTCGTAGATCTCGATGAGCGCCTTCTCCGTGCTGTCGGTGTTGTCCTTCTCCAGCGTGTTGCGGATGTATTCATCCTCGCCCAGCAGGCTGATGATCTGCTCATCCGTGCTGAAGCCAAGCGCTCTGAGCAGAACGGTTACCGGGATCTTGCGCGTGCGGTCGATGCGCACATAGATGATATCCTTGGCGTCCGTCTCGAGCTCGAGCCATGCGCCGCGGTTCGGAATAACGGTAGCGGTGTAGGTGCGCTTCCCGTTCTTATCCACCTTCGTACTGAAATAAACACTCGGGGAGCGAACCAGCTGACTGACAATAACGCGTTCCGCGCCATTGATGATGAAGGTGCCGGTTTCGGTCATGAGCGGGAAGTCACCCATGAACACCTCTTGCTCCTTCACTTCGCCGGTTTCCTTGTTGATCAGCCGAACTTTGACTCTCAAGGGGGCAGCGTATGTAACGTCGCGCTCCTTCGCCTCATCGACCGTGTATTTGGGTTCACCCAGACTGTAGTCGATAAACTCGAGACTCAAGTTGCCGGTGAAATCCTGGATCGGGGAAATGTCCTGGAACATCTCGCGCAATCCATCTCTTAGGAACCATTCGTACGACTGCTGCTGGATCTCGATCAGGTTAGGAACCTCAAGAACCTCCTTGATCCGAGCATAGCTTCTGCGCTGACGGCGACCGTACTGAACCAGATGACCTGCCAACTCACATCCACCCCTTATGCCATTTCATTCGATAAATATGCATAAATGATGATCAATCTGCCCGGTTTCCCTGGCCAGGCCACCTGAGGCAAATCCATCACCTATGAAAGAAATATGCCGCTCCATATCGCCTGGCGGACAACCCGATCAAGCGAGCGAGCCACATATTTCCGAACAGCTGTGTCATGTCGAAATGCAAGAATCAATCATCGATTGCTGAAAGATATGTCGTGCGGTCGATAGTGCGGCGATTGGTTGCTGCTGAAGCGTTTTGCGCCTGTCGATGAATTTTATGATTGCCAAACGTTTGCTCGCAGGTTAAAATGCAATTAACGAATACTCGACAATGATCGCTTCCAATTCCCATAGAACCTCTAATATGTAGAGTTTCCCGAAAAATTGATCATTATTCAGCATCCCGGCAAGTTCCTGCCGACAAACCGACAAACTGCGATCAGCGCACGGGCATCCTCTGCTGATGCCGGCTCCGTCAGGACTCCGGCGACAGCCCGATCTCCCGGATGTCCGGCGATATTGAACCCGTCAGCTCGAATAGGGCAAAAAATGGCTTGACACACGATCAATGATTGGTCAAGCTGAAGACACATATCCCATTCTAATACTGACATTTTATTATAATAACACACTATCCAGAGCGTGTCAAACATATTTTATCTGAACCATGCTGGCCATTTGCCGATTCATGCCGAGCTTATGCCTCCCGGATGACCGAAGGGAGGCTTTTCTTCTGCGCGCTTCCTCATTTCACCGCGCGGAAGATCCGATATCCCTTGTCCTTCGTCACTTCCTCCACTTGCCCGTACAGCTGCTGCAGCTTCTCATATGCGGACGGCGCCCCCTGTTTCTTCTGGATCACGACCCACAGCGAACCTCCATCCTTCAGCACGTGGCGAGCTCCCTCGAAGATCGCATGGACCACCTGCTTGCCCGCACGTATCGGAGGGTTCGTCAGCACCGCATCATAATCCCGATCCTCCACCTGTTCATACAGGTCGCTGAGCAGCACCCTGACATTGGTCGCCCCGTTGGCGGCGGCATTCCGCCTGGCCAGCTCCACCGCCCGTTCGTTGACGTCGATCATCGTGACATGATTTTTCGGGTTGAGCCGCGCCGCCACGATGCCGATCGGGCCATAGCCGCATCCGACATCCAGCACCTTGGCCCCGTTCGGGATGTCCATTGTCTCGATCAGCAGTCTGCTGCCATAGTCGATGTAATCCCTGGAGAATACTCCGGAGTCGGTGGTGAAAGTGAGCTTGATCCCGCGCAACACGGTAGCGAATGTCTGTTCGTCATGCTTCGACACAGGTCTGTTCGTATAGTAATGTTCCGCCATTCCATGAACACCGCCTGTCGTATGGGATAAACAAAAGAAGGGCTGTTCCAACAGGTAGTATACCCTGTATGAAACAGCCCCCTTCAGCGCGAGAATTACTTCACTTCTACAGTAGCGCCTGCTTCTTCGAGCTTCTTCTTGATCTCTTCTGCTTCTTCCTTGCCGATCTTTTCCTTGATTGGCTTCGGAGCGTTGTCGACGAGATCCTTTGCTTCCTTCAGGCCGAGACCGGTGATTTCGCGAACAACCTTGATGACGTTGATCTTCGATGCGCCGGCGTTAGCCAGGATAACGTCAAATTCAGTTTGTTCTGCTGCAGCTTCGCCGCCAGCAGCTGCGCCACCGATAACAGCTACAGGAGCTGCTGCAGTAACGCCGAATTCTTCTTCGATTGCCTTGACCAGATCGTTCAGTTCAAGAACGGTCATGTTCTTGATGGCTTCCAAGATTTGCTCTTTGCTCATTTTGATATCCTCCATTATTGATTTATTGTGATTTCATACGTCAGCGCCGGTCTATGCCGACACCGGTTCATCAAGCTTGCGCGCCGCCCTCTTGCTTCTCGGCGACTGCCTTGACCGCCAGCGCGAAGTTGCGGATCGGTGCTTGCAGCACGCTGAGCAACATCGACAGCAGGCCTTCGCGGGAAGGCAGATCTGCAAGAGCCTTCAGCTGCTCGTAGCCGACAACCTTGCCTTCAACGATACCGCCCTTGATCTTGAGGTTTTCGTTCTTCTTCGCGAAGTCATTCAGAATCTTCGCAGGAGCAACCGGATCGTCCTTGCTGAACGCGATCGCCGTCGGACCCGTCAGATGAACATCCAGTTCGGTGAAGTCCGCTTGAGCTGTCGCACGGCGGCAGAGCGTGTTCTTCAGAACCTGGAATTCCACGCCCGCTTCACGCAACTGCTTGCGGAGCTCGGTTACGTCAGCAACGGTCAGACCGCGGTAGTCAGTAACCACCGTACATGCGCTTGACTTCAGCTTCTCGGTTACGCTTGCCACGATCTCTTGTTTTTCTTTAAGCACTTTGGCGTTTGGCATCGTTACACCTCCTGTTTTCCAGTCGGAAAATATTAAAGCCTCCGTAGACATACGAAGGCAGGATACGTCCTGAACATGCGGCATCGCTCAGGAAGCCGTACATTCCGGTTCTCACAACCTCGGCGGGATATTAAGCCTTGGAATCCAAGGCACCTGCTGTCTACGGTCAAGCTATTCGATTATCGGGATGAGTCAGGATTAACGGAGCGCAGCTGCGTTCACACGCACGCTTGGTCCCATCGTGGACGAAACGGCGATGCTCTTCAGATATACACCCTTGGCTGCGGCAGGCTTGGAGCGGTTAACCGCATCAACCAACGCGCGGAAGTTCTCAGCCAGCTTGTCGGCGTCGAACGATACCTTGCCGATCGGCGCATGAATCTGTCCAGCTTTGTCCAGTCTGTACTCGATCTTACCGGCCTTGATCTCCTGAACGGCTCTCGCCACGTCAAACGTGACCGTGCCAGCCTTCGGGTTCGGCATGAGGCCTTTACCGCCGAGGATGCGGCCGAGCTTACCAACTTCGCTCATCATGTCAGGTGTGGCGACGCAGACATCGAACTCGAACCAGCCTTGCTGGATCTTGTGGATCAGGTCAACATCCCCTACATAATCAGCGCCGGCAGCTTCTGCTTCCTTGGCTTTGTCACCCTTGGCGAATACGAGAACGCGTTGGGTCTTGCCGGTACCGTGCGGCAATACAACCACACCACGAACGGCTTGATCCTGCTTCTTCGGGTCAACACCCAGACGAATGGCCACTTCGACGGTTTCATCGAACTTGGCTCTCGCTGTTTGCTTGACGAGTGCGACTGCTTCTTCCGGCTCATAGAGCTTGCTTGCGTCCACAAGCTTGGCAGCCTCTTGATATTTCTTGCCTCTCTTGGCCATGTTCATGTTCCTCCTCTGTGGTATTAGCGGATAATCCTCCCACTGATGTGCGTGAAGACTGTCATGTTGCGGTTTCCATCAGTCGTCAGTCTTCGATCGTGATGCCCATGCTGCGGGCTGTACCCTCAACCATACGCATCGCAGCTTCAACAGATGCTGCGTTCAGGTCAGGCATCTTCAGTTCAGCGATCTCGCGTACTTTCGCACGCTTCACAGTCGCTACCTTCACGCGGTTCGGTTGACCGGAACCCTTCTCAACACCAGCTGCCTTGCGCAGAAGATCCGCTGCCGGCGGAGTCTTGGTGATGAATGTGAAAGAACGGTCTTCGAATACGCTGATCTCAACCGGAATCACATACCCCGCTTGATCTTGCGTACGTGCATTGAATTCTTTACAGAACGCCATGATATTGACGCCTGCTTGACCGAGCGCAGGACCTACCGGAGGCGCAGGGTTCGCTTTACCTGCCGGAATTTGCAGCTTAACCACTTTGATAACCTTTTTCGCCATGCGTAACACCTCCTTGCCCGTAATGTGGTAGAACGGGATAAACTCCCTCCCACTTGCAGATCTGTTCGATGAGCAGACCTTGCTTCAGAAACCTATATTTTCTCCACCTGAGTGTAATCCAGCTCAAGCGGGGTTTCCCGGCCGAACATATTGACGTGCACCTTGATCTTGCTCTTCTCGGGCAAGATTTCTTCGATTGAGCCAACGAAGTTGGCGAAAGGCCCCACCTTGACGCGGACATTCTCCTTAAGCTCGAAGTCGATCACCGGCTTCGGCTCCTCAATACCCATGTGCTTCAAGATCTCCTCAGCTTCTTCCGGCAAAAGCGGAATCGGCTTGGAGCCCGAGCCCGTCGAACCGACAAAACCCGTCACGCCAGGCGTATTGCGCACCACATACCAGGAATCGTCCGTCTGGATCATCTCCACGAGAACATATCCCGGGTACACCTTGCGCTTGACAACCTTTTTCTTGCCGTCCTTGTTCACGATCTCTTCTTCCATCGGAACGACGACGCGAAAAATCTTGTCTCCCATATTCATGGATTCGACGCGCTTCTCGAGGTTAGCCTTCACCTTATTCTCATAACCGGAGTAGGTATGCACGACATACCATGCTTTTTCCATATCAGGTCACCTTTGGCTCGTTATTCGAATATCAGGCGCAACAGTCCCGAGATGATCAGGTCGATAACATAGAAGTATACGGCAACGAAAATAACCGTTCCCAGTACAACAAGCGTATAGCTGACCAACTCTTTGCGTGTAGGCCATTTCACCTTGCGCAGTTCTGCCCAGCTGTCCCCGAAAAACGAGAACGTCGATTGGAAGCCGCGCTTGATCTTGCTCATAAATGCCACGGATGACACCTCCGACTAATTACCGAGTTTCCCGGTGAATTGTATGCTGATTGCAGAACTTGCAATGCTTTCTCAGCTCCATGCGGTCCGGGTGAGTACGCTTGTTCTTGTTCGTCGTGTAGTTGCGTTGCTTGCATTCCGTACACGCCAAAGTTACGATTACCCGCATTGCTGCACACCTCCTGTTACTACCATAATCCCTGAAACCTCATTTTATCTCAAAATCGTCTGGCGAGACAATTTTTGACGGTTACCTACAACACTTTATCACAATCAGGGATTAAGGTCAATAAAGAAATACTTGACAGGCACCAAGTTCGCATGAACGCAGGTGGCTGTTTAGTATTTCTTATGCCTGTAATGAATGTGCGCTCCAACAGCATTCAAGCAGGCGATAGAAATACTTGGCGGTGCCTCGTCCGAAGGGCGATGGAGCCGCCTAGTATTTCTTGTGTCTTGCGAAGGGGTGAAGCCCACACCCATCAAACAGACGAAACCAGCGACCCAACTCTCGGGAATGCACTCGCCCCGGAACGGCGCCATCGCGCAGACGAGCATGACATGGAACGATCGCCGGGCCGTCCTGGAGGATCAGCTGCACAGTTTGCTCAACCCCAGTATTCTCCGGCAGAGCCATCTCTAAACATGCCCGGCTGATGTTCTGCTCACAACACCGCCCAAGCCCTTCCAATGGCCCTGCCAGACCTGCATCCGGTTGGCCTGACCACACTGAGTTGCCGCAGTCGCGCGGGTCCTTGATCAGTCCCATGTTGCTTTCCTGGATCAGATCCGGGAACAGCATGCCGCACCCTACGTAACGCTTGGCGACGCTGCCGCTGACGCGCGACCGCGCATCCGGAACAGGACGCCGCCTGGCCATCCTCCGCCGCGCCCGGAGATCAAGCGGATATAAAACATGAAAGTCCCCAGCCAACAAGCCCGGGGACTTTCCAAGTCAACCGCATGTTCATCCTCTTATCGTCGATTCCGTTCCCGGAACCTGTTCCAGATCCTATTCCGCGATATTGCGAACCTCCAGATATCGCTCGAGCTTCCTCTTTACTCTCTGCAGGGCATTATCAATCGATTTGACATGCCGATCCAGATCGACAGAGATCTCCTGATAAGAACGACCGTCCAGATAAAGCATCAGCACCTTGCGTTCAAGATCGCTGAGCACTTCGCCCATCTTGTCTTCCAGCCCGCTGAATTCCTCTTTGTTAATCATCAATTCTTCCGGGTCTTGCACACGCGAACCGCCGATCACATCCAGCAAGGTACGATCAGAATCCTCATCATAGATGGGCTTGTCCAGCGAAACATATGAATTAAGAGGAATATGCTTCTGACGGGTAGCCGTCTTGATCGCCGTGATGATCTGTCTCGTGATGCATAACTCGGCAAAAGCTTTAAAAGAAGTCAGCTTGTCTCCCCGGAAATCGCGAATCGACTTGTACAAGCCGATCATGCCTTCCTGAACGATATCCTCCCGATCGGCACCGATCAGGAAATAGGAGCGTGCTTTGGCGCGGACGAAATTGCGATACTTGTTAATCAAGTACTCAAGTGCTTCGCTATCGCCTCCACGAACGGATTCGACAAGCTCTTCATCAGAGTGCAAATCGTATTCGTGTGCCCGTTCATTGAGGTCGGTCGTCACTCCATATCCCTCCGAGAGCCTAAACGCTATAGCCTAAACGCTATGCCATAATGCCATAAAGATATGAATAAAGTATACATGATGGCGCAAAAAAACGTCAACCTATGCACTCCAACCAAGACAGATCATATCACGCGATGCAACTTAATCCAATGGATCTCCCCGTCTCCAACGCTCGAACATGTCCTGCAGCTCCTCGCTCAGTCTTCCTTCCAGCGGATTCTTGGGCTGCTTGACCCTCTTCTCCAGCCGCTTGCGCACCTCGCTTCGCGACTCCTCAATCTCGATGAGCAGCTCCCGCGCGGACATGCGCAGCGCCCCCTGGCCAAAGGCGACGTGCTGCTCGGTGAAATCCGACGTGGCCACGATGATGCTGCGCTTGCGGCGCTGCAGATCCTTCACCAGGCGCTCTATGCATTCATCGGCGGTTTCCTTCTCCTTGGTATAGATGATCTCCAGACTGTTCTGTCTGAAGCTGGCGCCCAGTCCGGGAACCTTGTACGCGTCGAAGACGAGGATGACCCTCCTGCCGCTGTAGCCCTTGTAATCGGCGAGCATCTCGATCAATCGGTCTCGCGCTTCCTCGAAGTGGTCATCCTTCAGCCGGCACAGCTCCGGCCAGGCGCCGATCATATTGTAGCCATCGACGATCAATACTTCTTCCATATGCTTTCCTGGCCTCTAGCCTCTGGCCGTTCTCTGACGAACCGCCTCATAGAGCAGGATGCCCGCCGCCACCGACGCATTCAGCGACTGGATGCGCCCGAGGAGCGGAAGCTTGACCAGGAAGTCGCATTTCTCGCGGACCAGGCGACTCAGCCCCCGGCCTTCGCTGCCGATCACGATCGCCAGCGGTCCGGTCAGGTCCGCCTCGTAAGCGGTCTGCCCGGCGGATGCGTCCGCGCCCGCGATCCATACTCCCCTCTCCTTCAGCGCATCGATCGCCTGGGCCAGATTGGATACGCGCGCCACCGGCACGAACGCTGCCGCTCCTGCGGAGGTCCTGGCGACAACGGCGGTCACCTGCGCCGAGCGCCTCTTCGGGATGATCACGCCGTGCGCTCCCGCGCATTCCACCGTCCGGATCACCGAACCGAGGTTGTGCGGATCTTCGATCTCATCCAGGATGACGAAGAACGGCGCCTCCCCCCGCTCCTTGGCCGCCTGGAACAGATCCTCAAGATCGGCATACTCATAAGGCGCCGCCTGAGCGACCACCCCCTGGTGACGAATGTCCTTGTCCACCATCTGATCGAGCTTGCGCCGATCGACGAACTGGTACATGACGCCGAGCTTCTTCGCTTCCTCCACGACGGCTTGCAGCTGGTGCGGCGCGGAGCCTTGCGCGAGCCATATCTTGTTCACCGTGCGCCCCGAGCGCAACGCTTCGAGAACGGCATGCTTGCCTGCGATGATTTCTTCCACGTCAATCCTCCTTGTCGCTAACCGTCGTTCCTGGGACTCCATCTGCTTCCGTCGCCTGAAGGGCATGCTCCAGGATCTTCGCCAGCCGTTCCGCATCTCTCCGGTAATACAGATATCCGATCAGGCACTCCAGCGCCGTGCTGTGGCGATAATCGATCATATCGGCATTCTTCGGAGCGGTGCCGGATTTGGCATTGCGCCCGCGCCGCACGATGGCGGCTTCCTCCTCCGTCAGGATCGGCAGGAGCGCATGCAGAGCCCTGGCCTGTGCCCTGGCGGAGACGTACGACGAGGATCTCCTGTGCAACACATGCGGGCGGTGATTGTCCTGGGACAGCACGTGCTGCCGAATATAGACCTCATAGACCGCGTCCCCGATATAGGCCAGCGCCAGCGGATTCATCTCCTCGGGAGGGTACGCCGGCGTCTTGTGAAGCAATGAATCATCCAGGAAACTGTCCATCCGCCGCTCGCTTCCCTTCATTCTGTACTCGACCTGCCAGAGAGCGGCTCATCGGCGCTTCCACCGCACGCCTTGCGGAGTGTCCTCGAGGATGATGCCCTTCTCCTGCAGCAGATTGCGGATCTCGTCAGCTCTCTGCCAATTCTTCGCGCGGCGCGCTTCGGTGCGCTCGGCGATCAGTCGTTCCACCTCTTCATCGAGGAGCTCGCTTCCGGCATCGCCAACATTTATGATGCCCAGCACCTGATTGAGATCATCAAACGCCTGCCTCAGCATCTCCAGCATCCTGCTGTCCGCGACTTCCTTCTTCAGCTCATGGTTGGTCAGGCTGACCAGCTCGAACACGGCGGTCAGGGCGTCCGGCGTATTGAAATCATCGCTCATCTTCTCATCGAAACGTCCGAGGATCGCCGCGATCTCGCCGGACAGCCGCTGAACCTCCTGCTCGTCGGCGATGTTCATGCCGAGCGAGGATACGGTCTGCAACCGATGCCCAAGATTCAGGTAGCTGTTCTCGATGCGCTCCACCGCGCTCTCCGCCTGCTCAAGCGCCTCATCGCTGAAATTGAGCGGATTGCGATAGTGGGACGACAGCATGAAGAAGCGAACCACATTGGGCCGAACCTTCTTCACCAGTTCCTTGACGTTGATGACATTGCCGAGCGATTTCGACATCTTCTCATTGTTGAGATTAATGTAGCCATTGTGCATCCAGTAGCGCGCGAACGTCTGGCCATGCAAGCCCTCCGACTGGGCGACCTCGCACTCGTGATGCGGGAAGATCAGGTCTTGCCCGCCTCCGTGGATATCGATCGTCGTGCCCAGGTACTTCTTCGCCATCGCCGAGCATTCGATATGCCAGCCCGGCCGGCCCTCGCCCCAGGGACTGTCCCACTTGATCTCACCAGGCTTGGCCGCCTTCCACAGGACGAAGTCGCGCGGATCCTGCTTGCGTTCATCCACCTCGATGCGGATGCCGTACTGCAATTCATCGAGCTTCTGATGCGACAGCTTCCCGTATTCGTCGAACTTGCCCGTGCGGAAGTACACATCGCCGCCGCTCTCATAAGCCATGCCGCGGTCGACCAGACCCTGGATAAACTCGATGATCTCCGGGATGTTCTCCGTGACGCGCGGATGCACCGTCGCCCTGCGGATACCCAGCGCCTCCGCATCCTCGTAGAAGGCCGCGATGAACTTGTCCGCTACCTCAGGGACGCTGAGCCCCGTCTGCTCCGCCTTGCGGATCAGCTTGTCATCGACATCGGTGAAATTGACGATATAGCGCACCTCATAGCCTTGTCTCTCCAGGAATCGACGCACCACGTCGAAGAAAATCATCGGTCGGGCGTTGCCGATGTGAATATAGTCATAGACCGTTGGTCCGCATACGTACATCCTGACCTTGTTCGGTTCGAGGGGCTGGAAGATTTCCTTGCTCCGCGTCATGGAATTGTAGATCTTTATTGTCATAGGATTACTTACCCCCATCTTGTTTGCCATTGCACACCATCACCTTGGCAGCGAGAACGGTGTCTGCATGCGTCTTGCTGCCGTTGCCATCATGGCGGTCATCGCCGCCCTTATCATGACCGACGCCGCCATCGCTTGCGGTCTCACGCATTGCGCCGCTGTTTCCCTTGTCACCATGCGCCTCACCATGATCGCTCCCGGGCTTCGGACCGTCGCTGTCTGTGGCCTCCCCTTTGCCGGCATGGCCTGCCTCCACAGGGCTCCCGCCGTCCTGGCTCGCGCCTGCATCGCTCCTGCCTGCATGGCCTCCGTCATTCCGGCTGCGCAGCTCCGCGATCTCCTGCTGCAGTTCCTCGATCTTGCCCTGCAGCTCCTTGATCATCTCATATACCGGGTCCTTCACATTGCCGTGATCCAGCGGCCCGACCCGCTCCCCGTTCAGGCGCACGATCCGTCCCGGTATGCCGACCACCGTGCTGTTCGGAGGGACTTCTTTCAGCACGACGGCGTTGGCGCCGATGCGCGAGTAATCGCCGACGGTGAACGATCCGAGCACCTTGGCGCCGGACGAGATGACGACATGGTTGCCGATCGTCGGATGACGCTTGCCCTTCTCCTTGCCCGTCCCGCCCAGGGTGACGCCCTGGAAGATGATCACATCGTCGCCGATCTCGCAGGTCTCGCCGATCACGACCCCCATCCCGTGGTCGATGAACAGCCTTCTGCCGAGCTTCGCGCCCGGATGAATCTCGATGCCTGTGAAGAATCTGCTCGCCTGGGAGATGATCCTCGCGATCGTAAACATACGGTGCTTGTAGAACCAGTGGGCGATCCGATGAGCCCATATGGCGTGCAGACCGGAATAGGTGAAGACGACCTCGAACCAGTTGCGCGCCGCAGGGTCATTGTCAAATACCGCCTGGATATCTTCACGTAGCGTACGAAACATAGCGTGACACCTTCTTGCTCATGTAGTGAATGCCAAGTCAACCCATAGCACCCGGATATAAAAAAGTCTCTGCAGCTTGACGCTGCAGAGACGGTTATCGGCCGTGGTTCCACTCTGCTTGAGACGATGCCAGGCTCTGTCAGACAGCCATCGTCTCCACTCTTCGTTCGTAACGTGAACGCATGCGTCCGCCTCTACTGGGCGTGGGCTTGCCAGCCCGCCGTTTGAAGCGGAGGCTCACAGGTGCATTTCCCTGATGCGCGAATGGATAATTCCCAGCCAGCGCGAGCCTGTGGCTCGCCCAGATTATCCTCTCTGCGAATCGCTGCCGATCAAGTACTCTCCTGATCAACGCCTGTCTATGGATCTTTCATTGGATTGACTGTCAAAGATTGCTGTCGGGAACAGTATATCTGAAAATGAGCAAGCTGACAATCCATTTCCGCAGCCGGTGTCTGAACGCCAGGTTGAATCGCTGTCCTGATCCTCGGCCTGAGGCACTCAGCCATTCAGGTATTTCTTCAGTCGTTCCGCCACGCGCTCCTTGCCCAGCAGGTGGATCGTCTTGTTCAGGTCCGGCCCGTGATTCTGCCCGGTGAGCACGACGCGGATCGGCATGAACAGCTGCTTGCCCTTGTAGCCGGTCTCCTGCTGCACCGCCTTGATGAGCGCGCCGATGTGCTCGGCCGAGAAATCGTCCGCCTCCTCCACCTTCTTCAGGAAGGAAGCCGCCACCTCCCGCACATGCGGTTCGGCCGCAACTGCTTCCGCATCAGGCTCGAGCTGCACCTCCTCGCGGAAGAACAGCTCCGTCAGGGCGACGATGTCGGACGCCGCGCGCAGTCGATCCTGATACAGGGCGACCAGCTCGCGCACGAACGTCATCTCCGCCTCATCGGGCTCGCCGGACACGCGACCTGCCCGCTGCAGATGCGGCAGCGCCAGTCCGACCACGCGCTCCGTATCCGCCTGCTTCATGTACGCATTGTTCATCCAGGCCAGCTTCTCCGTGTCGAAGACCGCCGGGCTCTTCGAGATCCGGTCGAGGCTGAACTCCTGCTCGAGCTCGGCCAGGCTGAAGATCTCGTTCTCGCCCTTCGGCGACCAGCCGAGCAGCGCGATGAAGTTCACGACCGCCTCCGGCAGATAGCCGAGCTCCTTGTACTGCTCGACGAACTGGATGATCGACTCGTCGCGCTTGCTCATCTTCTTGCGGTCCTGGTTCAGGATGAGCGAGATATGAGCGAACTGCGGCGCTTCCCAACCGAAGGCCTGATAGAGCAGCAGCTGCCGCGGCGTATTGGACAGGTGCTCCTCGCCGCGGATCACGTGTGTGATGCGCATCGTATGATCGTCGATCACACAAGCGTAGTTATACATCGGGATGCCGTCGGCGCGAGCGATGATAAAATCACCGATGCCGTTCGACTCGAATGCGACGTGCCCCCTCACCTGGTCTTCAAACTCGATCACCTGGTCCTTCGGCACGAGGAAGCGCACCGTCGGCCTCCGACCCTCCGCACGCAGCCTCTCCTTCTCCGCGGAGGTCAGATGGCGGCAGCGCCCGCTGTACATCGGCGTCTCGCCTCTCGCTTCCTGCTCCGCCCGCTCCCTGGCCAGCTCCTCTTCCGTACAGAAGCATTCATAGGCATGGCCCTGATCCAGCAGCTGCTTTATGTAAGTTTGATACAGATCGAGGCGCTCCGTCTGCCGGTACGGACCGTGATCCCCTCCGACGCCCAGGCCTTCGTCCCATTCGATGCCGAGCCAGCGCAGGCCCTCCATCTGCCTGGCCTCAGCAGTCTCGACATGCCGGGTCTGGTCGGTATCCTCGATGCGGAAGATGAAGGTGCCATTGTTCTTCCGCGCGAACAAATAGTTGAACAGCGCCGTTCTCGCACCGCCGATATGCAATTGGCCGGTTGGACTTGGCGCGTATCTGACGCGCACTTGATCGTTCGTCAATGATTTCCCCTCCGAACTTGGATAAGAAATACCCGGCTGACGTCCGTTCCGTCAGGACGTCGTCCACCGCCTGGCATTTCCTCTGTCTTGACTGAATGGACGCGAATCTGCAGATCCAGCAAGACCCCAAAATCTATCCATCATGATAGCATATCCTTCTTGACCAGACAAACCACGGCCTGCGCAGCGATCCCCTCTCCCCGTCCGGTGAAGCCGAGCCTCTCCGTGGTCGTCGCCTTGACGTTGATCCGTTCCGGCACGCTGTCCAGCGTCAGCGCGATCTTCTCGCGCATGAGCGGGATATAGGGAGCCATCTTCGGCGCCTGGGCGATGATGGTCGCATCCAGGTTGCCGAGCGCATAATCGCGCTCCTTCGCCATCTCCCATACTCGACCGAGCAGCACCATGCTGTCCGCATCCTTGTATGCCTGATCCGTATCCGGGAAATGCTTGCCGATATCCCCGAGGCCAAGCGCCCCCAATACGGCATCAGCGATCGCATGCAGCAGCACGTCGGCGTCCGAATGTCCGAGAAGCCCTCGCTCATAAGGAATATCGACGCCGCCTATGATGCAGCGCCGCCCTTCTGCGAACGCATGAACATCGAAGCCTTGCCCTATCCTGATCATCATGACCTCTCCCCTCTGTCTCGATTCTTAAGGCTATGCTCCGCCCAGTCCAGATCCTCCGGCGTCGTGATCTTGATATTCGCATAATCGCCATGCACGATCCGCACCGGGTGGCCAAGCCGTTCCACCAGCATCGCATCGTCCGTGCCGATGAATCCGTCCCGCTCCGCCTGCTCGTACGCGTCCAGCAGCAGGGACAGGCGGAAAGCCTGCGGTGTCTGAACCGCCCACAAGCTTCGCCGATCCGGCGTGGACTCCACGGTGCCGTCCGCCCGGGCGACCTTGATCGTATCCTTGACCGGCACAGCCAACACAGCCGCGCCGTCGGTCGCCGCAGCTGCGCAAGCAGCCGTGATCATCGCGTCCGTGACGAAGGGCCGAACCGCATCATGCACCAGCACGAGGTCTGCCTCTCCCCGCAAGGTCGCAAGCCCCCGCGCCACCGAATGCTGCCGCTCGCTGCCGCCGGCGACGATATGCCGCACCTTGCCGCAACCGAACTGATCCGCCATCTCTCTCACCTGCCGCTCATCGCCTGGCGGCACCACGACGGTGATCACGCCGATGTCCGGATGCGCCTGAAACTTCAGCAATGTATGAACCAGTATAGGTTTGCCGACCAGCGGCAAATATTGCTTGCTGACCGCCGTTCGCATGCGCGAGCCTTGCCCGGCAGCGACGATAACCGCCCCTGTCTTCATCTCCGTGATTCTCCCTCATATCCCGATGGTATACCATACCCTGGCTGGGCCCGGTCTGCCCATGAACAGGCTGACAAGACCATGAAAAGCTGCCCCAGCCTGGTCTGCCGATCATCCGCACGGAGGCTGCTGCAGCTTTTCTTATCATACCTGTTTTATAGCGCTTTTTCCAACAGTTTCGGTTTCGCGAAGATCATCCTGCCCGCGGATGTCTGAAGGACACTCGTCACCAGCACCTCGATATTCGTGCCGATGTAATCGCGGCCGCCTTCCACGACGATCATCGTGCCGTCGTCCAGATAGGCGACGCCTTGGCCGTATTCCTTGCCATCCTTGATTACCTGCACGACGATCTCTTCTCCCGGCAGCACGATCGGCTTGACAGCATTGGCCAGATCATTGATGTTCAGCACCGGCACCCCTTGCAGCTCACATACCTTGTTCAGATTGTAGTCGTTGGTGACGACCTTGCCCTGCAGCACCTTCGCGAGTCGGACCAGCTTGCTGTCCACCTCCGAGATCTCATCGAAGTCTCCCTCGTAGATGAGCACCTTCACATCGAGTTCCTTCTGGATCCTGTTCAGGATGTCCAGCCCGCGCCGCCCCCTGTTCCGCTTGAGCAGATCGGACGAATCGGCGATATGTTGAAGCTCCTCCAGCACAAATTCCGGAATCACCATCGTGCCGTCGAGAAAGCCGGTCTTGCAGATATCCGCGATGCGGCCGTCGATGATGACGCTGGTGTCGAGAATCTTGTGTTCATTGTGCAGCTTCTGCTCCGGCCCCGGCGCCCCTGAGTGCCTGATCGACTTTAAGAGATCGCCGATCTGATTCCATTTGAGCTGACCGATCCGATATCCGAAGAAACCAAGTGACGCAGCCGCGAGCAGCCACAGACCACCCTGAGCGGAATCTCCGAGCACGACGGCGCAGAGCACCGCGATCAATAAACCGACGAACAAGCCAATCAAACCGACAACGATACCGGATACGGACAGGTGGTTGATTCTTTCCTCGACCTCTCCCCACCATTGTCCTATTCGTCTGTGCGTCAATGAACCGATGACCCATGCCGCTACCATGCCTGTTCCTATGAACCACCATACCTCGCCTTTTAACGGATAACTGCCCCACAAGCGTTCCGCGAAACCAAACAAGCTGCCTTGAGAAACCTGGCTGAGCTGATACCCGACATATGCTCCTGCCATGATCAGGATCAGCCTTACTCTGTTTGTCATTGTTTCACCTCCTGCCAATATTTCAGAAACAACCTCTTTACAATTATGAACAAAATGCCAGCATACTAATCGGAGGGACGATATTTTCATCGGAATCGGGCCAAAAAGAAAAAGCACCTATTTCACCCGGATCAGGAGAAATAAATGCTTTTTATTTCTGCATGCGAGCTGTGCGGCGCGGAGCCTACTCGCTATGGGCTATGAAACATCGGAATTGATCGTCTGCTCTTCGTGCCGGACATGTCGGCGGTGCTTTCTTATGCGGCTGACGATTGCCGTGTTAACGTTTTTTTTTAGTCCCCAGAGAGCATACAGGACAAGCGGCACAAACACGAATCTGGTCATGCCGGGGATGAACGCCACTACCAATACCGCACTGATGATCACAATCGGGGTCAACCAGAGATATGCCCGCGGCAAGGTGATGCGCTTGAAGCTCGGATATTGGATATTGCTGACCATGAGGAAGGACAACAACACGCAGGCGATCAGGAGGACTGCCGGATGGATATCCGGGACAAACAGCGCCAGCGTGCACAACACTCCCCCCGCAGCAGGTATCGGCAACCCGATAAAATAGCCTGGCGTAGCGGGTTTCACGTTGAATCTGGCCAATCTCAGAGCACCGCATACCGGGAACAGCACAGCGGCAATCCAGCCGGCAGCCCCGAACTCGCCCAAAGCCGTGACAAAAGCCACAAATGCGGGAGCTACGCCGAAGGAGATGACATCTGACAAGCTGTCCAGCTCCTTGCCGAATTCACTCTGGACGTTGAGCGCCCGCGCGATTCGGCCATCAAGACCGTCTGCCAGCATCGCCAGGATTACCAGAAAGGAGGCCGTCAACGGCTCTCCGTGAAAAGCCATCAGGATTGCGATGATGCCAAGCGCCAGGTTCCCTACCGTGAACAGATTGGGGATTATTTTTATGATCATCAGGCTCACCTCACGGTATACTATACCCCAACATCTATCCAGAACCTTCGCGTTAACATTTGCAAAAGCATTATCTAATTGTAGGTTATTCTAAATGTGTCTGTCAATGAACACTTGTTGCTGGATTCGCTTGAGTCCGTCCTTGATCGCTCTGGCCCTCACTTCTCCGATGCCGTCCACCTCATCCAGCTCCTCGATCGTCGCCATGAGAATATGCGGCAGATACCCGAAGCGCTCGATCAGGTTGCCGATGATCAGCGATGGCAGGCGCGGTATCTTGTGCAGGATGCGGAAGCCGCGCGGAGAGATCGGCTCATCCATCACCGTGCTGCTGCTTGGATAGCCGAGCAAACGAACGATATGGTGGCTGTCCAGCAATTCCTCCGAGCTCAGCCGGCGCAAGGCATGCATCGTTTCCTTCAGCTTCTCTTCGCCTGGCTCGCGGATGTAATCCTTCAGCAGCAGGACAAATTCCTGATCCAGGCCGGCCACCAGCTCCTCCATCTGCATGCTGACGAGCCGTCCTTCGTTGCCCAGCTCATTGATGTACCGTTTGATCTCCTGCTTGACGCGCAGCACCATCTCCAGCCGCTGGATGACATTCGTGACATCCTGCAAGGTAACAAGCTCCTCAATCTCGGAAGCGGACAGATTCTTGAAGGCCTGGTCGAGCACCGCTTTATATTTCTCCAGCGTCTGGATCGCCTGGTTGGCCTTCGTCAGGATCACGCCGATATCCTTAAGCGAATAACGAAGATTGCCCTGATAGAGCGTGATGACGTTCCTCCGCTGCGAGATGGATACGACCAGCCGCCCGGTCTGCTTCGCCACACGCTCGGCCGTCCGATGGCGGATGCCGGTCTCGGTGGATGGAATGGAGGAATCCGGTATGAGCTGAGTGTTCGCATACAGGATGCGCTTCAGATCCTCGCTCAGGATGATCGCTCCGTCCATCTTTGCCAATTCGTACAGATAGTTGGGACTGAAATCGCAGTTGATCGAGAACCCCCCGTCCACGATCTCCATCACTTCGGGGCTGTATCCGACGACGATGAGCGCCCCGGTCTTTGCGCGCAGTACGTTTTCCAATCCTTCGCGAAATGCAGTGCCTGGTGCAACCAGTTTGAGCAGTTCGCCCATCAGGTCGCGATCTTCTTCTTCTCTCACCATTTACTCCCCCTCGCCTAATACGACAGCTAATGCCTCCTGAACCGTCTGAACTCCGATCACTTCAATGCCCTTCGGGGGCTGCCAACCCTTGAGGCTCTTCTCCGGCACGATCACCCTCCGGAATCCGAGCTTCTCCGCTTCCCTGACGCGCTGTTCGACGCGCGAGACGGCGCGTACCTCTCCTGTCAGACCGACTTCCCCGAAGACAACATCTGCAGGACCGATCGGGATGTCGCGGAAACTGGACACGAGGCTGATCGCGATCCCCAGATCAACCGCCGGCTCATCCAGCTTGAGCCCGCCTGCCACGTTGATATAGGCGTCCTGATTCTGAAGGAACAGGCCCAGCCTCTTCTCCAGCACAGCCATGATCAGCACGAGCCGATTATGATCGATCCCGGTCGCCGTACGGCGCGGGCTGGGAAAATTCGTCGTGGCCACCAGGGCCTGAAGTTCAACGAGCACCGGCCTGGTCCCTTCCATGCTGGCGACGACGATCGAACCGGATACGCCCTTCGGTCTTTCGGAGAGGAAGATCTCGCTGGGGTTGCGCACTTCTTTCAGGCCGGATTCGCTCATCTCGAAGATCCCGATCTCGTTGGTCGAGCCGAAGCGGTTCTTCACGGCACGGAGCATCCTGTATGTATGATGGCGATCGCCTTCAAAATACAAGACACAATCGACCATATGCTCCAGCAGGCGGGGGCCCGCGATCGCCCCCTCCTTGGTGACATGACCGACCAGTATCGTAGCGATGCCATTCACTTTAGCTATGCGCATAAAATGACTGGTGCACTCCCGAACTTGCGATACGCTGCCCGGAGCAGACTCCAGCTGCGGCAGGTAGACCGTCTGGATCGAATCGACGATGAGCAGATCCGGCGCAAGCTCATCGATCGACGCTTGCATCAGCTCGAGATCCGTTTCACACAGCACATACAGATTGGGCGATGAGATGCCCAACCGGTCCGCTCTCAGCTTCGTTTGCCGGGCCGATTCCTCCCCGGAGATATACAGCACCTTCAGGCCTTGCTCAGCCAGGCTGTTCGAGGTCTGCAACAGCAGCGTGGACTTGCCGATGCCCGGGTCTCCGCCCACCAGGGTGAGCGAGCCTGGCACGATGCCGCTGCCGAGCACGCGATCCAGTTCCCCGATGTTCGTGCGGATGCGCGGATCCCGGCTGAGCTCCACCTCGACGATCGGTCGCGGCTTCTCCTGCGCGGCCAGCGGGGACCTGGCGATCTCCCGGCGCTTGCCCGTGGGCTGGGCGAACTCCGTCATCGTATTCCAGGCGTGGCAGCCGGGGCATTTGCCCATCCACTTCGGTGACTCATAGCCGCATTCGTTGCAGACAAATTTTGATTTTGATTTACTCATGATCGTTAGTTCTCCCGCTTGATCTGGGGTTGTTAAGGAGGTTCGTGAAGCGCGATAAATGAACCGTTAACAAGTCTCTTTCAAAGTTTACCATGCGCGAAAGAAACTGAAAAGGCTTTGTGCGATCCAACAAAAAAGCGCCCCGCAATTGGGGCGCTTCGCCATATTTCCGCATGGTTCGCCGGCGTCAGTCCGGCGGATGAATGTTGTCTTGCAGATGGACGGGTTTGTCGAATCAGTTGGCGGTAACCTTTTGTTTCTTGTGAACAACCAGCGCTCCATCCTGCTCGTCGATGACGAGATCATCGCCCTTCTGAATCTCACCGCGCAGCAGCGATTCGGACAGGCGATCCTCGATATGCTTCTGAATCGCGCGACGCAGCGGGCGTGCGCCGTATGTCGGATCGTAACCTTCCTTCGCGAGGAATTTCTTTGCGGCTTCCGTCAGCTCGAAGTCGACCTCCTGCTCCTTCAGCCGCTTGCGCAGATCCTCTGCCATCAGCGTCACGATCTCCGCGATATGCTTCTCGTCCAACGGATGGAAGACGATCGTCTCGTCGATCCGGTTGAGGAACTCCGGACGGAAGCTGCGTTTCAGCTCCGCCAGGACCCGCTCCTTCATCGCGTTGTAGTCCTGTTCGCTGTTGTTCGTGGCCGTGAATCCGAGGGAAGAGCCTTTCTTGATCGTTTCCGCGCCGACGTTGGAGGTCATGATGATGAGCGTATTGCGGAAATCGACCACCCGGCCCTTCGAATCCGTCAGGCGACCGTCCTCAAGCACCTGGAGCAGGATGTTGAACACTTCCGGATGGGCCTTCTCGATCTCATCGAGCAGGACAACGGAGTAAGGCTTGCGTCTGACCTTCTCCGTCAGCTGCCCTCCCTCTTCGTAGCCGACATATCCCGGAGGCGCGCCGACGAGGCGGGAAGTGGAGTGCTTCTCCATGTACTCGGACATGTCGATGCGGATGACCGCATTCTCATCGCCGAACAGCGCTTCCGCCAACGCTCTGGCCAGCTCGGTCTTGCCCACGCCCGTCGGTCCAAGGAAGATGAACGAGCCCATCGGCCGCTTCGGATCCTTCAGCCCTGCGCGGGAACGGCGAATCGCGCGGCTGACGGACTTGACCGCCTCATCCTGGCCGATGACGCGCTCATGCAGGATGCTCTCCATCTTGAGCAGGCGCTCGGTCTCTTCCTCCTTCAGCTTCACCACCGGGATGCCGGTCCAGCTGGCCACCACCTGGGCGATGTCCTCCGGCGTGACTTCGGAATCCGTGCGGCCTTGCTTCTCTTTCCACTCATTCTTGAAGGCTTCGAGCTCTTCCCGCATCTTCTGCTCGCTGTCGCGGAGCGCCGCGGCCTTCTCGAACTCCTGGCTTTGCACGGCAGCGTCCTTCTCCTTGCGCAGCTCCTCGAGCTTCTTCTCCATCTCCTTCAGATTCGGCGGGATCGTATAGGAGCTGAGGCGCACCTTGGAGCAAGCCTCGTCGATCAGGTCGATCGCCTTGTCCGGCAGGAAGCGGTCGGTGATGTAGCGGTCGGACAGCTTCACCGCCTGCTCGATCGCTTCATCCGAGATCTTCACCCGGTGATGCGCTTCATAGCGGTCCCTGAGGCCGTGCAGGATCTGAATCGCTTCTTCCGGCGACGGCTGGTCAACCATGATCGGCTGGAAGCGGCGCTCCAGCGCAGCATCCTTCTCGATGTATTTGCGATATTCATCCAGGGTCGTGGCGCCGATGCATTGCAGCTCTCCCCTGGCCAGCGCCGGTTTCAGGATGTTGGACGCGTCGATCGCGCCTTCCGCGCCGCCTGCCCCGATGAGCGTATGCAGTTCGTCGATGAACAGAATGATGTTGCCCGCCTGGCGGATCTCATCCATGATCTTCTTCAGCCGATCCTCAAATTCACCGCGATACTTCGTTCCTGCGACCACCGAACCCATATCGAGCGTCATGACGCGCTTGTCGCGCAGCGTCTCCGGAATCTCGTTGTTGACGATCCGCTGCGCCAGACCTTCCGCGATCGCGGTCTTGCCGACACCCGGCTCACCGATGAGAACCGGGTTGTTCTTCGTCCTGCGGCTGAGCACCTGGATGACGCGTTCGATCTCCTTGGCCCTGCCGATCACCGGATCGAGGCTGTTCTCCCGCGCCGCGGCGGTGAGGTCTCGCGCCAGACTGTCCAATGTCGGCGTGTTGACATTGGCCGGCGGGTTGCTGGAGGAAGGCATCGACTCGCTGCTGCCCAGCAACTGCAGCACCTGCTGACGGGCCTTGTTCAGGCTGACGCCGAGGTTGTTGAGCACGCGAGCCGCCACGCCCTCACCTTCGCGGATCAGGCCGAGCAGGATATGTTCAGTGCCCACATAAGTATGTCCCAGCTTGCGAGCCTCGTCCATGGACAGCTCGATCACCTTCTTCGCGCGCGGCGTATAGGCGAAGTTGGTTTGATGCTCCTGACCGCGGCCGATCAGCGATTCCACCTCGTCCTGAATTTTTTCCAGCCCCAGGCCCAGAGAGATGAGAGCCTTGGCGGCGATGCCTTCCCCTTCACGTATCAAGCCAAGCAGGATGTGCTCCGTTCCGATATTATTGTGGCCGAGTCTGACAGCTTCTTCCTGCGCCAGAGCCAGCACTTTCTGTGCGCGTTCCGTGAATCTTCCGAACATCATTGATCTGCACCTCCATATGCGTGTTATTGGTATTATATTCAACTGAACAATCAGTTGGAAAGGAATTTTTCC
>CALGAO010000071.1 GCA_937957685.1 uncultured Paenibacillaceae bacterium
TATTTCATACAAAATCGCTTGGAAAACGGCCGGACCGCTCGGAGTTGTACGATTTTTCGTACAAAATCGCTTGGAAAACGGCCGGACCGCTCGGAGTTGTACGATATTTCATACAAAACCGCTTGAGAAACGGCCGGACCGCTCGGAGTTGTACGATTTTTCGTACAAAATCGCTTGGAAAATGGCCGGACCGCTCGGAGTTGTACGATTTTTCGTACAAAACCGATTGAAGAAAGGCCAGACCTATTTAGCCCCCTAATCAAATTGGAGAGTTCATAGGGAAATAATGTACAATTTGATCAGGAGGCTGATGGCTGTGATTTCAAGAAGTCATACTTTCAAAGAAATTCGATACAAGGCTGCTCGAGAAGCTCTTACCGGCATCAAGGTCGGTGTGGTAGCCAGGAAATATGACGTATCCCCAAAAACCATACGCAACTGGGTGAAGGGGTACCAAGAAACCTTCGGCGCCGATGCGATCCCAAGCATCGACGAACAGCTGGACGAAGCCAGACGAGTGGCAGAGCTGGAAGAAAAACTCGATCTAGCCCTAAAAGCCCTCGGCGAGAAGGAAATCGAAAACAACATCCTGCGTGAACTCCTAAAAAAGTCGAAATCCCTCTCGATGACCGGCTCCACGTCGCTCAGACGTTCATCGATCAGGGAGTAGCGGTAGCCACTGCGCTATCCGTAGCAGGAGTCGCTTCATCCACGTACTATGAGCGCAAGAATCGGCGGCCAGTCTCCAACACCGGAGACCAACCAAAATCAGCGAGCCCGATCAAGCGAGGGCGTCCGGTAACGACCCACTCGCGTACTCAGTCAGGGCAGATCGTCAGTGATGCCCAGATCGAGGAGTGGTTAATGGAACTGGTAGCTGGTGAAGAGCATGTTTATGGTTACGAAATGTTGACGGATTGCTTGCGCGAGCAGGATGGCTTGGTGATCAACAAGAAGAAGACCTATCGCCTTTGCAAGAAGCTTGGCATCCTGCAGCCACAGCGTCGCAAGAAGCAGCACTATCCACGCCGTTTGGCACGCCATGTAGAAGTGACGGCTTCGAACCAACAGTGGCAACTGGATATTAAATATGGGTATGTTGCCGGATACGATCAGTTCTTTTTCATCGCAGACATGATCGATGTGTTTGATCGAACCATTGTGGGTCATCATGTCGGTACCTGTTGTGAAGCAAAGGATGTCTGCCGTATGGTGGAAGAAGCGATTCACCGTCGCATTGCGCCAGGTGAACCAATGCCGGTTATTCGTACTGACAATGGACCGCAGTTTGTAAGCAAAGCGTTTGGTGAGCTATGTGAGACATACGGGATCACCCATGAGAGAATCCCGCCAAAGACGCCAAATATGAACGCCTACATCGAGTCGTTCCATGCTACCTTGGAACGGGATTTACTCAGCAAGGAAACCTTCAACAGCTTTCAAGAAGCTTTTAACGCTGTAAAGGAATACATCGACTGTTGAAAGTACTGCTTTACGGTTACTCGCAAAAAGTCTACTCCTGCCGCGGCATCGAAAGGGTGCTTCAGGAGAACATTCCAGCAATGTGGCTGGCTGCCATGCAACAGCCCGACTTCCGAACCCTGAATGAGTTTCGTGGCGTTCGCATGAAAGCGATGATCGATGAACTGTTTGAAGCGATGATCCAGAAGCTGATCGCGGACAACTACATAACGATGGAGAACTACTTTCTCGACGGCACGAAGAATTGAAGCTAACGCCAGCAAGTATTCATTTGTGCGGAAAAAATCGACGCTTCGTTTTGAGGAGAAACTGAAGGAGAAGATTCGGGCGACGCTTGCCCATATTCATGACCTGACGCAGCAAGAAGCTGGGGAGTACGCGGAAGTTCATCCCGAGGAGCTGCCTGCCATGCTTGAAGAGGCAGCGACAGTGTTGGAAGAGAAAGTGGAAGGATTGACTGAGCAAATCGCTCAGGCCAAGGATAGCGCGGAACGGAAAACCCTACGCCAGGAGCGCAAGGCCTTTAAGCAGTCATTCAAACAGATTCGGGAGGATTACCTGCCACGACTGACCATGTATGAGCAGCAGAAGACGTGCTTTGGCGATCGGATCAGCTATTCCAAAACCGATCCGGATGCGACCTTTATGCGTATGAAGGAAGACCACATGAAGAATGGGCAGGTAAAGCCGGGATACAACGTGCAAATGGCGACCGAGAATCAGTTCATCCTGTTTTACAGCCTTCATCAACGACCGACGGATACGCGCTGCTTCATTCCCCATATGGAGAAGCTGGCGGCGTCTTCCTTGCCCATGCCGAAGACGATGATTGCCGACGCGGGATATGGCAGCGAGGAAAACTACTTGTATGCGGTGGAAGATCGACACTTCGATTTTCTCATTCCGTATGCCACCTACATGAAAGAAAAGACCCGAGGCTACATGAAGGACATTCGGCATGCAGCCAATTGGACGTACGACGAGAGGGAGGATCGTTTCGTATGCCCCAATGGCCGGTATGTTCGTTTTAAGAAGTACCAGACGAAGAGGACACAGACGGGACTGGAGCAAAGCTTCAAGATCTATGCATGTGAGGATTGCAGGGAATGCCCGTTGAAGTCCGCTTGTACCACAGCGAGAGGTAACCGCCAGGTACACTGGAATACGGTGTGGGAAGAACTAGAGGCGAAAGCCCATGCAGCCCTTGAAGATGACGAAAAATCCGCGATCTATGCTCGCCGCAAGGTGGAGGTCGAGAGCGTATTTGGTCACATCAAGGGCAATCGGTCGTTCCGCCGGTTCTCGTTGAGGGGACTGGATAAGGTGCATACCGAGTATGGGATCGTGGCGATGGCCCACAATCTACTGAAGGTGGCGAGCATCCGCCTCGCTGCCTTCCTGGAGACACTATGGAATAAGAATGGACGGAAAACCATATTGGCTTTCCGTCCACTTTTTCATTTAGGGACTTTTCAGACAGCCCCTTTTTTCATGTTTCGCATGTTCCGCGGGCGGACGACCGGGTATCCTGAAGGGGATTCTCTCCGGTGGAGAACTGCCCCGAAATCGGGAGCAAGCCCAAGTTTTTGGGCTTGTCAGGCTTGGAAACGACGAATATATGGCCTTCCGACTCATATAATGTACCAAACTTAACTCGAGCAGGGAGGCGAAGGGAGTGCACGATTACATCAAGGAACGTACGATCAAGATCGGCAACTGCATCGTCGAGACGAGAAATACCGTTCGCACCATCGCGAAGCAGTTCGGCGTCTCGAAGAGCACAGTGCACAAGGACTTGACGGAACGATTACCCGAGATTAATCCCGAGCTGGCCAACCAGGTCAAGGTGATCCTGGAGTACCACAAGTCCATACGCCATTTGAGAGGAGGAGAAGCGACCAAGATCAAATACCGAAAGGATAAACAACAGGAAGCGAGTGAGGATCTGGTGTCCTCCAACTCCTGAAGCTCAGGGTTATTGGGGGAGCTTTGATGACTTCTCGACGAAATCATGCAAAAAAGAAAAGGATTTCGGCCACCAACAGCGAATATTGGATGCATATCCATAAAATCGACGAGAAGTAAATCAACAAGCTAACCAATGATCACAGATCGTATGAGCGGCTGTTAGGAGGACCGTTATATGTTTAGCAAGGATATCGGTATTGACTTGGGTACTGCGAATGTGTTGATCTATGTCAAGGGACGCGGGGTGGTGCTGAACGAGCCGTCTGTCGTTGCCATCGAGAACGATACGAAGCGTGTTCTGACAGTCGGCGAAGAGGCGCGCCGCATGGTAGGCCGTACGCCAGGCAATATCGTCGCGATACGTCCGCTGAAGGACGGGGTGATCGCCGATTTCGAGATCACGGAGATGATGTTGCGTCACTTCATCGCCAAGATCGGGGGCAAGAAATGGTACAGCCGTCCGCGGATTCTCATATGCGCGCCAAGCAATATTACATCCGTGGAACAGAAGGCGATTCGTGAAGCGGCAGAACGCAGCGGTGCCAAGGAAGTATTTCTGGAGGAAGAGGCCAAGGCGGCCGCTATAGGGGCTGGCATGGATATCTACCAGCCGAGCGGCAATATGGTGGTCGATATAGGCGGAGGTACAACGGATGTTGCCGTACTCTCGATGGGCGACGTTGTCACCGCCTCTTCCATTAAGGTTGCCGGGGACAAGTTCGACGTCGCCATCACCAAATATATCAAGGACAAATACAAGCTCCTGATCGGCGAAAGAACGGCCGAGGATATCAAGATACGCATCGGCACGGTCTATCCCGGAGCGCGCAGGGACGAGATGGACATCCGCGGACGGGATATGGTTTCGGGTTTGCCGCTCAGCATCACGATCACCTCCGAAGAGGTCATGGAGGCGCTGGCTGATTCGATCGCTTCGATCATCGCCACGACCAAGTCGGTTCTGGAACGCACTCCGCCAGAGCTGGCAGCGGATATCATCGACAGGGGCATCATCCTCACCGGCGGCGGCGCTTTGCTGCATGGACTTGAGGAGCTGATGATGGAGGAATTGAAGGTGCCCGTTCTGATCGCCGAAGACCCGCTCGATTGTGTTGCGAAAGGTACGGGAATCCTGTTGGACAATATGGATAAAGTATCGCGCGGAAAATGACGATATAGTATAATATAAGGCAATCCTGAATCGAAAGTGTACGGCCAGATCGGACAAGCCGCACGTGTCCACGCTGCGGCCCAGGGCGTTCGGGGTTACCGTCGTATCTGGATGGTGCAATCCAGTGAAGACCACGGAATAGGGGTACGATCATATGTTTAGAGGATTTTACACGGCTGCATCGGGCATGTTAGCCCAGCAACGCTGGCATGATTCGATCACGAACAATGTCTCGAATATGCTGACACCGGGCTACAAGCAGGACACGTCAGCGCTTCGTTCATTTCCGGAGATGCTGATCCATCAGATGGGCAAGGATGCCGGCCCCGGCGGCGCCACTTCGAAGCCGATCGGCACCATCCATACCGGCGTATTCGTCGAGGAGAACATCCCGATGTTTACACAAGGGGATCTGACGGATACGAAGCAGCCGGGCGATCTCGCGATCGTCTCGAATATTCAGGTGCCCGGCGTCGTGTTTGACCGGTCCGGCAAGGCGGTCGTTGATGGAGAAGTGATCTACCAACCGCAAGCGTTCTTCACTGTGCTCGGCGCGGATGGCGTGCAGAGATACACGCGCAACGGCAGCTTCCATCAGAATGAAGCGGGGCAGCTGCTGACGGCCAATGGCGAGCCGGTGCTCGGCCGGGATGGCCAGCCGATCGTCATCGCGGGCTCCCTGGAGCAGGTGCAGATCTCGGAGAACGGCACGTTGATCGATCGCAACACAGGCGCGATCCTGGGTCAACTGCTGATCTCCCGCATCGACAATCCGTACCAGCTCATCCGCGAAGGCAACGGCAACTATCGGCTGCCGGAGGACGCTGAACCGGCGGTTCCAGTCGCCGATAACGATCAGGTCATGATCAGACAGGGATACCTGGAGCGTTCCAACGTCGATGCGGCGCAAGCAATGGTTGATATGATGATGGCGTTAAGGCTCTATGAAGCCAACCAGAAGGTCATCCAGGCCTATGACCAGTCGCTGGACAAGGCCGTTAATGAGATCGGCCGCGTCTAATTGGATAGACGAGCAAGGAGGTTAGCAGCTTGAATCATACGATCATCAGCTCCGCAGTCAGTTTGTCCGCGTTGCAACAGAAGCTGGACCTGATCGCGAACAACATCGCGAATATCAATACAGTCGGTTACAAGAAGCAGCAAGCGTCCTTCCAGGATGTCCTGACCACGACCCTGAGTCAGAATCCGGACATGCAGCTCCCTGGCCGCATGACGCAGCCCGGGCTGACGTTGGGCGGAGGCTCGATGCTTGTCGGACTCAGGACGGACCTGACGCAAGGCACGCTGCAGAAGACGGATAACCCATTCGACCTGGCGCTTGAAGGACATGCCATGTTCGAGATCGAGGTGCCGATCGTGAACGATGACGGAACGACGGGGGTTCGGACGCTCTGGACGCGAAGCGGCCGCTTCCATCTGTCCACCGTTGCCGGCCTTCCGGGATATCAGGTGCTGACGACGCCTGATGGTTATCCGGTGCGCACGGTCAACAACGGCTATGTAGCGATCCCCAACTATGCTGATTTTCGCATTGATGAAAGAGGCTATGTAACGTATACTAATGTAGACGGATCCACCGGTACGGCCGGTCAGATCAAGCTGATGCGCGTGATGCGGCCGGATCTCATCATGGCTGTCAGCGACAATCTGTTCAACGTGGCGTCTGGTGTCCAGGATCCGAACAATGTGCTGCAGCAGGTGAACTTCGCTGATGCAAGCGGCGAAGGCATCGCCGTCAGGCAATATTATGCGGAACAGTCCAATGTCGATCTGCTGTCCGAGATGACGGAGCTGATCATGGTGCAACGCGCCTATCAGCTGAATGCCCGAGCGCTTTCGGCAGGCGACACGATGATGAATCTGGCGAACCAGCTGCGCAGATAATGACGAAGTGAGGATCGCGATGACACAGGAACAAGCGAAACCGACTCAACCGCTCAAAAACCAAACCGCCAAGGCCAAGCCGAAAGCGAAGAAGCGAAAGGCGCGCCCCAGATGGATGAAGACCACGGGAGCCCTGCTCAAATATCTGGGCATACCGTTGCTGTTTATCGTTTGCCTGTATGTCGGACTGTATATCGGTTATGTGAAACTGGGCGACCAGCCGGCGCATGAGATTTTTGACTGGAGCACCTGGCGGCATGTCTATGATCTGGTCTTCGCGGAAGGATGACCAGGCGTCAAACGAATAACCCTGATGAGCAAACTCTCGGTCAACGGGAGTTTTGTTTTGCCATGAAGCAAGCTTCTCCCCGGAAGCTTTTATTCTTATTTTGGAAATTGTATAATGAGAAAGGTGTTTCCCCGTATCAATATTCGGCTGAGGAGGGTTAGCATGAACTTGCCGAATGGGATCACGTTGGCTCGCTTTGTGCTTATTCCGGTATATGCTTACCTGATCTCGCAACACATGCTGTATGAGGCTCTTGCCGTCGTGATCATCGCAGGCGCGACAGACATCCTGGACGGGTATATCGCCCGCAAGCGCAAGCAGGTTACCACCATCGGCAAGTTGCTCGATCCGCTGGCTGACAAGGTTCTGATGATCGCGGTGATCGTGTCGTTCCTGTACCTCAGGTTTATCCCCTGGCAGGCTGCGCTGGCGATCTTCATCCGGGAGATCGGCATGATCATCGGTGCGGCATCCTTTCATGTGCGCGGGTACAAGACGGTTCAGGCGAATGTGCTGGGGAAACTGACGACCGTGCTGTACTATCTGGCGATTGTGTTCCTGTTCATGCAGGTTGAATTCGCCGTTCCATATCTGTGGTTCGTCATTGCCCTGTCCTTTGTCGCCTCCGTGATCTACATCCTGGAATTTCGTTCATTGAATGAGCTTCGCAAAGAATAAAAGAGCACGTTCGTGCGGCGCTTCAGAACCTGACGAACATGCTCCCTTATATGAACCTCCTTGCTGCAGCCAAGGAAGGACATTATTAGTGTAGCCGCGCAATGCGGTTTTATACGGAATAAACGTTAAGGAAGTGATGTCGAAATGCTGAATGCACAGGAGATCAAGGAGATCATCCCACACCGTTATCCGTTCTTGCTGGTCGATCGCATCATCGATCTGGAGCCGGGCAAGGGCGCGGTAGGCATCAAGAATGTGACGATTAATGAGCCATTCTTCCAGGGGCATTTTCCGGATTATCCGGTCATGCCCGGCGTTTTGATCGCGGAAGCGCTGGCCCAGGTGGGCGCGGTGGCGATGCTGTCGCTGGAGGAGTACAAGGGCAAGATCGGCTTCTTCGCCGGCATCGACCGGTTCCGTTTCCGCGAACAGGTGAAGCCCGGCGATACGCTGCGCCTGGAGCTGGAGATTACGCGGCTGAAGGGCTCGATCGCCAAGGCGGAAGGCCGGGCATCCGTAGAGGGACGCACCGTGGCCGAAGGAGAGCTCATGTTCGCGATCAGTGATGCTTGATATCTCTCAGCTTAGATCGTACAGATTGAAAGATGGGGGAGGAGACATAGATGAGAAACCAGGATTATCTGGCCGTATACAGGCAGTGGATAAGCGATCCGACAATTGACGAAGAGACGAGGTCAGAGCTGAAAAGTCTGGAGAATCGTCCGGAGGAGATTGAGGATCGTTTTTATCGTGAATTGACGTTTGGCACAGGCGGGCTTCGCGGCGTCATCGGCGCCGGCACGAACCGGATGAACCGCTACACCGTGGGCAAGGCTACCCAGGGGCTGGCCGGGTACGTGAAGCGGCTGGCGGGTGAAGGCGTCGTTCCTTCCGTGGTGATCGCGCACGATTCCAGACGTTGCTCGCCGGAATTCGCCCTGGAAGCCGCGTTGGTGCTCGCCGGCAACGGAGTCCGCGCCTATGTGTTCGAGTCGCTCAGGCCGACTCCGGAGCTGTCTTTCGCGGTGCGCCACCTGAAGGCGAACGCTGGCATCGTCATCACCGCCAGCCACAATCCGCCGGAATACAACGGCTACAAGGTATACGGCCCGCATGGCGGTCAACTGGTGCCGCATGAAGCGGATGAAGTGATCGCGGAGATCGCCAGGGTTCCATCCTTCTCGGAGATTCGCCGTCTGTCCCGGACGGAGGCCGAGCAGCAGGGGCTGCTCGTCTGGATCGGCCAGGAGGTGGATGACGCCTACATCGATGCGGTGGTATCGGTCAGCCAGCGCCCGGATGCGATCGCAGCCGCAGGCAGCGAGCTGAAGATTATCTATACCCCGCTGCATGGCACGGGGTACATGCCGGTGGTTCGTGCGCTTGAGCGGGCCGGCTTCCGGAATGTGCGAATCGTGGAGGAGCAGGCCAGGCCGGACGGCAATTTTCCGACGGTCAAGTCACCGAATCCGGAGGAGCGGGAAGCCTTCACCCTGGCGCTGGAGATCGCCAAGAGAGAGGGGGCCGATCTGATCATCGGCACAGACCCTGACGCGGATCGAATGGGGGCAGTGGTCGCCGATCCGGACGGCCAATATGTGGTGCTGACCGGCAACCAGTCCGGCGCGATCATGATCGAGTATCTGCTCAGCGGCCTGCGGGAGCGGGGCGAGCTGCCGGCGAACGGCGCTGTGATCAAGACGATCGTCACCAGCGAGATGGGAGCGGAGATCGCTCGCAGCTACGGCGCCGAGGTGCTGGATACGCTCACCGGCTTCAAGTATATCGGCGAATTGATAACGAAGTTCGAGCGAACGGGAGATCGTGCATTCCTGTTCGGTTATGAGGAAAGCTATGGATATCTGGCAGGCACCTATGCCCGCGACAAGGATGCGATCGTCGCCTCCCTCCTGATCGCGGAGGCTGCGGCATACTACAAGAGCCAGGGCAAGACGCTGTATGAGGTGCTGCTCGAGCTGTATGAGAAGTACGGTTACTACCTGGAGCGACTCGAATCGCGCACGCTCAAGGGCAAGGATGGCCTGGAGCGCATCGGCCAGATCATGGATCGCTTCCGTCATGTCCCGCCGCAGACGGTGGCAGGCGTGCGCGTGAAGCAGGTCAAGGATTACCTGCCAGGCATAGAAGGATTGCCTGCGGAGAACGTGCTCAAGTTCTATCTGGAGGACGGCTCCTGGTTCTGCCTGCGCCCGTCGGGGACGGAGCCGAAGATCAAGATTTATTTTGCCGTTCGTGGAACATCTCTGGAAGATTCACGTTTAAGAATAGAGAAGCTGGTGGCTGAGGTGATGGCGGCAGTGGATGCCTGATCCCGGCCGACAGCTGATATCCTAACAAGTTAGGCGGGAAAGACATGGTACACAATCAACCACAGATCGCGGTTGTCGGTTTGGGCTTCATCGGGTTGCCCCTGTCGCTCAGCTATGCGATGCATGGCGCGCGGGTGATCGGACTGGATGTGCTGCCCGGACTGATCGAGGACATTAACAATGGCATCACCCATCATATGGAGTCCTATCAGGGACGAACCATTCGCGATATACTGAAGGAACAGCTGAACAATGGACGCTTCCGCGCGACAAGCGACTATCAGGAAGCGGCCCGAGAGGCGGACACCTACATCGTGACGGTAGGCATACCGATCAGGAATGGGGAGCCGGATTATCGGGGATTCGACGCTTGTTGCGCTTCGCTCGCCGGCGTGCTGAAACGCGGCGACACCGTGATCGTGCGCAGCACGGTCGTGCCGGGCACAACCGAGGAACGCGTCAAGCCGGTGCTGGAGCGCAGCGGCCTGAAGGCCGGCGAAGATTTCTACCTGGCCTACTCCTCCGAGCGCATCGCCGAAGGCCGCGCCTTCGAGGAATTCATCTCGATGCCGCTGGCGCTTGGCGGCGTGAATGAGGCGAGCGTTGACAAGGCGAAGCAGATCCTCTCCTTCGTGACCAAGGCGGAGATTACCGTCGCGGACATCAAGGTGGTCGAGACGGCCAAGGTCATCGAGAACATCCAGCGCGATGTGAACATCGCGATGGTGCAACAGTTTGCGCGATTCGCGGAGAAGGCCGGCATCGACACGTTCGAGCTGATCAAGGTGGCGAACACGCACAAGCGGGTGAACCTGCTCACCCCTGGCCCGGGTGTCGGGGGCTATTGCCTGCCGAACGCGCTCTATTATCTGCAGCCCAAGGCGCGCGAGCTGGGGGTGTCGATCGAGCTGCTGGAGCTGGCGCGGCGCATCAACGACGAAGTGCCGGGCATGCTCGTCGACATGGTCTCCAGCGCTATGGCGCTAAAGGGCAAGCAGCTGGCCGGCAGCCGCGTGGCGTTGCTCGGCCTGGCGATGAAGGATTTCTCCAACGATGACCGCATCAGTCCGCCTCATGACATCGTGCGCATCCTCCGCGAGCGCGGCGCGATCGTCAAGGCCTGGGACCCTGCCGTCAAGAACGAATATGAGTACAAGGTGGATACGCTGGAGGAGGCTGTCAGCGGGGCTGACGCATTGCTCTATGTGACGGTGCAGGAGGCATTCCTGTCGATCGATTGGCAGCGCGTGGCGGGACTAATGGCGAAGGATGCTGTCATGGTGGATGCCAAGAATCGCATACCGCGAGATCTGCCGGAGGGAGTTCAGCTGTACAGGATCTGATCCCCATTCGCAAGCTGGCTGGAGGGACATGTCATCTGAGAAGCAGTCCCGGTGCCTGGACGCCGGACACATTAGGACAGGATGCGGTGATCGAGCGTGGATCAAGGCAAGCAGGTGCTTATAATCGCATATTTATTTCCTCCGATCGGCGGAGGCGGGGTGCAGCGGGCGGTCAAGATGGCGCGCTATCTGGGAGAGTTCGGCTGGCGGGTGCATGTGCTGACCGTCGATCCCTGCTATCACGCGACCCTGGATGAATCCTTGCTGGAGGAGCTGCCGGATGACGTGAAGATTCACCGATGCAGGGAGGATAAGGGACTCGTGGGCAAGCTTCGGCCGGCGCTGTTGCCGGCGAACGCCTCCGCGAGCGGAGCGGGCCGAGGCCAGGAAGGCAGCGGCGCAGCCCGCCAGGACGGTGTACAAGCCTCTCCCTCTCTCGGGCAACTCGTCAAGCGCGGTGTGGTCCAGCTGCTCAAGAAGGTGAAGCGGGCCGCGCTGATACCGGATGACCAGATCCTGTGGTATCCTGAAGCGACGAAGCTGGGGCTCAGGATCATCCGCGAGTATGGGATCGACGCGCTGTTCTCCACGTCCGGCCCCTATACGAATCACCTGGTGGCGCGCTATCTGAAGCGCAAGACGGGACTTCCGTGGATCGCCGATTTCCGCGATCCGTGGACGCAGAATATGCATCGCTCCGGCATCCGCTGGCGGGAATGGCTGGAGGAGCGAATGGAGCGGGCGGTGCATCGGGATGCCAATATCACGCTGACGGTGACGCATTCGTTCGCGCGCAATTTCAATGAGAAGTTCGGAGCGTCGATCAGCAGGCTCGAGGTTATCCACAACGGGTATGATCCTGCAGATTATGAGGATCTGCGGCATGTGGAGCGCGACCCGCGGGATGCCGGCAGATGCGTGATCATGTATGCGGGCATCTTCTATCAGGAGCGCAACCCGCGGCTCTTGCTGGAGGCGGTGAGACAGCTGATCGATGAAGGAGTGATCGATCGGCGGAAGCTGGTCCTCCGCTTCGCCGGGGTGTTCGATTATCCGGGCTACAGCGACAATATCGACGCCGTCCGCCGTCTGGAACTGACGGACGTGGTGGAGATTGTCGGCAACCTGCCGCACAAGCAGGCGCTCAAGGCCATGAAGCGCGCGGATATCTTGCTGCTGATCGGGGATACGGCTCCCGGCTCGGGCGATTACATCCCTGGCAAGCTGTATGAGTATCTGGCGGTCGGCCATCCGATCCTGGCGCTCAGCCTGCCCGGCGAATCGACGCACATCATCGAGAAGTTCAAGCTCGGCGTGGTGGCGGACCCGTTGTCGCTCGGCGAGATCAGGCAGGCGGTGAGACAGCTGTACGAGGATTGGCTGCGGCAGCAGGCAGCAGGCGGCGCCGAGCAGCAGGCTCCAGCGGCTCGCGAACAGGCATCAAGACAGGAGAAGGCGACCTTGATCTATCAGCGGCGTGAACAGGCGCGCATGCTGGCCGATCTGCTGAATGAAATAACCGGGAGTCGGCGGTAGCCGCTCCCGTTTTGTATATCATCAGAGGATGCAGGCAAGGTCGGTGATCAGACAGGAACAGCATCACGGCCGGCTGCTGCGTCTGGCAAGTTCGGATGGATGCGGCAACAGGCTGATGCCCCGGTGACGGGGACGGGAAGGAACATGGTTCATAGAGAGGGAAGGAGCGGGATGGATGAGGACGATCTTGATCGTGGATGACGACCGTGAGATCGCCAAGCTGGCGGCTCTCTACCTGCAGAATGAAGGATACCGCATATTGCAAAGGCATGATGGGATGCAGGCGCTGCAGGCGATCGAACAGGAGGAGATCGACCTGATGGTGCTGGATGTGATGATGCCGGGAGTGGACGGGCTGGAGGTATGCCGCAGGCTGCGCGAGCGCCAGCACACGGTTCCGATCCTGATGATCAGCGCCAAGGCGGAGGATCTGGACAAGGTCATGGGCCTGATGTCCGGAGCGGACGACTATCTGATCAAGCCGTTTAATCCGCTGGAGCTGGTGGCGCGCGTGAAGTCTCTGCTCAGGCGCACCTTTCAATACAATGCTGGCGGCGCGGAGACGAGGCCCGACGAAGTCCGGATTCATTCGTTGCAGGTGAACAGGTCCACCCATCAGGTGATCTGTCAGGGCAAGGAGATCCCGCTGACCGCCAGGGAATTCGATATCCTGTATCTGCTGGCCAGCCACCCTGGACGGGTGTTCAGCACGGAAGAAATCTATCAGATGGTCTGGAAGGAAACCTATTATGGCTCGAACAACACGGTGATGGTCCATATCAGCAATCTGCGCGACAAGCTGGAGAAGCATGTCGGCTACAAGATCATCCAGACGGTCTGGGGCGTGGGGTACAAGATCGATGCGTAGCATGCGGTGGAAACTGGTAGGGTTATTCTTCCTCAGTGCCTTCCTGGCGGTCATTACCTGCCTGAGCCTGGCGATCGTGGCGATCGTCCTCTATGAATACAATTGGTTGCCCGTGCGGGGAGTGATCAAGTTCCTGAACGACCAGGTGGGGCCCATACCGACGATGATCATCGTCGGGTTGATCCTGTTCGTGTTCTACGTGATCGCTCTCAGTTTCCGTCATATCCGGTATCTGGAGGAGATCGGACAAGCCGTGCAGATGCTGTCCACCGGTCAGCTGGACTACAGGATTCCCATCCGCACGAAAGATGAGATGGGCAAGCTGGCGGAGAATATCAACATCATGTCCGCCAGGCTGAAGTCGAGCATGGAGGAGGAGAGACAGGCTGTCCTGGCGAAGCAGGAGCTGGTGACCAATGTGTCCCATGACCTGCGCACGCCGCTGACGTCGATCAAAGGCTATCTGCAGTACATCCACGAGAACCGGTACAAGGACGAGGTCGAACTGATGTACTACGCCGATATCGCTTATCAGAAGACGCTGCGGCTGGAACGGATGGTGAATGATCTGTTCGAATACACGCGCTTCGCCTACGGTCAGACCAGGCTGAATCTGTCGCGGATCGATCTCAGGGAGCTGCTCGGGCAGCTCTGTGCGGAGCTACGCCTGATGGCGGAGGAAGCGGGCATGGAGCTTGCGCTGGATGGCCCTGATGAGCATGTGATGATCAAGGCCGACGGTGACAAGCTGGTGCGGGTATTCGAGAATCTGATCGCCAATGCGGTGCGCTACGGTCGGGACGGACGGCGGGTGGATCTCACCGTGCGGTCATCCGGCGACAAGGCGGAGGTTCGCGTCATCAATTACGGCGAGCCGATCCCGCAGAAAGAACTGCCGCACATCTTCGACCGCTTCCATCGGGTGGACAAGTCGCGTTCCGCCGATACCGGGGGGACCGGTCTGGGGCTGGCGATCGCCCGCAATATCGTCGAGCTGCACCAGGGCACGATATCTGCGGAGAGTGACGAAGCGCAAACCTGCTTTACCGTGAGGTTGCCCTTATGGAATGGTGAGGACGGACAGACGGGAACCGGGCAATAGCCGGGATCCGATCGACAGGACAAAAGAACGAACGGTTGTATAAACCTCCAGGCAGTTCGTCGGAAGGCGGATGGCGGGAGGTTTTTTGCTTGCGCGGATTCCATGTCGCTCGGCCTGTTGCCCTGTCCGCCTTCATCGATGGGCTCTGATTCCATGGACGCGGCGGGGATCTTCATTAAGAATCTTTTCATGGTTCTTAAGCCTTTCTTAAGAAATCGTTAGGGGCGTCTTAAGTTCCTCCTGGTAATCTGTTATCAGTGAGAGAACAAGACAGACAAGGGGCTTGGGAACATGAACAGGACAAGAGTGATCGTGATCTACGGCGGCAGATCCGCAGAGCATGAGGTATCGCTGAAAACGGCGATGACGGTGATCAATGCCATCGATCGGGAGTTCTATGAGGTGGTGCCGGTATATATCGCGCCATCCGGGATATGGCACAGTCTGGGGGCGGTCTGCGGGACGATCGCAAGCATCGGGGAGCTGAGGGTGACGACTTCAGGCCGCAGCATCGCAGCCTCGATCAGCGAGGCGCTGCGCAGCCTGTTCGACCGAACCACGCGCACGGTGGTCTTCCCGGTCATCCACGGGACGCATGGCGAGGACGGCACGCTGCAAGGCATGCTCGAACTGCTGAATGTGCCTTACGTCGGCAATGGGGTGCTGGCGTCAGCGGTGGGGATGGACAAGGAGATGACCAAGCGCGTCATGGCCTCGGAGGGCATCCGCCAGGCGGCATATACGGTGATCCGGCTGCATGAATGGGAGAAGCAACCGGCGGCTTGCACCGCCAGGGTCGAGGAGACGATCGGCTACCCCTGCTACGTGAAGCCGGCCAATCTCGGCTCGAGCATCGGCATCCACCGTTGCGCCAGCCGGGAGGAATGGTTCGATGCCGTGGAGGACGCCTTCCGATATGATGGGAAGATCGTGGTCGAGGAGGAGATACGGGGACGGGAAGTGCAGATCGCCGTTCTGGGCAACGATGAGCCGGAATGCTCCGTGCCAGGGGAGTTCGAGCGGCCTCCGGAATTCTTCGATTACGCCCAGAAATATCTGCACGGCGCGCTGGTGCAACGCATCCCGGCTCGGGTGTCGCCCGCGGTCTGCGAGGAGCTGAAGCTGACGGCGATTCGCGCGTTCCGGGCGCTGAACGGCTCCGGCCTGATGCGGGTGGATTTCTTCGTGACGGAGCAGGATGAGGTGTATCTGAATGAGGTGAACACGTTCCCCGGCTTCACGCAGAACAGCATGTTTCCGGTCCTGTGGAATCGCACCTCCGGACTCACCTATCCGGAGCTGATCAATCGTCTGATCCGCTGCGCGTTGGAGAAGCATGTTCGCAAGCAGTCCATCCGGTATGAGCTTCCGGCAGCCTCGCTCCAAGGCCATGGCGGAGAATCGCCTGCGAGCGTCGCGGAGAAGGGGTGGTGACGGAGGATGATCAGGCGAACGTTACAGGAGATCGCGGCGATGATCGGAGCGGAGTTGGATGCCAGATGGGAACAGGTCAGCATCCATGGCGTATCGACGGATACCCGCACGCTGCAGCCGGGCAATCTGTTCGTGCCGATCGTCGGCGAGCGCTTCAACGGGCATGAGTTCGCTGCAGACGCCATCGCCAGAGGGGCAACGGCGATGCTGTGGAGCCGTCATCAGCCGGGGGCTCCCGATGGCTATCCGGTCATCTACACGGACGACACGCTGGATGCGATCGGGCGTTTGGCCGCCGCTTACCGCAGGCAATTGGGACTGCGCGTCGTCGGCATCACGGGCAGCAACGGCAAGACCTCAACGAAGGATATGCTGGCGGCGGTGTTAAGCGTCCGCTACAAGACGCAGAAGACGTTCGGCAACCTGAACAACCATCTGGGCGTTCCGTTGACCTTGCTCGCCCTGGAGGAAGACACGGAATATGCCGTCGTCGAGATGGGCATGAGCGGTCTGGGAGAGATCCGTGAGCTGTCCGCCATCGTGAAGCCGGATATGGCGATCATCACGAATGTGAGCGAGGTCCATCTGGGCGACCTCAAGACGCGCGAACGTATCATGCAGGCGAAGCTGGAGATCGCGGAAGCTCT
The DNA here is from genome assembly GCA_937957685.1 of uncultured Paenibacillaceae bacterium. GTDB lineage: Bacteria > Bacillota > Bacilli > Paenibacillales > DA-C8 > Insulibacter. The sequence goes on from CALGAO010000071.1 coordinate 16,754, forward strand.
CGGGAGGGAGGAGCTGCTCATCTATAACGGCGATCATGAGCAGCTGCACAGGGCGGTGCATGAGATGAACCTTGTCTGCAAGCGGGTGACATTCGGCGAGAAGCTCTACAACCAGCTGCGGGCCGAAGAGATCCGCGTGACGCGGAAGGGGGTCACGTTCAAGGCGGGCGAGCAGCGCTTCGAGCTGCCGGTGCTGGGCAGGCACCAGGCGCTGAATGCGCTGGCGGTGATCGCCGCGGCCAGAGCCGCCGGCCTCACGGATGCGGAGATCAGATGCGGGCTGAAGCAAGTCCGGCTGACTGGGATGCGCAATGAATGGCACGAGGCGGGAGGCATCAGCATCATCAATGATGCCTACAAGTCCAATCCATCGAGCGTTCGGGCGGCGCTGGAGCTTGTCTATGCGCTTGAGCCTTTCGCGCGGAAGGCGGTGGTGCTGGGGGACATGGTGGAACTCGGAGAGGAATCGGCCCAGCTGCATCGGGAGATCGGCGAAGAGTTGAGGCCGGATCAGCTCGACTACGTGTTCACCATCGGACCGCTGGCCAGACAGATCGCGCAGGCGGCGGAGAGCCGATTCGCCCCTGGCAGGGTGATCGCCTGCCTCGATCAGGAGGAGCTGAAGCGCAAGGTGCTGGACGTGCTCGAGGAAGGCACCCTGCTGCTCGTCAAGGGCTCTCGGACGCTGGCCCTGGAGCATCTGGTGGCGGCGCTCAAGCAGGAGGTGGCGGGATGACACCGACGGATATCCTGATCCGGGCGGATTCGGTCAAGCAGTCTGCGCCGCCGCGTTGCTGGGCGGAGGTCCATCTGGATCATATCCGGCATAACGTGCGGGAGATTCGCAGGCACCTGCGTCCCGGAGTTCGCCTGATGGCGGTGGTGAAAGCGGACGGATACGGGCATGGCGTCGTGCAGTCTGCGCGGGCCGCGGTAGATGCGGGAGCGGATGCGCTGGCGGTGAACCAGTTGGAAGAGGCGATGGCGCTTCGCCATGCGGGGCTCACGGAGCCGATCCTCGTGCTCTCGCCGCTGCAACCGTCCCAGGTGGACGTCGCCGTGGAGCTCGGTCTGGAATTGGCCGTATTCCAGGCATCGTGGCTGGCGGAGATGCGCCGATGGAAGAAGTCGCGGGGAATCCTGCGCCTTCACATCAAGATGGATACGGGCATGGGGCGGTACGGGCTGCGCCGGCGTGAGGAATTCGAAGAGATGCTGCCGCTGCTCATGGCGGAAGACATTCAGGTGGTTGGCGTCTATACGCATCTGGCCACAGCAGATCAGGAGGACGATGCGTACGCGCGGCAGCAGTTCGCGAGGTTCATGCAGATGCGCCAGTGGCTGGATCAAGCCGGGCTGGGCGACGTCACCGCCCATTGTGCGAACAGCGCGGCTGCCCTGCGCTTCCCGGAGTTCGCGCTGGACATGGTGCGGGTCGGGGCGGCGCTCTTCGGCATCCTGCCGATCGAGGAGGGAGCGGCAGCGGGACTAAAGGTCCATCTGAAGCCGACGATCTCGATCAGGACGACGATCGCCCATATCAAGCGGGTGGAGCGGGGGCAATCGATCGGCTACGGCCGAACGTATACGGCGGATCGCGACGAATGGATCGCCACGCTGCCGATCGGCTATGCGGACGGGTGGTTTCGGGGCTACGGAGGCTTGCAGGTGATCGTGGAGGGAGAACGCGTGCCGATCGTCGGCCGCATCTGCATGAACCAGACGATGATCCGCCTGCCGCGCCGTCTTACGATCGGCACCGTTGTGACGCTCATCGGCGAGCAGTCGGGTGAGCGCATCACGTTGGACGAACTGGCCAGACATATCGGCAGCATTCCTCAGCAGGTGCTGGCCATGCTGCCGCAGCATATGCCGAGATTCTATACGAGAGGTGATCAGCGATGAGAAGCAGAGCGATGAGAGAGATGCGGGAACTGGAGGGCAAGACGTCCCTGGCGGCGAAGGTCGTCTGCGCGCTGTTCGTCGTATTCGTCACGGCCTGCATCTGCATCGGAGCCTTTCAGCTGTACTAGAACACTCTCCGCAAGATTGTCGCGTGCCGAGATGCCGGGATCGCGCCTTGTTGCCATGGACCAACTTGCGAGCAACTGTCTGCCCATAGCCGGATGTAGAAAGGGCGTCCATCCGTCACTTGTCATGACGGATGGACGCCCTGTTGTCATACATTCAGCAGGATTCGGATCACTTGTTCGACATAGGCTGCCTGATCGGATGCGGCTGACTGAGGCTCCGCAGCTTGCGGGGGGGTCTCCTTCGCGCTGAGCAGCGCCGCGCGGCATTTGGCCGTAAAGTCCTCCAAGTCGCGATTCCTGAAGGTGATGACGCCGGATGGCCGTTTCACCACATCGCTGGTGACCACAGGCGTGCCGGCATACAGGGCCTCGCGGATGGAGAGCGCGTCGCCGTCGCTCGCGGTCGGACGCACGAACAGGTCCGCCCTGCGCAGAAGCGGGTAGAGAGGCATCTGCTCATGCACCCAGAGGAAGCGTTCAGCCACCCCGGCTTCCTCCAGCCTGCGCTGAAGCTTGCCGAGCCCCGTCTCATCCACGACATGGGTGATGCCGTACACGCATCCGAGTCCCGGATGCTCCCGGGCCAGGCGGATAAAGGCTTCCACGCACAGATCCGCGCCATACAGATCGGCACCGTTGAACATGTTGCCGATGCCGCCGTTGGCGACGATCACTTGCTCGTGGCGCCCGAAGAAAGACCAGACCTCATCCGGCACCAGCTCGTCTGACGACTCGCTGGCGTCGGGCGGGATGAATGCGGGGATCACGGAGATCTTGTGCTCCGGCACCCCGACATGGAGCAGCCTGTCCTTCACCTCTTCGGTCACCGCGATGAAGTGGTCGGACAAGCGGCCGGTCAGTCTGATCATCAGCCGCTCCAGCGCCGAGAATTGCTCGGCGGATCGATAGCTGTGCACCGTATGCACGACACGGACTCCCTTGAGCTTGAGCAGGGACAGGAAGAAGCGGACCTTCCACCGGAGGAAGTGGTTGAAGACGATCCTCTCGTTGCGCCGGAACGCATAACGAAGGCACCAGCGCTCGATCTCCCCGGTCGGCACGCGGATGATCGGGAACTCCTCCTGCCCGGAAGGCTTGGGCTCGCCGCTGCCGTCGACCACGACGAAGGGGATGTCCCGCTCTGTCAGGATATGGCACAGTCGCTTGATATGGACGGATATGCCTCCAAGAGGCGGCGGATATACGCCGATGATCGCTATGGAAGGCTTGCGCCGGTCATGCTGAAGCTCGTATGAGCCCATCGTCCATCAACTCCGTCAGAGATCCCATCAGCCTGAAGGCAAGCCGATCAGTCCGCGGGTGCTGCCATCCAGCCGGCGGGCTTCACGGTCTTGCTGCTTTGCTGCTCGGTCAGGGGATAACCGATTCAGACCTGGCTGTATGGGTCAGGTCAGGCTATGGTCGGCGCGTGTCCGATGGAGCCGTGCCGGTCTCATCGTCACGCGTCGTATTGAAGATCGTCGAGATGATCGCCAGGACGATCCAGAACATGAAATCGACCCGGTAGTTGCGCCAGACGTCTTCGCTGATGCCGGCGATCGCGATGGCGATCAGCGCGGCCGCGCTGCCCTTGAGCACGAGGGAGGCCGCTCTCGAGCGCCCTTCGTTCTGGAACAGGCCGACGACACTGGTGCGGACCGCCTGATAGAGCATGTACATCAGCGCCGCGAACAGCAGGATGCCGCCGGTCACGAAGGACATGAGGTAGATGTTGTGAAAATGATACACGAGCACGCCCGGCATCATATAGTCGGCGTACACTTTCAGGAATGTCGACTGGTCATAGCCGATGCCGGTCAACCAGAAGTCGCGAATCATCGAGAACGCGGAATCCCACATCTGCAGGCGATAGTTGGCCGAGGAATCGGCGGCGGGATTGGCCAGCGTCGACAGCCGCGTCATGATCGTGCCTGGCAGGTACGGGATGCTCAGCGCGACCAGGATGAGGCCGGACACGAGCAATCTTCTGCTGATCCAGGCGGCCAGGATCACGAGCGCTGCGGCCAGCGCCAGCCAGGAACCGCGGGAGTAGGTGAAGACGAGCGCCCCTCCCATGATCAGGAAGGCAGCGCCATATCCGATCCAGGACGCCAGGGATTTCCTGAGGAAGATCAGGACGAAGGTCAGCGGCATGACCATGATCAGATATTGCCCGAAGATATTCGGATTGCCGAACGTGCCGAAGACGCGAACGGAGATATCGGGATTCCGCGAGACATCGATCCACTTGGCCGAGGTGAAGCCAAGGGTGAAGTTCTGGTAGATGCCGAAGACCGCGATGGCCACGCCTGACACCGTCAGCAGGCCCAGGAACCGGATCAGCTGCTCACGGTCCAGGAGACAGACGATCAACAGGTACAGGACGAAGCTGAGGAAGAAATACAGGACAAATTGCTGCATGCTCTCGATCCAGCCTACGGACAGCACCGCCGTGATGAACAGCGCGGAGATAAACAGCAGGGCGGCGCCGTTCATCTGATTCTTCAGGCGGAATCGGATCAGTCCGAAGTCCGGCTTGACGATGAACAGCGATAGGATCAGGAGCAGGATGAATGCGAGCAGCGGCCGATAGGTCAGGATGGGCAGAGCCAGCGCGAAGGCATACAGGCCATTCTGCGGGCGGATCAGGACCAGTCCGAGGAAGAAGACATAGATCACCGCCTCAGCCGCGATATCCAGCCTCGTGAAGATCACGCCAACCGCGAGGATGGCAACCGTCAAGAGCGCCAGCTGCCACAGGGCAGGGACGCGCATATAGCGGAAGATGCTGCTCTGACCTGCGGGATAACGGGTGATGAACCGGCTGATCCAGAGGACGAGAACGGCGGCAGCATTGATCAGCAGAAACAGGGATAAACGATAGGTGAATAAAGACAAGATATAGTTGGCCCATACAGCGATAAAGCCGATCCAGAGCGCTCGTTCCAACTGACTGCTGATCAGCCATGCGCGCAGTCGCTGAAGCGCCGAACCGCTGCCCAATCGATCCATGCTTCGTTCAGCAAGGTTCAGCAAGCCGTTCAAGGCTTGCGAACCATAGTGTTGGAAGAAGGATGGTTTCGTCAACGTCCATCATCCTTTGGAATGTGATTCGATCTCGATGACGCGAGTCGCAAAATTGGCCCGCTCGGTAAAGACAGGCAGATACATGTTCACATAAAAAAATGTTCGATCTATAATCGGGCTACCGTTCAGAGACAGGAAGCCGGATGTATCGATCGTGATGTAGATATCGTACAAGCCGTCCACGGGCTTGTAATGCATCTGCCCGTAATCGTCGGCGATGAGCATCATCGAAGTTTGCGGTTCGACATGGGTGATCTTGCCGAAGGGCTCCGATGCTCCGCGCTGGTAGACATAATCGCCGGGCAAGATGCTGTCCGCCATATAGGCGGGCTCCTGCTCGGACACGATCGTGAGGGTAAAGCTCCGCTGCGGCATTTCCAGCTTCCCGAGGATCAAGACCTTGCTAAAGATGATGGTGACGACCGCCAGCGCGATCAGCAGGATCACAACATCTCTTGCCTTGAAACGGTATGGTGTGGCCATCAGGATGCAGCCTCCGGATTGATGTCATAGATGAGCACTTCCATCTGGAAATCCGCTCCCTTGATCCTCAGGCGGTTGCCGACGAGCAGATTCACTCCGCCCACCGAAGGCGTGCTGCCGACCGCTTCCGTCGTCCGGACGGTGATGATCGATTCATATTTCCTCGGCACTTCACTGAGCACCATCTCGCCGTCAGCGTTCGCGAGATAGGTCTTGCCCGGGAATTTCTCGATTTCCAGCACCTCGCCGATCACCTGATTGTTGTCGGCGTTGCGAATAATGGCCCCAGGCTTGATGCGGTCAACGACGAAGTAGTGTTCGGCGCTGTTATACAGCTTGTACGTCACAGTATGCTTCTCCCCTGTGGGCAGGATCCCCTCATCTCCATTGCCGAGAAACTTGGTGGCAGCGAAGATGCCGGTTCCGATGAGGATCAGGATCAGGAACAAGTCGAGGATATTGATGATTCCGAACAGCTTGCCCTGACGATCGATGATTTTCATGCGCGAACTCCTCCTATAACATCCAGCCTGTTTGGTGTCCAGGACACGATTATGATCATTATAGCTTATGGCCTTTAGTATGTTCAATAAATTAACGAAAGCGTCGGTTCATTAAAGAGGCCATATATGATAAGATGAGAAGGATTGCAAGACGAGTTTCGACGATCTTTGCGTGTTTACATACAGATTGAAGGATAAAGGTGTTTGAATGATGGCTCGAACCTTATTGCGCTCCGCTGCGCTGATCATGGTGATGACCCTGCTGGCGCGCGTCATCGGCTTCGTGCGGGAGACCTTGCTGGCCCATCAGTTCGGGGTCACCTTCGCCGTCGACGCCTACAAGGTCGCCTATTCGATCCCGCAGACCCTGTTCCTGTTCGTGCCCGGCGCGCTGAACGCGATCTTCCTGACGTCGGTCAAGGGGCTGCTGACCGAGCGCCGCACGGCAGATGCGGTGAAGCTGTTCCGGCAGATGCTGACGCTGGTCACCCTGCTGTACCTGGCCCTGGCCGTCCTGGGGTATCTGTTCGCCGAGCCGATCACCCGGCTGATCGCTCCGACCTACACCGGCGCGGAGCTTGAGCTGACGGTCCGGATGATGCGGATCATGTGGCCCGCCGCGGTGTTTATCGCGCTGATCGGGCTGTTCCAGGCCACCCTGAACGCGCATGAGGATTTCTTCTGGCCGATGCTGGGCGGCATCCTGAACTCGGTGATCGTCATCGCCGCCTATCCGCTGCTGGTGCCGGGTCTCGGCATCCGGGGGGTGGCGATCGGCACGACGCTGGGGTTCGCAGCTGCCGCACTCATCATGGTGTATCCGCTGCGGAAGCATCGTTATTCCTTTCGCCCCAGCATGGCGTGGAACAATGCCGAGATGCGTTCGATCGGGGAACGCTTCGTGCCGATCATGATCGGCTCATCGGTCACGCAGCTGACGGTGTTCCTCGAGAAGTTCATGGTCACGCCACTCGGCGAGGGGAAGGTCAGTTCCCTGAACTATGCGAACACATTTTTCCAACTGCCGATGTCGATCTTCGTGTCCGCCTTCGCGCTGCCGATACTGCCGTACCTGGTGGAGTATTATAAGAAGAAAGACATGTCCCGGATGAAGGAGTCGCTCGAGAGCTCGCTGCAGTATCTGCTGATCCTGATCATTCCGGTCACGGCAGCGATGCTGGTCATTCCGGAGCCCTTGCTCAGCCTCATCTACCGGTGGGGCACGTCCAGCCAGTTCGATGCCCATGCGCTCCATCTGACGGGTTACGCGCTGTTCTTCTACAGCTTCGGCCTGATGTTCCTGGCCGGGCGGGATCTGTTCACAAGAGCCTTCTATGCGATGGAGAATACGAAGCTGCCGGTCTTCGTGGCCGTATTCAGCATCGGGGTGTTCTTCGTTGCCGGCATGGCGCTTACCCGAACCTTCGATCATGGGGGCATCGCCCTTGGCGCCTCGATCTCTGCGGCCACCAACATGCTGCTCCTTGGCTGGCTGTTGCGGCGCAGGATCGGCTCCATGCTGAGCCGGCGTTTCTGGATCACGCTGCTCAGGGCAAGCATCGCCTCGGCGATCATGGCGGTCATCGTCCGCAGCGTCCTGTATCTCTGGAGCTGGGGCGAGGTTCACTGGATCGTCTACAAGGCAGCCGTGATCTTCGCGATCTGCCTCGGCGCAGCGATCTATGGGCTGATGCTCGTCGCGCTCAGGGAGCCGAAGGCGAAGGATCTGTGGCTGAAGATCAAAGCGAAAGTGTACAGAGGGGATGCATAACATTGAAAGTCATCTACGTCATTGGCGGCGGTGAATTTGGCGGGGCGGAGAAGCATATCCTGGACCTGGTGAGCGAGATCAGGCAGCATGGGGTGGAGGGCAAGGTGATCTGCTTCTACGAAGCGGAATTCTCACAGGCGCTCCGGGAGCGGGGCATCGAGGTGATCGTGCTGGATTACGGCCGGTTCGATGCGCGGCTCGCCAGTGGACTGCGCCGGGTATTCCGCGAGGAGAAGCCCGATCTCATCCATACCCACGGCGTGAAGGCGAATTTCTTCAGCCGCCTGGCGGCCAGAGATCTGGAGGATGTGCCGCTGGTCACGACCGTGCACAGCTTGCTGAGATTCGATTATGAGAACTACCTGTCCTATCGCGTCGCCTTCTGGATGGAGCGGGTGACCCGCAGGTACAACAGCCATTATATCGCCGTGTCCAGGCCGATCGGCGAGTCGCTGCTGGACGAGCGCATCCCGCCCGAGCAGCTGACCGTCGTGCATCACGGGATCGATGTGGATCGCTTCCGTCCGGCGGAAGCGGGAGATGAGGAGATGCTGTCGCGCAGGAGGGCGATGCGCGCGGAGTGGGGCGTGCCTGAGGACGCCTATGTGATCGGCAGCGTCGGCAGGCTGGTCAGGCTCAAGGGCATCGACTACGCGATTCGCGCCATGACGCAGGTGGTGCTGGCGGAGCCGCGCGCCCATCTGGTGATCATCGGCCAGGGACCGGAGGAGGCGAGACTGCGGGCGCTGACGGGTGAACTGGGCCTTGAGAGGCATGTGACGTTTGGCGGCTTCCGCAATGATATTCCCGATTGCATGCGGGCTTTCGACTGCTTCGTCAGCCCTTCGCAGTCCGAAGGCCTGGGGCTGAACATTCTCGAGGCGATGGCGACCCGGCTGCCCGTCGTGATCACCAGCGTCGGAGGGATCCGGGACTATGCCCTCGAAGGGGTCAACGCCCGCATCGTGAAGACGTGCTCCAGCGAGGATCTGGCCGACAAGCTGATCCAGGTGATCCGCGCGCCGGACCGTGCGGCCAGTCTGGCTGCCACGGCCCGCCAGTTCGTCGTCAGCCATTTCTCCATGCAGAGCATGGGCCTGAAGACGCTGGGCGTCTATCGCCGTCTGCTGGAACTGGCGCGGCGCCATCAGCTCAGTCAGACGGGTCCTGACGTTCGCCGCATCGTCATCTCGGGCTATTACGGCTATGGGAACAGCGGGGACGAAGCGGTGCTGCATGCGATCCTGGAGTCGCTGCGCAAGGAAGGCGAACAGAACGGAATCTCGATCTGTCCGATCGTGCTGTCGATCAATCCGCACGCGACCAGCCAGATGCACGGCGTCAGGGCGATCCATCGCTATAATATCCCGCAGATCCTGAAGGTGATCCGCCAGAGCGACGGTTTGATCAGCGGCGGCGGCAGCCTGTTCCAGGATACGACCGGACGCATGACGATCCCCTACTATCTGGGCATCATCAAGTTCGCCCAGTGGCTGAACAAGCCGACCTTCATCTACTCGCATGGCGTCGGACCGATCGAGTCCCGGTCCTTCTATCCCTTCATCCGCCATGTCTATGACCGCAGCATGTATGTCTCGGTGCGGGACCAGGAGTCCTCCGAGCTGCTGCAGGAGATGGGGGTCGATCCGAGGCGGATCGATGTGGTGAGCGATCCCGTCATCGGTCTGGATCTGGAGACGAGGGAGCTGACCGATGCGAGCAGCGCGGACCGGCTGATCGCGGGCGTGTCCGTCCGCTTCTGGCGGCGCAATCGGGAGGATCTGCTGCAGCTGGCGGAAGGTCTGCGCATCTTGCTGGATGCAGACCCTCGCATCACGCTACGGTTCCTCCCGTTCCAGACGCAGATGCCGAACGATGTCGAAGCGTCGCGCTTCGTGATGGAGCATATCGGCGAGGCTTACCAGCATCGCATGGAGATCGTGACCGATGCGGTGTATCCGCTCGATATGCTGCAAGAGGTATCGGCATGCGATGTGCTCATCGGCATGCGGCTGCATTCTTTGATCTATGCCGCTGCTTACCATATCCCGATGGTCGGCATCTCCTATGATCCGAAGATCGACCAGTTCCTGGCGAGGCTGGAGATGCAGCCGGCCTCTACTACGGAAGATATGCACCCGCACCGCATCGCGCTCGAGGCGCTCGAGCTGCTGCGGCATGCGGCCGAATGGCGCGCGGCCAGGTCGGACTTCATCGACGACCTCAAGGCAAAATCGAAACGGCCAGCGCAACAAATCAGCGTATACTTGCGTAAGTAAGAGGGAGGATAAGGCTATGACATTCCCTAATATGACAATATTCGGCATACCGATCTCGGTGATGAAGCTGTCGGAAACGGCCGATTATCTCGAGAGCATGATCCGAAGCCGGAAGGTCTGCCAGGTTGTGACGATCAACCCGATCATGATCATGCATGGCCTTCAGCATCCTTCGTATCTTCGCATGTTGCAGGAAGCCGAGCTGTGTGTGCCCGACGGCGCCGGCGTTGTCTGGGCGGCGAGCTATACGGGCAAGGCCCGGATCGAACGGGTGCCCGGCATCGACCTGACGCAGGAGCTGTTGCAGAGGAGCGAGCGGCAGGGGTACCGGGTATACCTGCTCGGAGCGGATCGCGAGACGATCTCGCTCGCAGCGGCGAACCTGGCGAAGCGTTACCCGAAGCTGCAGCTGGTCGGGTATCGCGACGGCTATTTCACCGATGACCAGAACGATGCGGTCATCGAAGACATCCGGCGATGCCAGCCGGATATCCTGCTGGTCGGCCGTTCCCTGCACAACCAGGAGCCGTGGATCGCGATGCACAAAAAGCGGCTGCAGGTTCCGGTCATGATGGGGGTCGGCGGGAGCTTCGACATCTTCGCTGGCAAGCTGAGGCGAGCGCCGGAGGCGTTTCAGAGGCTGAACCTCGAGTGGTTGTACAGGTTGCTGCAAGAACCGCGCCGATTCACGCGGATGCTGGCATTGCCCAGATTCGTCCTGAAGGTCATGTTGAATCGCAGACGTGTCTGATCATGATTTTTTGGTCGAACCGTTCACAATGGTTCTTCATGGAAGCCAGCCGGAAATAGGCGCAGGAGTATACCAAGGGAGAGATCTTCGGATGTGGGTTCTGTATGGGATAGGATTCGCTTGTGCATTGGCGGTTTCGCTGTTCCTCACGCCGTTGGTGAGGAAGCTCGCCCTTCTCATCGGTGCGGTAGACAAGCCCAACGAGCGCAAGGTGCATACGAAACTGATGCCAAGGTTAGGCGGACTGGCGATCTATCTCGGATTTATCCTGGGGATGTTCGTCGTCTACCCCGCGATCACCGGCATCGATGGCAAGCTGATCTGGGGGATCGTCGCCGGAGGCTCGGTCGTCGTCCTGGTCGGGGTGCTCGATGACCGGTTCGAGCTGTCGCCGAAGCTGAAGCTGCTCGGGCAGATCGCGGCGGCGCTCGTCGTCATGTCCTTCGGACTGGATATCGAGATCGTCCATCTTCCTTTCGTCGAGCAGGCGGTCGAGCTGGGTTGGTTCAGCTACCCGCTGACGCTCTTCTGGATCGTCGGGATCACCAATGCGATCAATCTGATCGACGGTCTCGACGGGCTGGCCAGCGGCGTATCCGGCATCGCGACGACCGCGATCCTGGGGCTGGCGCTCATGATGGGCAATGTGACGGTCGTGTTGATCTGTGCGGTCCTGCTTGGAGCGATCGTCGGATTCATGTACTATAATTTCTATCCCGCCAAGATCTTCATGGGGGATTCAGGCGCGCTGTTCCTCGGCTTCAGCCTGGCGACCCTGTCGATCCTGGAGTTCAAGCAGGCGGCGCTCGTTACCTTCCTCGTACCGATCTTCATCCTGGGCGTCCCGCTGTCGGATACGTTCTTCGCGATCCTGAGGCGCCTTCTGAACAAGAAGCCGATATCGGTCGCGGACAAGAATCATCTGCATCACTGTCTGCTGCGACTTGGCTTCAGCCATCGCACGACGGTGCTGATCATCTATGGAATCTCCGCTTTCTTCGGCCTGACGGCGATCGTGCTGTCGAACGCCGGCATCTGGCTGACGATCATCATCACGGTGGCTGTGCTGTTTGTCATCACCGTGGGGGCAGAGGCGATCGGCATCCTCAGCCGCCGCCGCAAACCCCTCCTCAGCGCCTTGCGCAAGCTTGGCCTGAAGTTCCGCGGCATCAAGACGCATGAACAGTAGCCTATCGGGGCGAGATAATGGACCCCCCGTCTGGGGGGTCCTTCGTGTTGGCGGCTGACCGGCCGGACTTGCGAGGAAGTTTGATATGTGGAACAGGATGTGGATGCAGGGTGCTCTTCAATAGCTACGAATACATATTGGCGTTTCTGCCGATCAGCTTCATCCTCTACTGGCTGCTGATGCGCCTGAATTATGTGAAGACAGCCAGGTTGTGGCTGGTCGCGGCTTCTTTTTACTTCTATGGATGGTGGGATGTGAGGTATGTCCCGTTGCTTGCCTCCTCCACCCTGTTCAACTATGCCGTGGGGGTATGGCTGGCCGGCAAGGCTTCCCGCCAGGAATCCGCGGAGGCCGGGACAACGCCTGGCGCGGCCCGTTGGAGCGATTCGCCGAGGTTCCGCAAGCTCGTCCTCGGACTGGGCATCGCGGCGAATCTGATCCTCCTGGGCTACTACAAGTATATGGACTTCTTCATCGTCAATCTGAATGCGCTCTGGGGCACGTCCCGGGATCTGCTCGGTCTGGTGCTGCCGATCGGCATCAGCTTCTATACGTTCACCCAGATCGCGTACCTCGTCGATGCCTATCAGGGAGAAGTGCGGGAGAACAGCCTGCTCAACTATTCGCTGTTTGTCGTCTTCTTCCCGCAGCTGATCGCGGGGCCGATCCTGCATCATCGGGAGATGATGCCGCAGTTCTCCGACCCTGCCAACTATCGGCTGAACTCGCGAAACATCGCGCTTGGCATCACGATCTTCGTCGCGGGGCTGGTGAAGAAGGTCGTCATCGCCGACACGCTGGCGCCGATCGCGAACTATGGCTTCGATGAAGCCACGTCGCTCACGCTGGTGGAGGGGTGGATGACCTCGCTTGCCTATACCTTCCAGCTGTATTTTGACTTCAGCGGGTATACGGATATGGCGATCGGCGCAGCGCTGCTCTTCAATATCCGGTTGCCGTTCAACTTCGATTCCCCATACAAGTCGCTCAACATCCAGGTCTTCTGGCGCCGCTGGCACATGACGCTGGGACGATTCCTCATGCGTTATGTGTACATCCCGCTGGGCGGCAACCGGCGCGGCCGGCTGCGCACCTACTTTAACCTGCTCGCCACCTTCCTGATCGGAGGCTTCTGGCATGGCGCCGGCTGGACATTCGTCTTCTGGGGGTTCCTGCATGGCATGGCGCTGGTGATCCACCGCATCTGGATGACGCTGAATATCCGGATGCCGAAGCTGCTCGCCTGGTTCCTGACCTTTCAGTTCGTGAACGCCTCATGGGTGTTCTTCCGCGCCAGGGAGTGGGAGGATGCGCTGAAGGTGCTGCGCGGCATGGTGAACTTCGAGAGCATCGGCCTGCGCTCCGTCGATCTGTCGTCGGCCGCCCTGATCGCGGCGGTGTTCCTGCTGGCGGTGGCCTTCCGCAACACGAACCAGCTGCAGGAGCGCTTCCGTCCGAATGTGGTGCTTGCGGGAGCCGTGGCAACCGGCGCGGTGTACGCCTTGATCCAGATGAACAGGATCAGCGAGTTTCTATATTTCAATTTCTGATTACAGGCTCGGGAGAGACATATGGACATCGCCAGACATGAAGGATATCCAACCCAATCGGCTGCAGACCAGAGCATGCGCAGGGCGGCGCGGCGAGACCGCGTCTACATATGGACGACGCTCATCCTGTCCCTCGTCCTCGCCGGCGGAGTGTGTCTGCTGAACTACATCGTCGATCCGCTGCAGTTCTACAGGCAGGCCGCCTGGTACACGCCGGTCTTCTCCTGGGAGCAGCGATTCCAGAACCCGGGGCTCGCTCGCAACTGGGAATATAACACGCTCATCCTCGGCACCTCGATGACCGAGAACTTCGTTCCTTCGCACGTCAACGAGACGTTCGGCGGCGACACGAAGACGCTGAAGCTGTCGATCTCCGGATCGTCGCTGTACGAGGAGAGGCTGACGGCGGAAGTGGCGCTGCGCACGGGGCAGGTCGAACGCATCATCTGGGGGCTGGACTACGCGTCCTTCCGCGGCGGCAAGGAGCTGCTGCATGAGGAGAGCGGTCCGTATCCGACGCATCTGTACGATACGAATCCCCTGAACGACGTGAAGTATCTGTTCAACATATCGACCCTGGAGGATTCGCTGCGCATCCTGAAGCGCAAGTTCACCGGCACGGAGCAGCCGGCGACGAATCTGGACTACCTGAACAACTGGATGTACAGCGTGCGGCATATGTTCGGAGATCTGAAATATGTCTATGACCATTATCATCAGGCCAGACAGGCGGAGATCAGGCTGGTGGAAGAGGGCGAGACGGACAGTCTGGCGGCGGCGCAGGAGAGCTTCGATCACAATGTGCTTCGCATCGTGCGCCAGCATCCGGAGGTGGAGTTCCACTTCTTCTATCCGCCATACAGCATCCTCAGGTTCCAGTTATGGTACGAATACCAGCCGGAGCGATTCTTCAACCAGATGGAGATCAAGAGATACATCTACGAGCGGCTGGCCGATTATCCGAACGTCCATATCCATGATTTCCAGAGCGAGCAGGAGATCACGCATCATCTCGAGTATTACAAGGACGTGTCGCACTACTCCCAGGAGATCAACGCATACATGATCGAGCAGATGGTGCAGGGCACCTATGAGATGCGCGCCATGGAGGATGTGGTTCGCGTCAACGACGAGCTGCTGCGGCAGGTCATGGAATATCAGGCAGACATTCCGGAATGACGCCGGATCTGCAAGCGGCGCGGCATGCCTGATCATGCCATTTCAACCAATATGTACACCGGGACTATCGGGCCATTTCGACAGAAATGGCCCTTTTGCATCTAAAGTTTCGTGGTGATGTAACCGATATTTGTAATGAAACACGAAACTTTCGTGCGGGTGATCAGTCTAAACAGTTGCCATGTATTCTCATAGAAGTGGGTTCGAGGAGGAGACAGCTTTGAAACAGGACAAGCAGCGTTATGTCAACATACCTGGGCAAAGGGGAGAGAATGTGATGGGACCAAGGATGAAGTCGGGGAGCAGGAGGTCATGGAGAAGCTGGCTCAGCATCCTGCTGATCGCCGCGATGGTCTTCACCATGCTGCCTGCAGCTGGAGTCATGGCGGCATCGGCGTCGATCGTGATCGAGAACCTGTATGTCTCCGCGACGCGGCCAAGCGTGACCAATGACAGTGTGGATCGATTCTCGATCAATCCGATCACACTTGAAGCGACGATCCAGGGAATCAATCCCGATCAAGTCCCCAATATTTACTATGAGATCACCAACATGAACAGCGGAGTCACCACCGTGAACAAGGGCAACCCGGCGGTGCTTGGCTCTGACGGATTCACGATCACCTTCACCAACGTGTACCTGACCGAAGGGCTCAACCGCATCGTCATCAAGCTGGATGGCACAAGCGTCGTCACCTCCCAGCCGGGGTGGGCCTATTATACGCCGGCGACCCGCATCGACGGGCTGAAGGTCAACGGCCAGGATTTCATCGAGGGCAACCTGTATCCGGAGTCCTCCAGCACCTTGACCTCGAGACTCATCGAAATATCGGGCACCGCCTACAATGCGGCGAATGTTACGGTTCAGCTGTATGGTTCCTCGCAGCCTTACAATGCGGCCATCTACGGCAATCGCTTCTCGATCATCGCGGATCATGAGAGCAGCACCTCGAATGCGAACTTCCGCCTGAAGGCTGGCGACAACCTGTTCACCTTCACCGCCAACAACCCGTCCCACAGCTATCAGGTTCAGCGCATGCTCACCTATGACAACGGCGACGCCTTCGCCTATCAGGTCAGTCTGGCCGGTGAGCGGCTGGTGTACGCGCCGGTGTTCGAGCATAACGATAACGTGACGGAACTGGAGCTGAAAGCCAGACTGAAGGTGGATATCGACTCGACGGATTCCGGCTACAGACAACGATACGATACGCTCACCATTCGCGTGGGCAGCTTCACCCATACGATGACGTTGGATCCGGCGCAGAGCAATGCGTCGCTCAGCAAGCCGAACCAGTACAACATCTATGATCTGAGCGGCATCCAGATCCCGATCTCGGCTCTTCCGACCACCTCCCGCTATCATGATGTCGTGTTCGAATTCTCGAACGCGCTGCAGCAGAAGGTGCAGACGGTTCTCGGGTTCTATTATGTCCGCACGAATCGCGCCTATATTCAACAGGTAACCCGCAAGACCGGCCCGGCGGACACGACGGGGACGCGCCTCAGCCAGACGGCGATCACGGAGATTCCGGAGCAGCCGGCAGGGTTCTACGTCTATGGGGACAGCAAGACAGATAACATCCTCGTCTATATCGACAATGATCCGTACACCACCACGGTCGTGAAGGACAACGATGATCCGCACAAGTTCTACTTCGAGATCGAGGGTCTGAAGGACGGGCAGCGTCTGATGACCATCGTTCCGGTGGATGCGGATGGCGACCATGAAGCCGGCAAGCAGGAATACTATCTGCAGATCAACTCGACACCGTATGCCATCTTCAGCAATGTCATCAACGGCATGGTCATCAACAACATGCTGGATCTGACTCTGAATGATTGCATCAACCCGAATGTGAACAGCTGTATCGCTGTGGTCGGCCGGCTGGTGAACGTGCCGCAGAGCGATCTGGGCAAGGTCAAGGTATACCTGAACGATATCGATATCACGCCAAATTTCTATGTGAACCATACGACCAAGGAATTCAACATCGAATTGTCGCCGACTGACAATCAGGCCAACTCCCTGCGTGAAGGCCGCAATACGATCGTCATCGAGATTAACGGCGTGCAGCGGGCGACATCTTCGGTGGAGATCTACAAATTCACGAAGGCGGCTCCGGAGCTCGTATCGGTCAACATCGTGCAGAACGTCGCGAATCCGGCCTTCACGGAAGGCAGCGTGCCGAACAGCTACTTCACGACGGAGAAAACAGTCACCTTGACAGGCGTGATGGCCAATGTGGACGAGATCTCGATTCGCATGCTGAGGCAGGACGAACCGGACAAGGTGTACTACACCCTGTACAAGGATCCGGATCATGACGGTACCTTCAGTCTGGAAACCTATGATCATCTGAATATGATCCAGTCGATCGATCGCACCAACTTCACGACGATCGCGATTCCACTCGCGGTCAAGGGCGATACGACGATCGAATTCTTCGTCACGAACAGCGATACGAACATCACGGTGACGCGCACGATCACCATCACGCGCAACGCGTCGCCATATACGATCAAGGCGCCCAAGACCTATCTGGTAAACGGTGTGCCCAGAGCCAACATCAACGGCAACTACGCCGTGATCGAGATCGAAGCGGAATATGCGGACAGCATCTCCTTCGGCAAGAATGGAACCGCGGTGTACGACGATCAGGCCAAGGTGTTCCGCTATGAAGCGCGCGACCTGAAATCAGGCGCGAACACGATCAACTTCACGGTGAAGACCGGAGAGCAGTCCGTCAACGGCAGTCTGGTCCTGTACAACGTCAACCAGCCAACTGTCGGAGCCCAATACAAGACCAAGATGAAAACCTCCGGCACGATCAAGGCTTTCGATGGACAACTGGAGCTGTCCATCCAACGCGGCACGAGCCTGAAACGTTACGGCGGCGACTACCTGCAAGAGCAGTTCATCACCGATGAACGCTGGCTGCTGTTCGGCATCGCCAATGAACTGAACGGCGAAGTGGATCCGGTCAATGATCCCGCGTACGTCAGCGTCGCGCCCGTCTTCACCAATCGCGACGCCCGATTCCAGACCGCCAGCGAGCTGTACTGGATCGATGCGGGCGTGATCAATGTCTTCACGGACAGGACCGAGGCCTATACCGGAAGCGGACAGCTGCCGCTCAAGAACATGTACTATATGTTCCGTCAACAGGCCGATCTGGTCGTGCCGACCAAGCCGATGGAGCTGACGATCAAGTACGATGACAGCATCGTGCGCGATGCATGGCGGTACCTGACGGTGTTCCAGTACAACATCTTCGAGAACAAGAACGGAGTCATCGAGGGCAGATGGGTGAATATCGGCGGCGTGGTCGACACGAGCAAGCGTACGATCACGGTACCGATCGACCGCTTCGGCTACTTCCAGGTCATGTACATGGATGACAGCTTCGATGACGTGATCCTGCACAACTATGCCAAGAACGAACTGGATCTGATGTACGCGAAGGGCTACATGGAGCCGAAGAATCCGACGGCGAATCTGTTCGTGCCGAACGATCCGATCACCCGCGGCGAATTCATCACGCTCCTGATGAAGCTGTATCCGGAGAAATATCCGCTGAACTACAAGGGAGACCTGACATTCAAGGACGTGTACAAGTTCAGCACCGACGAAGCATCGCAGCTGTATGACTACCGATACATCGAGACTGCAGCACGGGCCGGCATCGTGAGAGGCGTCGGCGGAGGCCGATTCAATCCGGGAGAGACGATCACCAGGGAGGACGCGGCGGCGATGATCGCCAGAGTGGCCGATCTGAAGCTGGAGTCCAATCCGGACCGGGTGGCCAAGAATCTGAGCAAATACACCGACAGCGCCGGCATCAACATCTATCAGCAGTCGAGCGTTGAAGCCGTTACGAGGACCGGCCTGATGACGGGCAAGGCGCACAACGTTGCTCCGGGCGAGAAGCAGACGTACTACTTCGACCCGCAAGCGCCGATCACCAGAGCGGAGGCGGCGGTTATCGCCACCCGCATCCTGCAGAACGCGAAGAAGATTCCGAAGTGACAGGCATCCCCCGATCCCGCGGGTGATGCGCGGTTTCAGCAGGACAGAACCGATATCAAACGGACGTCATGCAGAGGAGGCTGCCGAGCGATCGGCGGCCTCCTCTGCTGAAGCTCCTTGTCAGGTGGAAATGATTCTCTATAGACGATGGTTATAAGCGACGATATACTTAGAAACGTACCTGGCGATATACATAGCGTGTAGCGCCTGTTACAGATTGAGCAGCAGCCTATGAAAACAGTACATCGTTTTGTGATAAATTGCCGAGAGAAAAATAAAAAATGCACGCAACTTTTCGCAGATTGATGCGTTTAAATAGATGTGTAACTCGGAATTGGGGCAACTGAATGAAAACCTTGCCGAATTACCGTCTGATGTCTGGCACAATTTCACAAAACACTCTTTACGGTAACATAGGCCCATTGTATAATGGGTAGAGTGGTATCTCTGACTCTATTATTCTCTATTTCCTTGTTTACCAGTTTCTGTAGTTCGCAAGTTGGATTACAGATTTCAATGAATAGGAATACTGCTCAAACTCTGGGAAGGGGGTGAATCGGCAAATGAGGGAATCGAGCTATAATTTGAAATTGCACTCTCACACACCGAAACGAATTCGAGGAGGAGAAAGAAAGGTTATGAAGAAAAGTTTATCTCTAGTCGTGGCCCTGGCTATGGTATTTTCCTTGCTGGTGCCGGCTATGGCCTTCGCAGCTACTGCTGCAGAGCAAGCTGCGGGCGCTAAGCTCAAAGAGCTCGGGGTTCTGAAGGGCAACGAGCAAGGCGACCTCATGCTTGACAAAGAGCTCACTCGTCAAGAAATGATCGTCCTGCTGTCCCGCCTGCTTGGTGAGGAAGACGATGCCAAGAACCATCCGAACACTCATGGTTGGCCGGATGTTGCTAACCCGGACTTCGACGGCTACATCTCCTGGGGTAAGGAAAAAGGCCTGACCAAGGGTGTAAATGACGGCAGCATCTTCGGTTACGACCAAGCGCTGACTGTTCAACAACTTCTGCAATTCCTGCTCCGTGCACTTGGCTATGACGAAGTAGCCTATGAAGACGTTCCTGCCAAGGCTGTTGAACTCGGCCTGGTTGCAGAAGGCACTGACATGACTGCTGTTGCTAGTCGTGGCACGATGGCAGTTGTAACGCTGGTAACTCTGGACACCAACGTGAATGGCGAAGGTGTACCGCTGGGTTACAAGCTGGGCCTGCCTGGCTATGAAGTGACTGCTGTAGCAATCGCTTCGTTCAAGGCTGTAGGCGCGAAGAAGCTGGAAGTAGCCTTCAACAAGGCTGTTGATGATTCCAAGGCTTCCATCACTGTCAAGAAGGGCACTAACACGGTAAGCGTTGGCAAGTCCACCTGGAACGATGCCAAGACAGCTGTAGTGCTCGAGCTGAACTCCAAGCTGACGCAAGGAGAATACAGCGTAACGGTTTCCGGTCTGTCCGACCAGGCTCTGACCGCTACTACTGCTGTTGAGAACGAGAGGGTAGCATCCATCGAGATCACAGCTCAAGACACAATTGCGTTGCCTCGTTCCAACGCTAACATCCTGAAGATTCCTTACTCCGTGAAGAACCAATACGGTGAAGAAATCAACAACACGTCTGTACAGGCTTACTCTTCCGCTGACAATGCACCGAACGCAACCAACGGTGTATTGACGGTTACTGCTACAAGCAACTTCAAGGTGAATGATGCGGTTTACGTCGCGATCTATCACCTCGAGTCCGCTGTACGTGCGGAGAAGACGATCAAGATCGGCGAATCTTCTCGCGCAAGCGACATCAAGATCGTGGAACTGTACCACAAGGATGGTTCTACACTGTCCGTAGGTTCCAATGACCTGAACGAATACAAGCTCATCATCGAAGTCAAGGACCAATACGGCAACGTTATGACCGACGCTTACGAGCTGAACCAGGACATCAGCGCTGCAATCATCGGTCTGTCCAACCTGAAGCTGTCCGAGATCAAGAAGGGCAAGATCGGCGACAACGACAAGATCTACCTGGAGCTGGCTAAGGACAATACTTCCGAACCAATTCGTGCAGGCTCCAACACGGTGAACATCGTATCCAAGGTTGCTGCTGCCAGCGCTCAATACACGGTAGTAGTTGCTGAAGGTACGGTTTACGACCAAGTGAACCTGTTCACTCCGGCTGAGCAATACGCAGTTGGTGAACTGGTCAAGATCCCTGTCAATGTCATCGACAAGAATGGCAACTTCATCACGAATGAAACTGAGTTGAACACTGCTCTGAGCAACAGCAAGATTCGCGTAACGGTTCCGGGCACTTCGAAACCTCAATTCAAGAAGGATGGAGACAATCTCTACCTGCAATTCACTGCACAACAACAAGGTCTGAACTACGTCTATGTGATCTCTGAAACTGGCAAGCCAAGCAACGTCAGCCTGAACATCCTGGCTGAAGCTAAGCCGACGGTTATCACTGGCATCGCATCTGGCCAAAATACGCTGGTATTCTATGGCACGACGCTGTCGCTGGACTACGGTTCGCTGGTTGTTGAAGACCAACATGGTCGCGTGATCAGCAAGGATTCGCTGGAAAAGATGATCAAGGACAAGAACTACAAGATCAAGGTATCCGATGACGGCGATGCAGTTGTTGCTACAGACAACTGGCTGGACAGCACTCCAATCGCTCTGAAGGGTAACCAAAAGGGTACCAAGACGCTGAAGTTCGAGATCTATGATCCGTCCAACAAACTGGTAACGGGCAGCGAATTCAGCGCTGAGTTCCGTACGGTAGTGATCTCCGAAGTTCAATCGATCGAAGTTGCAGATATCGGCACCTTCTACAACTACAGCGGCACAAGCACAGCTTATGCTCGTGAGCTGAAGGTATCCGGTATTACTTCTGACGGCAAGAAAGTTACGATCCCGACCACCGAGTACAATGTGTACGAACCGGCTGGCGTAACCAAGTCCGCGAAGTCTGACCTGTCGGCTTATGAACTGCGTGCTCAAACCTTCACGTTCAACCAAGATGAAGACACCAAGACCTTCACCGTAAGAGTTGTTATCAACGCTCTTGGTAAGGAAGCAACTGTTCAAGGTACTGTTTCCGAGGTAGCTCCTAGGGTTGCATCCGCAGTCTTCAAGAACGGTGACGACACGATTACTGAATATGAAGTCAATGCAGGCGCAATCGTTGATTACAGCACCTTCACGCTCGAACTGAAGGACCAATACGGTGTCGAGGCTAAGAAGACTGGCGATGGCACTTATGAATACGGTGATGGCTCTGCAGTATCGAAGCCGGCTGTAACGATCTCGGATATCGTCCTGAAGGACAGCAATGCAGCTTATCCGACGATCCAAAACAACGGTGGTTCGAATGCAAGCATCAAGGCTGACAACGTCAAGTCCTTCACAGTAACGCTTAACTACGGTGGAGTAACTGCTTCCATCAAGGTTAACGTGAAGAACTAATCACCGTACTACCCAAAACACGTTTCAGGTCTCTGACCTGAAACGTGTTTTCTTTTTTCGGATCGAATCATTCCTTCAATCAATGCAAGAAATTTGCATGACACGAAACTTCCTGCTGTCTGGCGTCGTCTATATAGTGGGAGGATGAGATCATGAAGAAGAGATTGAAGGCTGTATCCATCATCGTGATCCTGGCCATGCTGTTTCCGTTTGCCTCTTTTGCAGCGGATGAAGCCAAGGATCCGAATGCAGGGTTGGTTAATCATGTGATCAACCTGGAAGGTCAGAGCAAGATGACCGTTTATGACCTGATGTTGTTCCCTACAACCCAGGGCAATCAATTGGTCTTTAAGGCGGACATCTACAATGCAAGCAATAATGAACTGTCATTCAACTACTATTGGCTTCGCGTATTAACGAAGCAAGGTACCCGGCACAATGTCACCTTGATCAACAATGATCAGGGGACAACGGTACCCCCGCGTACCACCAGGACGTTCATTTTCACCTCCCAGGTAGGAGATCAGGTGAAACTGTCCGATATCTCGTTGCAGGCGATTCGCTGGAATTTCTCCGTGGCGGGATATGAACAACATCTGGGTACGGTCTCCGTAACCGAGCAATATGATCCCACGGTATCCTGGACGGCTGGCAAACGGATCACGATCGACAATTCGCCGATCCTGTTTACAGGTGAGAGCTATCAGGCGGTGGCATTGGACAAGGAATACAGGCTCAAGATCGATCTGAAGGCCAGAAATAACGGCAAATTCAGCGTGAAGATACCTGCTTATACCTATTATGTGCAAACCGCAAACGGGCTATTATATCCGGCTGAACAGACGGAAGCGGATGTGAGCGTGCTGCCGAACAGCGACAACACGATCAAGCTTCAGGCCACGGTGCCGAACACGGTGGATCCGAAGAATCTGAATCTGGTCATCGTGACGAAGACGGATCAGCTTGTTCTGCCGCAGATCATCATGAAGCTGCCCAAGGAATTCACAGAGATCATCGAAGAGGATGTTGTCGAGTACGAGCGGTATGAATACAGGACCGATGATGGCGTGTATACAGTCATTCTGAAGAATCTGCAGCGCTTGCCGAACAACGAGACAGACATCATCAGCGTGGAAGTGGAGCTCGCCAATCTGGTGAATGAGATGGCACTGCCCAATATCGAGCTGACCGCCACGATGGAATTGGACAAGATCCAGCTCAAACCGGCGGAGATTGAAGGCGTCCGTATCGACAATAACCTGAACATCAAGAAGGGCAAGTCGGTAACCTTCATCTTCAATACGGAGATCCCGTATAACTTCGAATTCGATGATTTCCTGATCCAACTGAAAGAGAAGCGTGAGAATGAATCGGTGCCGATCGTGAAGTTCGCGAATACTTCCGACCAGTTCAGCCTGGAGTACGCGGATGTGATCAACACCAATACCACTGGCAAGATGAGCAAGGTGCAGGTGGTGGACTACCATAAGTACAATGCTTCCGAGAACGATATCCTGTACACATCGGTCGTCATGACGAACATGGAACCGAGGTTCGCCACACTGGAGCAGCTGGTCGGATTCTACAAGATTAATGGTAACATTTACTTCCCTGCTGAGATCGTGGACAATAAAGTGTTGACGATGCCGTCTGGCAAAGCCCTGATTCCCGTCACGACGGAGATCCCGAAAGATTTCGAGGTGGAATCGGTCGAGCTGGTGCTCGGCACGCAGCTGAGCGACAAGGAATCGTACAAACAGGCTTACTTGTTGAGGGTTCCGGAGGAAGTGAAGGAGATCAAGGAAGAATTCCAGGATCTCAAGGTGGCCAACTACACCTTGACGATGGATGATGTAAGGTTGTACATCAACAACGGCGCCGCTTCCCTGAATTTCGAGTATGAGCTGTCACGCGTTGTGTATCAGCATGAACTCGCCAACCACAAGATGAGGTTCGTCATCGTCGCTGCTGACAAACGCTTCGAGGCAGATGTCGTCCTGGGCAAGGATATGAAGGTTGGCTCGGGCAAGTATGAGCTTCCGATACCGGGTGATGTCCGGACGGCGGTAGGTACGAACGGCTATCACATCGAGATATACGATGTCTTCGGAGACGCCAGCAGGCAGTTGCTGAAATCGAAGAAAATCTTCAGCTGGTACTCGAACACCCCGTTGCCAACGTATTAAGGACGGGCGAGCCAGGCCAATAAACATGACGGGGACCGATAGGATCCCCGTCATGTTTCATTACAGGCCGTTGCTTGACGATCAGGAAGAAGCTCCTTCCTGCATCAAGCGCTCCAGGGCTTGGCGATCATCAGGATATTGTCCGATGAATTGCTGATACAACTCCTCGTTCAGGACGCCTGACCGGATCTGAGCGGACAGATACAACCGCAGAATCTCTCGGGTTTGACTCATGTCGAGCGGAGCAACATGCTGTTCCAGGACGGATATCGTCTGCGAGTAATCACCGCGATAGTAATAGATGTCTGCGATGATGTGCGCCACGGTGTCTGTGATGGTGAACTCCCTGCCCGGCAATTGCTCATCCGGCAGCGCTTCGATCTTCGCAACCTGACGCTTCATCGTCTCGTAGAGTTCGATCGCCTGATCCCAACGGACCGGTTCCTCGTTCATCTGATATTGCTGCATGCCGAGCTGATGCAGGAGGGTGATCGTGCTTTCATACATGGTCAGGTTCCAGGGGAACCTCTGCAGCCAATATATCGAGACATCTGCAGCGCCCTGGATGTCCGCTTTTTTGATATAGTTGTTAATTTCGAATTCGGGTATCCCGATGAAATGTCCATCCACCGTTTTCAGACGATCGATATAGTGCTGAGCGTGGTCGAGGAATGTCTCATCCTGCGAATAATCATAGAAAGCTTGCAGCAGCGAGATCGTCCCGAGCAGATAATGCGGATGGTTCGGCTTCATGTCCAGGATCCTGTAGAAGGTATTCAACGCTTCATCGGCGGGGATCGTTTCGTTCAGTTCCTCAATCGTATGGGTGAACAGTTTGTTGGCATATACTGAACGGGCCGCGAAGAACAGGATGATGACCGCCAGGATCGACATGGAGCCCAGATAAGCAAGCTTGAAAAAGGATCGCTGCGGCTTGCGTTTGCCTTTATGCTTCACTTCAGGTACAGCCTCGGTAGTGCGGGAGCTCATGATGCCCAGACATAAGAAGACGAACCCGCTCACATACAGGAATTCCATGTTAAAGTCAACGAGGCTGTGAAGCAGGATGCTGCTGGCGAATACGAAGAAGACAAACCGGTATGGGTACCCCGGGTCGCTGACGCGATTCCGGATGAACCGGATATAGACAAAGGCCAGAAAAGCCAGCAGGAGGATGAGCCCGACCATCCCGGTCTCTATCGCATGATTGAGATAATAGCTATGCGGATCCTTGGTGACATACGGATTGCTCTGGTACTCCTCGTACAAGGAATTCCATGCTCCGCCGCCGGCCCCCGTCAGCGGGTAATCCTCGATGATCCGCAATCCGTCCTTATAGAAGGTGATCCGCTCCAGCACGCTGTGTTGACGCAGATTGATATTGCCCAGCCGGTTCTCAAGCGGATCCGGCAACAGGCGGATGAGATGTTCGTTGGTCAGGGCGATCGCGCCCAGGATCACCATCAGGATGCTGGCGACCGGAATGATGTATCTGGCATAGGAACGGAAGGAACGATGGGTCAGCCGTTCTTCCAGCAACTTGTCGAAGCGGGGCACGAGATAAACCGACACGATCATGTACAGCGCAGAAGCCACAAGCAGGATCAACCAACCGAGCAGATAGGACCCGAACTGAAAGTCCGTCTGCTGCCGGATGCCGATCCTGGAGATGAAGGGATAGATACCCAGGGTCATGACGGCGGCCAGAACGGACATGACCAGATATTGAAGCTGCTTGATAAACGGCATGACGAACAGGATCAGCAAATACAGGATGACGAAGATCAGGTAGCCGGCGCGGGAATAGGTCAGGATCAGGGACAGCAGCGCCGGTATGACAAGGAACGAGCTGAAGAACCGATATACCCGATGCTCCGTCGTGACCGTCAGATAGCTGGTCACGAAGAAAAAGGCGATCATCAGCGCCGCGTACGTATTCGGATAGAGCAGAGGCGAGAAGATCCGGTAATCGCCGATCGAGTAAACGACGGAGTTGGCGACGAAGCTTGTCCCCAGCCACTCGCTGAGGGTAAACAGGATCAGGATGTATCCGTTCAGAAGCAGGATGAAGATAAACGGACGCAGGGTGTTCTTCGCCATGGTGAAGTAGTACCCGACGAGAAACAGGGCGACGTTAAAGAACTGGATCCAGATGCTGTGAATCGTGCTCTGCACAGAAGCGGCAGAGCCTGACGCGATGATGAAGCTGACGGGCAGCTGCCAGGCCAGGACATGGAACCAGTCCCGGCCTGTGATCAGTTGCTCGTGACGATACAGATAAGCAGCGAGCAGGATGATCAGGATCGAGGCGAATATGAACGATACGTAAAGCGGAATCTCCAGATGAAGCTCATGACCATTGGCGACTCCCATGTAAAATGGCGCCACGATGAAAAACAGCGACAACAACACGAGCACCGTTGTAAAGAGCGGATGGTGGTTCTTGAACAGTTTGATCATTCCCGTATCTCCTTGTAGATTAGTCCCTGGCGAAATGGATCACAAGCTGATCGATCTGATCGCCTTCCTCCGGATGCTGGCCGACGAAGTCCTGATACAGCGCTTCGTCAGGCTGACCCAGGAGGATCAAGGCGGCAAGATAGGCTCTGGTGATGCTGATGTCCAGTTCGGATGAAGCGGCGGAGCCTGTTGCGTAAGGCCGCAGGAGATCGGCGGCTTGCTGATACTGACCGCGCAAAAGATAGACCTGCGCGATATTATGCGCGATATTGGGGTTCACATCGAATTCCTTGCCCGGCAATTGATTCTCCGGGAGATGGTTCAGTTGCTCGATGCGCGCCAGGATCTCCTCATAATAGCCGAGCGCCTGATCCATGTAGGCATCCCGGGTTGACGATTCAGATTCGTTGGCCAGCTGGAGCTTGACGCTGATCATCGTGTCGTACAGCGTGATATTCCATGGGGCCTGCTCCAGCATGGCTTCCAGGACGTTTGCCGCTTCTGCCCAGTCGTTCTTGTGCAGGTAATACTGCAGCCTGGCATCCCATGCGACCTGATTGACGGGTTCACGCTTCAGCAGTTGATCCACCGTCTTGAGGAATTCGTCCGCATATTGCTCATCACCGGTCTGACGATAGACTTCCAGCATCAGCCGGGCCCGGTAGCCCAGATAGTCCGCATGCTGGAACTGCCTGATCGCCCGATCGAGCGGTGTCTGGATCTTGTCCAGCTGGCCTTGGCGGGAATTGCCCAGGGCTTCGACATAATGGTTGGCTGCTGTCTGGAAGCGGACCGAAGTGACCAGCAGCACCAGAGACAGACCGATCACAAGGGCAGGCATCAACCATCGCTTCCACCCGTTTGTGGTCAGTGAGGCTGCTGAAGCCATGGCCGTCCCCGATACGCCAGTCAGAACACCCAGACACAGGAAGACGAGACTGCCGATATAGACGAACGACATGTCGAAATCGATCAGGCTGTGCAGCAGGATCGCGATCGTGAAGATGAAGAACACGACGGACAGATTGCTGTTCCGGTCAGTTCCATGAATGCGATGATAGCGCAGATATCGCCAATAAACAACGGCAATGAATGCTAACAGGACGATCAGCCCGACGCTGCCCGTCTCGATCCAGTGCTGGATAAAGTAGCTGTGAGCCTGGGTGGTCGAATAAGGGTTGTTCTGATAATGTTCATACAGCTGCGCCCAGGCGCTGCCGCCAGCCCCGAAGACGGGATAGTCCCGGATGATCTTCATCGAGTCGCGGTAGAAGGTCGCTCTTTCGAGCACGCTGTGCTGATCCAGATTGATGTTCGAGATTCTCTGCTGCAAGGACTCCGGCAACAGCTTGACCGCGCTGGTCTCCAGCAGGAGGAAGGCCAGCAGGCAGCCGCATGCCACGCCGATGACGGGAATGAGATATCGGGATGCCCTCTTCACATCGATTCGAGTCAGTCCGGCTTCCAACCTCGGGTTGATATACCGGTTCATCACGTGGGCGAAGCCGGCAAAGAGCAGAGATGCTCCCAGCACCACCGCAACCCCCGCCAGATACCTGCCTGCCGCGGGCTGCTCAAACTGTTGCAGGCCGATGTCCGACAGGTAAGGTGTGCAGAGGAAGCTGATCAGGCCGGCCACGACGCTGTAGATGACGAAGATCAGCTGATGACGGAACGGCAGCAGGAACAGCAGGACAAAGGCGATGACAGGCAGCATGACCAGACCGCCGCGCGAGAAGGTCAGGATCAGCGAGAGAAAGGTCGGGACGATCATCGCTGCCGTGATGATCTGCACGATCCGCTGATGGGAACGGATCAGCAGATAGAGCGAAGCAAGCAACAGGGCGATCAGAAAGGCGGCATAGGCATTGGCGTATTGGAAGACGGAAGTCAGTCTCAGGCGCCCCGGCTCCAGGGTGACCGCATCGCGATAGATGTGGGTCCCGAACCAGTTCAGGAAGCCGAAGATCACGATCACATACCCGACACCCATGATCGCTGTCGCCAGCACGGCCGATCCCTTGTCAGATCGCGCCAGGAAGATGGCGAACATGAAGAAGAAGGCGTACATGCACTGGATGACGATCGCATGGATCGTCTGGGAGGTGGACACAGCGGATACCAACAAGGTTACTAGGTACGAAACTGGCAGCAGCCAGACGAGAAGCAATGGAATCGCGGAGTTGCGAAAAAGGACAAGATTGCTCTTGAACAACATGAGTAAGCCAAAACATAGGCTAAGCAGGAATGCAAAGATCAAAGCAGCATATATGGGTTGATTAAAAATGTAACCGGACAGATTATTGCGAATACCGCCGTTAAATAGTGCTTTTGAAAAAGGCGCAACAAAAATGTATGCAATCAGACATACGGTTACGAACCAGAAAGTATAGCGATTCCACTTGAATTGTGAATTGACTGGGTTTCTCGTCGAATGATTATACGAATGTCTCGATCTGGTCATAATCCATTCACCTGCGAGTTTAGTATCTACCTCATTTTATCAGAAGAAGAATGTCATTAGAAAGAAACGAGTTGTTTAAGGTTCATAGACGGTGAGTTTATAGATCTGTGACGAACCTAACACTATGCCGGATGGTGTACTATTTTCAAATCGAATTAGTAATTCACCTGGCGATTCATAGTATTTTCTCGGCAGAGTTGTTGTAATATAATTACTATTCCCATAGACGATTGGAATCTCTACTTCATTTACATACATTTTTGTAATGGTCAAAAAATTACTTCCATGGATACCCATGATACCATCCCAATTGGGATCGGCTGTCAAACGTTCGGGAACCCAGTTAGAAACATAGATTTCCTGGTTTAGATTTTCGTTAATCGTTTTGTTTCTGACATTTCCCAATATCGAGTCTTCGTCTTGGTTCAAGTATTGGCTGCCTAGCAGGGCATCATATTGAACCAATTCCAACTCACGCAATAGTGGCTCCAGATGTTTCGGTCGTTCGAAGTATGTTTGATTGTCTTGATCAACAATGATATTTTTTTCTAAAACAGCAATATGGTCATGAGCCTTCTCCAACATTTGAAAGTAATTCGGTGGTTGAATGTTAGCCAGTTCCATTAATGTTAGACTCATGAATGAAGGGCTGATTAACTCAGGTTGAGATACATCAATAGGATAGTTAGACCAAATGACATAGGGGATGCTTCGACTGTTAATAAAGCTATCCAGAGTACCACTAGTAATGTCTAATCCGCTCATTGTAAAGACTTCTTTATTATAAAATGCAGGCAAATGATCCCCGAAGAAGAAAATAACGGTTTTTTCATCGCTGTTCTGATAATAATCAATCAACATTTTCAATGATTGGTCAGCATCAAAAACTCCCTGTGTATATACCTCCAGCATCTCTATCATATGTTTAGGAAGATTTCCTGTGATCTTTACCACTTCGTTACCTTCGTATCGGTTATCATCATATGGGCCGTGATTCTGCATCGTAACGGCATGGATAAAAACAGGTTCAGAGAATGCCTCTGTTTTCTCTATAATCATCTTTGAAACTTCTGCATCAGCAATATATGTTCCTTTTATTTCAGGCGAAGTGAAATATTCTTGACTGAAGAAGTAATCAAAACCTAAGTGATCATATACATCAAAACGATTATAATAAGAGCCGTCATAAGAATGGATGGCAATACTTAGTACCTATCCGAAAACCTCTGCGCAGCGGAAACAAATCCAGGCGCAGGCAAAATGGAGCATGGCCTCGTAGTTCTC
>CALGAO010000072.1 GCA_937957685.1 uncultured Paenibacillaceae bacterium
GAGCTTCGGAAGTCAAAGATGAAAACATGCGAAAACGCGAGAAAAACGGAGAAAACATTAATTTATTGAGGGAGGTGGTATGCCACATGAATTGGCTTGGAACAATCGTACGGTTTATCGTTTCTGCACTGGTTCTGATGCTCGTCGGATTCATCGTGCCGGCATTTGAGGTCGGCGGATTCTGGAGCGCTCTGTTCCTCGCGCTGGTCATCGCAATCGTCGGCTGGATCATCGAGGGGATCTTCGGAAGGAAGGTTACACCATTCGGCAGGGGCATCGTCGGGTTCATCGTCAGCGCCGCGATCATCTGGGTGTCCCAGTTCATCGTCGGCGGTGTAGAGGTGTCCCTGATCGGCGCGATCCTGGCTGCGCTCGTCATCGGGATCATCGACCTGTTTATACCGGTGGCTACGCCTTTTGACCTGACCGGTGAGAATAACCGCAACCGCAACAAGTCGTGAAGTCCTGACCCAGACACGGACACAAGAGATGGACCGCTCATCGCCGGCTCAAGAACTGCTGGGCAGGCGCTCATCTCTTCTGTCCGTTTGCTTCTGCCCGCATGCGCGAACAGCCTGCCCAGATGGCAGGCTGTTCGTGCGCCCGTTACTTGATGACGGTCGGCTCCGGGTAATCATAGCCCCTCGTATCGACTTCCACCCGTTGGATGCGCTGATCTACCAGCGGCTTGTTGTTCTGATCGCGATCAACGGCCACGATCGCGTCCACCGTCTCCATCCCCTCGATGACCCGTCCGAAGGCCGCATACAGCCCGTCCAGATGAGGCGCCGCCTCGACCATGATGAAGAATTGCGAGCCGGCCGAGTCCGGATATTGCGTGCGCGCCATGGAGATCACGCCGCGCTCATGCAGCAGATTGTTCTCAAAGCCGTTCTGGGTGAACTCCCCCGCGATCGAATAGCCGGGGCCACCTCTGCCGTTGCCCGACGGATCGCCGCCCTGGATCATGAAGCCCGGGATGACCCGGTGGAAGGTCAGGCCGTCATAGAAGCCCTGCTTCGCCAGCGAGATAAAATTCGCCACCGTATTCGGCGCGATCTTCGGTTCCAGCTCGATCACGATCTGGCCACCGCTCTCCATGGTGATCGTCACCAACGGATTCTCCTTCACATCATTCGGGTAATCCGCCGATTGGCCGCAGCCGGCGGTGATCAGCAATCCTGCCAGAAGCACCAACATCACCGTATTGCGTATCGTGTATCTGTTTATCATGTCATTCATCCTTATTCTCCTTGTATGAATATGGCTTATCCATTATAGAGGATTCAGGGGTTGAGGCCAAGTCCCAAACCGGACACAACATCGTTCAAGATGGCCGTGTTCGGTTGTGGCCGAGCATCGGCGGTTGATATGGGTGAATGGAACGCAGAATGCTGTTTCGCCTGCAAGCTGCTTTTGACCAGCGCTAACGGAAGGCGGAACCGCTAATGCGTCGAGAGGAGCCGGGAAGGTGTTTCTGTTCACTCAATCACGCACTGACGTTCCGTCAGCCTTGCGGACATGGCCATTCTGGATCCATAGCGGATGACGTTCCGTTACCGCGGGAAACCCGGCTGAAACATTTCACTACAAATCCCTCGTCCAATCTGACATAATGAGAACATATGGAGGTGTTCGATGATGCGACACATTCGCGGGAGGCGCGTGTTGTACCCGATCATCGTGCTGATCTGTTCGATCATCCTGAGTTCCTGCGCCGCTTCCGGCGATGGACGCTCAGGCGGTACAACTCCCGCAACCAATGAGCAATCCGATGCGCCATCGGATGAAAGGTTAGCCCATGAAGAGGTTCCTGTTATCGAAGAGGACCCCCATGAACCTGAAACGAGTTCCGACGCGGGGACCGAAGACCAAGGGGACGATTCTGCCGGCGGAGTTGATCCGGCGGAGCCTGCGAGCAACGGGGAGGAGGAGCAGACGGATTATGATGCGATACGGGCCAGCTACGACATCACCGATCCCGACTCGATCGCCGTGCTGGTGAACAAAACCTACGGGCTGCCTGAAGACTACGAGCCGGACGATCTGGTGAAGGTCGATATCCCGTTCGTGTATCAGGATGAAACCGTCCATTCCATGCGCAAGATCGCAGCGGACGCGCTGATCTTGCTGTTCGAGGGAGCAAAGAAGGACGGGCTGGAGCTGGCCGGCGTATCCGGCTACCGCTCGTATGCCATCCAGAAGATGCTGTATGAGAAATATGTCGCCCGCGACGGCGAAGAAGCTGCCAACAAGTACAGCGCCAGGCCAGGTCACAGCGAGCATTCCACCGGTCTGGCGATGGACGTGGCGGGCATCTCCGGCAAGTGCGCCGCCAACAACTGCTTCGCGGGAACTCCGGAAGCCCTGTGGCTGGCCGATCACGCGCACGAATATGGCTTCATCATTCGCTATCCGCTTGGCAAGGAAGACATCACCGGATACCAGTATGAGCCCTGGCATCTGCGCTATGTCGGGACAGAACTGGCGGCGATCCTGCATGAGAACGATTGGACGATGGAGGAATTTTTCCTTGGCGCCGAGTCCTCGGATGCGGGAGCGCAGGGGGCTGAATGAGGCTCATCTTGTGACGGATGATCCAGGCAGATTGTGCGCCTGGCACCTGATGCTGATGGTGCGGCTGACCTGACAATCATGATCTGATCCCCTAATGCTGATGCAAGACAGAGGCTTGACGGTTCGCCTTCTTGACGCAACGTCGCCTGGTGGGACGCGTGCTTCGGACCGCGCATGAGGACCTCGCGACATGAAGCATGGCCGCTAATGGATGTGACAAAGGCGGGACAGCGGTGCGGATCTTCTCGGCACGTGCTTGTTACCGCTTTTTGTTGTATACTGTCTACGATCAATATTAGTGATAGGAGAGAAGAAGATGGGGAAGAAACTGCAGCTCATTCTGGCCGCACTGGTGTTAGGAGTGATGCTGGCGGCGTGCGGCAACAATTCATCAAGCGGCAATTCATCAGTCGAAGTCATCGACAACCCTTCCGGCGAAGAACGGGAGATCGTTATCCTCGGCAGCAACTTCGAGTTTGACCAGGACGAATACACCGTGGCAGTCGGTGAAGCTGTCAAGCTCGTCTACCGCAATGCGGAAGGCTCGCACGGCATCGCGGTGGAGGATACGGACATCAAGCTGCGCCACAACCAGGAGATCGTGGTCCGATTCACCGAAGCCGGTTCGTTCAAGATCATCTGCAACATCTATTGCGGCGCAGGCCATACAGGCATGACCGCGAAGCTGGTCGTGCAGTGACCATAAAGTGGCATACAGATGTGAACTCGCTGATGCTGCGAAGCAATCACTGATGCGTCCGCAGTCGACCTGCAGTTGCTGAGATCCTGTACAGGCATGTCCGCGGAGCGGTTCGTACAGTGAGGGAGATACTGGATACAGGTTTGATCTCGTTCATCATGCATGATTGACGGGCATGTGTGCTCGGTTGATATTGCACTGACATGGGCATATCTTCAAGGAGCTTCGGCAGACGCGGCAAAAGGTATACGTTCATGACAGGGGACCATCCTCAAGGTCGGTGATAGAGACTGACCGATGGATGTCCCTTTTTTATGTCAGTTAAAGCGGTCGGGCCGAGTCTAGGTGTATGATAATCATACCTGCCGGAGAAACATGGCGCACGAAAATTGAAAAAGATAAAAGTTCATACAAAATCGGTCAGTAAAAGCTTGGGAACGATTTTATATGATTTTTCATACAATACTAACTGAATGGATACAAATATTATCATTTTTGTTTGATATTTCATACAAAATAACCGTTCATCAGGTAATCATCCATTTTTTTGTACGATATTTCATACAAAACGCCTACGGAAGCTGCAAAAACGGGCTGAAGTGTGCGATTTTTCATACAAACCGACTACCGATGACATGGCAATCCAGACGCCTACTCACGATGCGCTGCGGTAAGCGCCTGGTGGTGCGCCCTATATCGGGCTGGAGTCATCCCGTATTCGCGCTTGAACAGGCGCACGAAATAGTTCAGCTCCATGCCCACCATCTCCGCGATCACTCCTACCGTCAGCCCGGCTTCCACTTCCAGCAGCTGCGCCCCCTTGAGCAGTCTGAGACGCTGCAGGTATTGACCTGGCCTCATCCCATAGACCTGCTTGAAGCGCCGCTGAAAATGCTGCCTGGAGTAACCGACCGCAGCGGCGATATTCGCCAGGCTGATATCCTCCATGTAATGCTGCTCCATGAACCGGACCGCTTCCCGGATCGGTTCCTCCGAGCCGGCATCTCCCCGCGTCGGAGGATATGACATCCCCTGTTGCGCGATCGATGCGATGCTGATCAGGAGGCTGTAAATCCTGATTGACGCGATCCGATGAGCATCCTCGCCACCGTGCTCATCCACATGCCACAGCTCCTGAAGATCAGCCCCCAACCGCTCAAGCTCATGTTCATTTATTGCTATTGCTTGCAGAAGCGGCAGGCGCAGGGACTCGACCAGCGGCTTGACAAGCGTTCCGTCGATCCCCACATACCCCAGTACCCACGGTTCCTTGCCGCATGGTCCATAATCATGGGCGACTCCGCCCGGGATGAGCAGGATGTCCCCTCTCCCGAGCCTAAGCCCGGGTTGATGCTCGAAGCTGAAAGACCCTTCACCCGAGAAACATATCATGCATTGAAAGGTCGGATAGCCGATCGGTCGATGCAGCGCATGCTGGGGGTGCTGTCCGCAGCTGTACAAGGTGATGGGGAGCTCGGGTTCACGTTTGTGTTGGTACAGTTTAAAAGGGAGCACGATGATTGCCCTCATGTTTTGATGATTCATCTCCTGTGCAAGATGTTCATTTTCTGCTATTTTATCACACCCATTCTCCTAACGGACAGGGCAGCTTATGAGCTACAATGGCATCAGGAAAAACAGGGGGAGGATGTCGTGCATGTACAGATTCAAGGCCTACCAACCACCGACGATACGGCAGGGTCACCTGAACCTCGGCGGAGCCAATCCGGACGGAGAGACCATCGAGGTCAACAGCCTGTATTTTATGCGCAATGGCAAACCGTGGATCGGCGTGATGGGGGAATTTCATTTCTCGCGATATGACAGGCGATATTGGCATGAAGAGCTGTGCAAGATGAAGGCCGGCGGCATCACGATCGTGGCGACCTACATCTTCTGGATCTACCATGAGGAGATTGAAGGGGAATTTGACTTTACTGGCGACCGCGATCTGCGCGCCTTTATCCTGGAGTGCAAGAGGGTCGGCCTGGATGTGGTGATCCGGATCGGGCCATGGGCGCACGGGGAATGCCGGAACGGAGGATTTCCGGATTGGCTGCTTCGCAAACCGTACAAGCTGCGTGAGAATAATCCGGAGTACCTGGCGAAGGTGCGCATTCTTTATGAGAAAATAGCGGAGCAGGTGCAGGGGCTGTTCTACAAGGACGGAGGCAATATCATCGCTGTCCAGCTGGAGAATGAGCTGACGCATGACGCCGAGCATCTGCGCACACTGAAGCAGCTGGCCATGGAATGCGGCATGATCGCCCCGATCTATACGGTGACGGGATGGAATGCCGTCAATGGAGCGAGAATCCCCGTCGAAGAGGTGGTGCCCGTCTTCGGAGGGTACTGCGATGCGCCATGGGATCAGCATCTGGAGCAGCTGCCGCCTTCACCGCATTATTTCTTCACCGGCTTGCGCAATGATACGGGCATCGGAGCGGACCTTCTTCCCAGGCAGGCAAGCGATGATAACTGGCAATTGCCGTATGACCGTTATCCCTTTGCGACCTGCGAGCTGGGGGGCGGCATGCAGGTCACGCATCATCGCAGGCCGCTGGTCCGCCCGATGGATATTTATGCGATCTCGCTCGTCAAGCTCGGGGACGGCAACAATCTGATTGGCTATTATATGTATCACGGCGGCACCAACAAGCTGGGCAAGCTGTCGACGCTTCAGGAATCCCGGGCGACAGGGTATCCGAATGATTACCCGATCCTCTCCTACGACTTTCAGGCGCCGCTCTCGGAGTACGGCGAGGTGAGGGAGCATTACCGGCTGTTGAATCTGCTCCACCTGTTCGTCCACGACTTCGGGGATCGGCTGGCGCCGATGGTGCGGGTGGAGGCGGAGCACACGGTGAAGCGCGATGACACGACATCGCTGCGTTATGTGATGCGCACCGATGGGAAGAGCGGCTTCGTATTTATCAACCACTATCAGCGGCATGCGAGTCTGGCTGATCTTCACGGGGTCGTGATCAACACCGGATACGTGATCTTCCCGCCGATCGACGTGTGCGGAGAGATCAGCTTCTTCCTGCCGTTCCGTATGGATCTGTCAGGGGTCTTGCTGGAATATGCGACCGCACAGCCATTGTGTCAGGCTGGCGATATTTATTTCTTCGTTCAGATCCCCGGCATCCCGGCAGAGTACCGCCTGGCCGGCGGTGAGACGTTGCGCGCGGAGCCCGGTCTGGATTCGATCCTCGAGGCCCAGGGCATCCGGATCGTGACGCTCACATGGGACCAGGCTAGATATTTGCGAAGACTGGACGGGGAATTGTATGTCGGTGATGGTTGCGACCTGTATCGGTCAGGAGACACCATCTTCTCCGTGCAGGACGGAGAGCACGGGTATTGGTACTGGAACGGGAACAGCTGCCGGTTCGAGAGGCGTGTCATCCATCAGCCCTGCGAAGAACCTGTCGTCACCTTCCAGCAGGTGGACGAGCCTCCTTTCGTGCCGCGGCATATCGACCATCTGCATCTTGGCGGCAAGCGGGAGATCAGTTGGCTGAAGGTGAACGTCAGCGGATCGCAAGGCTTCATCACCATCGACTATATCGGCGATGCCGCACAGCTCTATGCGGATGGCGAACTGGTCGCCGACGACTTCTATTATGGCAAGCCATGGAGAGTGCCTGCGCGGCTGCTCTGCGGCAAGTCATGCTATCTGGCCGTGTCGGAGCTGCGCGATGATTTCTATCGGGAGTTCTGAGGCGCGGCTGATGGGAAGCGGGGCACAAGACGAATAATCGGGATCGTCCAGGGTGTGAGAGCAGATAAAATCTTCTCTCAGGCGTTCCGAGGCGGCCGAAGCGGCGTGAGAGAAGAAAATATCGTCTCTCAGGCGATTCGATACAACGTAACCATGTTCGATTCGGCAGCAGCAGCAACCTGAAAAAACTCCCTTGTCCGATGATCAACCCTGTCTGATTGAAGGAGTGATCATGGCAAGGGAGTTTGCGCTTGTTCAAGCCTGTTACAGGTTCCGAAGCTCCTCTTCGGTGAATTCGATCCATTCATTGAATTCTTGCTGCAGCTTCGCGTATTCCTGTTTCAGCTTCTCGTATTCCTCGTAGATCGACTGATCGGAGTTGGATTCCGCTGCAGCGGCCGCCTCGCTCAGGCGGAGCTCAACCTCTCGCAGCTCTGCTTGCAACTGCTCCCGCTCCTGCTTCAAGGTTTCCAGCTCCTGCTGCATGTCCGCATACCGCCTGCTTACTTCATGCAGTTCCTGCTGCGCTTCCTGATGCCGCTGGCTTAATTCAGCAAGTTCACGCCGCACTTCATCGCGTTGTCTTCCAAGCTCGTCGTAATCATGCTGCAGCGCATCATGATGCCTGCTGAGGTCATCATGTTCATGCTGCAATCCGTCATGAAGCTGGCTCAGGTTATCGTGTTCGCGCCGCAGATCGGTATATCGCTCGCTGAGGTCGTCATGCTCACGCCGCAGTTCGGCATGTCGCTTGTTGAGACCGTCATGCTCACGCCGCAGTTCGGCATGTCGCTTGCCGAGGTCTTCATGCTCACGCCGCAGATCGGCATGTCGCTGCGTCAACTCGCCAAGCTCTTGCTGCACTTTGTCATGTTTTCTGCGCAATTCGCCGAGCTCCTGTTGCAGTTCATCGTGCCTGCTGCACATATCGTCAAGCTCCTGTTGCAAGCCACGATGTTGTTGGATGGCCTCGCCGAGTTCGCGTTCCTTGGCCTCATAACGATGGTTCAACGCGTTCAGTTCCTGCTGAAGCTGGCTGTTGCGGTCGCTCAGCTCACCATAGGAACGCTCGATATCCTCATAACGCTGCATCTGTTCAAGCAGCTGCTCCTCGATCTCCTTGTACGAAGCTCGCAGCTCTTGCAGTTCACGCACAGCATCGTTCTTGCTGGCCTCGAGACTGCTGACAGCCTCTTGTGCCTTGACCAGCTCCTGTGCCGTCTGCTCCTGCTTCGCGCGCAGCGCCTGCAGCTCCTGCTGCGCCGCTTCCCGCTGCTGCCGCGCCTCTGCCAGCTCCCGCGCTGTCTGCTCCTGCTTCGCGCGCAGCGCCTGCAGCTCCTGCTGCGCCGCTTCCCGCTGCTGCCGCGTCTCCGCCAGCTCCCGCGCTGTCTGCTCCTGCTTCGCGCGCAGCGCCTGCAGCTCCTGCTTCGCCGCTTCCCGCTGCTGCCGCGCTTCCGCCAGCTCCCGCGCTGTCTGCTCCTGCTTCGCGCGCAGCGTCTGCAGCTCCTGCTGCGCCGCTTCCCGCTGCTGCTGTGCCTGCGCCAGCTCCCGCGCCGTCTGCTCCTGCTTCGAGCGCAGTTCGTCGTTCTCGCGAACCGCCCCGTCATACTGACTTCGCAGTTCACCATTCTCGCGAAGCGCCTCATCGTAGCGACTCCGCAGTTCGCCAGCCTCGCGAATCGCTTCATTATATTGATCGCGCAGCTCATCCGCTCCGCGTACCGCTTCTTCATACTGACTGCGCAGCTCGCCAGACTCGCGCACGACCTTATCATATTGACTGCGGAGTGCCTGAAGCTCCTGCTGCGCGGCTTCCCGTTGCTGCCTCGCTTCCGCCAGCTCCCGCGCCGTCTGCTCCTGCTTCGCGCGCAGCTCGCCAGCTTCACGAACTGCCTCGTCATATTGACTCCGCAGTTCATCAGCCTCGCGAACCGCCTCATCATAACGACTCCGCAGTTCGCTCAGCTCCTGATTCTTTTTGTCCATCGCTATGGCGTTCGCCCGCTCCAGCTGCTCCTTCATCTTCAGCATCTCATCTGAGATATTGATCGCCGTAAGCACAGCCAGACGGGCGATGTCCAGACGAGGATTCTGGGCGGCGAGTGCATGCATCTGCTCGTTCACGCGAGCTGCGACCATCGTCACGTAGCTGGCTGACGACGCCGAGTCGGCAAGCAATTTATATTTGGTGCCGAATATTTCGACCTGAACACTGGTACGATCTTGAGACTTCATGCTTGGCCCCTCCTGCACGCGCCTTTTCCCTTATGAATTCGCTGTTCGCTCCGCAATTTCCTTCCGCTGCAAGGCCTATTTTCGGAGCTGTGCGGAGAATGTCTGTTCCAGATGGTCGATAACCGCCTGATTTCGCTCATTCACTTCATCATCCGTCAAGGTTCGCTCCTCATCGCGATAGACAAGCGACAAAGCGACGCTCTTCTTGTCGCTGCCCAGCCGATCTCCGACATATACGTCGAACACCTCGACGGACTTCAGCCAGTCGCCGCCCGCCTCGCGAACTGCCGCCGTCAGGCTGGCCGCAGGCACGCCCCGATCCACGACGATCGCGATATCGCGCTGGATCGACGGATACTTCGGCAGGGCCTCGTAAGTAATGGAGATATCGGCGGCGTCCGCCAATGCGTCCAGCTCCAGCTCCCACACATACGTGTCATCCAGATCATAACGGCGCTGAAGCTCCGGGTGCAGCTGCCCGATCACGCCGGCGCGGCGTCCGCCGATCCGGATCTCGGCTGCCCGTCCCGGATGCAGGCCGTCCTGGGCCACCGCCCGATATTCCGCATCACGAATCGCCAGATGCGCAAGCAACCCGTCCAGCACACCCTTCAGGTCATAGAAATCCACCTTGCGCGCCTTGCCGCTCCAATGATCCGCAGCTGCCCTGCCCGTCCACAGGGCGCTGACGAGGAATTTCTCCTCCGGCTGCCTGGTCAGCACTTCCTCATCCGTCAGGAACACCTTGCCAATCTCAAAGACGGCGACATCGTCGATATTGCGGTTGCGATTGTAGACAGCCGTATCGATCAGATGCGGAATGAGGCTCGTGCGCAGCACGCTTCGCTCCGTGCTCATCGGCATCGCCAGCTGCACCGGCTTCACGTCAGGGTACAGGCCGCGCCACTCGGCGATCCGATCCGGATGCGTGAAGGAGTACAGGATCGCTTCATGCAGCCCTGTCCCGTTCAGATAGCGGCTCACTTCCAGCCGGATGCGCTGACCATAGGTGCGCGAGCCAGGCGTCGTCACTCCGGTGATCGGCGTGCTCGGGATGTGGTCATAGCCATGCAGGCGCGCGATCTCCTCGATCAGATCGACATCGCGCGTAATGTCTCCGCGACGCAGCGGCACCTCCACGACAAGATCCCCGTCTTGCTCCTCATAAGTGAAATGCAACCGATCGAGTATCCCCCTGATCTCGGACAGGCTCAGCTCCGTGCCGAGGTAGTCGTTGACCCGCTTCACGCCTAGCCGGATCTTCGCCGCCTCGAAAGTGCGTGCGACCGCCTGGGTGATCCCCTGCGCGTGCTCGCCGCCAGCGACCTCGACGATCAGCGCGGCTGCGCGATTCAGCGCGGCGATCACCGACTCCGGATTCACTTCCTTCTCGAAGCGCAGGCTCGATTCGGAGCGCAGCCCGAGCTGACGCGACGTCTTGCGCACGGTGCCGCCGTCGAACTTGGCTGACTCGAGCAGGATGCGCGTCGTTCCCGGCGTCACTTCCGAATTGGCGCCGCCCATGACCCCGGCCAGCGCCACCGCCTTCTCCGCGTCAGCGATGACGAGCATGTGCGGCTCCAGCTTGCGCTCCTGATCGTCCAGGGTCGTGAGCACCTCGCCAGACTCCGCATAGCGCACCCGGATGCGGCCACCCGCCAGGCGATCCGCGTCAAATGCGTGCAGCGGCTGCCCATATTCGAGCATCACATAGTTCGTCACGTCGACGACGTTGTTGATCGGCCGGATGCCGGCAGCCATCAGGCGGTTCTGCAACCAGAGCGGGGACGGACCGATCTTCACGCCCTCGATGAGGCGGGCCGTGTACATCGAGCAGGCGTCAGCCGCCTCGATCGAGACGCTGAACTCGTCTGCCGCGCGCTTCGATCCCCTTTCCTCCAGCGAGGCCTCAGGCAGCTTCACCTCACGCCCCAGGATCGCCGCGATCTCATACGCCACCCCGATCATGCTGAGACAATCCGAACGGTTCGGCGTCAGATCCAGCTCCAGCACCTCATCGTTCAGCGCCAGGAGCTCCGTGATATCCGTGCCGATCTCCGCTTGTTCAGGCAGCACGAGAATGCCCTCCTGGATCTCCTTCGGCAACAGCTTGTCGTTCATGCCCAGCTCCTTCGCCGAGCAGATCATGCCCTGCGACTCAACGCCGCGCAGCTTCGCCTTCTTGATCTTGAAATCGCCCGGCAGCACCGCCCCGATCTTCGCCACCGGAACCTTCTGCCCTGCCGCGACATTCGGAGCCCCGCAGACGATCTGCAGCAGCTCGTCCTCCCCCACGTCCACCGTACACAGGCTTAATTTGTCCGCATTGGGATGCTTCTCACGCGTCTTCACATAGCCGACGACTACTCCGCTGACGCCGCGGTTGCGCTTCTCCACGACATCCACCTCGATGCCGCTGCGCGTCAGCTTCTCCGCCAGTTCTTCTCCCGTATATCCGCTCAAGTCCACATATTGGGACAGCCATTGCATGGATACCTTCACTTGTGTTCGCCTCTCCTTTCCTTACAGATGGGCAAATTGCCGCAAGAATCTCAGATCGTTCATATAGAAATGCCGGATGTCATCAATGCCGTACTTCAGCATCGCGATCCGCTCCACACCCATGCCGAAGGCGAAACCACGATACTCCGCCGGATCATAGCCCGCCATCTCCAGCACGCGCGGGTGCACCATGCCGGAGCCAAGAATCTCGAGCCATCCGGTATGCTTGCACACGCGGCAGCCCTCACCGCGGCACATGACGCAGCTGACGTCCACCTCAGCGCTCGGCTCGGTGAACGGGAAGAAGCTCGGCCGCATGCGAATCTTCGTATCGCGTCCGAACATCTCCTGCGCGAACTGGAGCAGGGTCCCCTTCAGGTCGCTCATGCGGATGTTCCTGTCGATGACGAGCCCTTCGATCTGCGTAAATACATGCGAGTGCGTCGCATCGTCCTCGTCGCGACGGTAGACGCGTCCCGGGCAGATGATCTTGACCGGCACCTCGCCCTTCATGCGCTCCATCGTGCGCACCTGCACCGGCGACGTATGCGTGCGCATGAGCAGCTCCTCCGTCACATAGAACGAATCCTGCATGTCGCGCGCCGGGTGATTCTTCGGCAGGTTCAGCGCTTCGAAATTGTAATAGTCGTGCTCCAGCTCGGGCCCTTCCGCGATCGAATAGCCCATGCCGAGGAAGATGTCCTCGATCTCGCGAATCACCTTGTTCAGCGGATGCGCCGCGCCTTGCGCGGGCCTCCTGCCCGGCAGCGTCACATCGATCGTCTCCGAGGCGAGGCGGCGCTCCGTCTCCAGGCGTTCGAGCTCGGACAGCTTCTGCTCGAGCACGCGCTCGATCTCCGCTCTTACCTCGTTTGCCAGCTGCCCGATGACGGGTCTCTCTTCCGCTGACAGTGCTCCCATCCCGCGCAATACCTCGGTCAGGGCGCCTTTCTTGCCCATATACTTGACGCGCAGATCGCTGAGCGCTTGCTGCGAGTCCGCCTGCGCAAGCTCGGCCAGGGCAGCTTCCTTCAATGCCTTAAGCTTCTCTTTCATGTGTGAATCGAACCTCCTTTGATTGCTAAGCAACTCAACAAAAAAGACTCCTTCGCCTCATAAGGGACGAAAGAGTCCGTGGTACCACCCTTGTTACAGCCTTCCATCCCGCTTCCCCAGAGACCCGCTTCTCCGGATCCCCGCATGTCGAAGCGCATGACAAGGCTGTCGCTCTATGGAAGTTAACGGTTCCAGCCGGTACCCCCTACTTGCGAATCGCCGGTTGCTCCGATCCGCCGTATCTGCGCGTGATCGAGCCATCGCGAACGTTTCAGGGGACTGCTCCGGAGCGAACTTCAGCAACCTCGCATCCCGGCGGCGCTCTCAATCTCCGGCGCCTCCTCCCTGTTGGCCAAGCTCTGCCTACTCTTCTCCATCACAGCAATTTCAAGTCCATCATATTCAGATTACCCGTACTATAACATGTTCGATCTGGAAATGCAACGGTCTCTCACCAAGCCTCGAACTCCCGTTCATACTCCGTCACCTTGCCATGCTCATCCGTGACGATCACGCGGGCCGTCCAGGCGCCCGGGCGATCGAGCTGCGCACCCTGCCCCCTGAAACGATGCTCGATGAAGCCGGGGAACGACAGCGTGTATTCATTCTCCACCGGCGCAAGAGCGACCGGTCGAGGCGGCCCATCGCCGCGCTGCAGGGTCAGCGCTACGGATTGCGGTCCGGACTGCTCCTCGGGCAACCATACCTTGACGACGAAGGAATTGATGCCTGGCTGATTCGGTGTGATCTGAAGCGTCATGTGGATGTCGGCGCCCATCACATGCCAGTCCAATGGCTTCTCATGCGGCGTCGGATGCTGCGAGGTCATCGCTCCGACGACCAGCAGCACCAGGGCAAGAGCCCCCAGCTCCAGCTTCAGCAGGCGGCCAAGCCCTGCCCCGCGCTTCTTCCACGCCCGGCGCACGAAGAAGCCGATGATCAACACCAGAGCCACAGCGCCCAGCTTGATCAGCAGCCATCTGCCCCAAGGCGTGCCGTAAACGTATTCGATGGAAGGCAGGTAAACGACCGCATCGACCGTACCTGTCACAGCCAGCGCGATGACCGAGCCTGTCGCCGCCCGCGACACAACAGGCAGCCA
Source organism: uncultured Paenibacillaceae bacterium (assembly GCA_937957685.1). Lineage (GTDB taxonomy): Bacteria > Bacillota > Bacilli > Paenibacillales > DA-C8 > Insulibacter. The sequence continues at coordinate 13,897 of CALGAO010000072.1, forward strand.
GGCCTGCCGCCTGTCCCCGGCCTTCCTCAGCATATACACCGCGAAGAGGATCCCGCCCAGCCACACGGACACCGCGATCCAGTGGATCACATACGACGGCAACGTCAGCCACCGCATCGGATAGCTGGAGCTGTGGCCGCCGAGACCAGTCGCAGCCGCAAGCAGCACGATCCAGACCAGATCCAGCGTCCTGTTCCGGAACAGGACGAACACGCTGCCCAGCGCGAAGGCGCCAAGGGCGATATACGACCATCCCTGCACGTAGCCGAACAACGCCTTCAGGAAGTCCATGTTGACGCTGAGCTGCAGGTCGTACAGGTACACAAACGCATACCCCAGGCAGGCCAGGAAATACAAACGGACGAACAGCGCGCCGATGTCCCGAACCCTGGTCTCCTGCGCTCCGAACCGCACCATCGCCTCGCTCCACAGCACCCATCCGGCAAGCGTTGTAAAGGTCAGGTAATAGATGACCTTCAGGATATAGGAAAAGACCACCCAGGACATTCCCGCCTCCTGCAAGGCACCGCCCGGATGATGATCATGAATGGCGGCCATGGCGTTGACCTCTGTTCCCATCAGCAGCCACAGAGTCACCATCGCCAGCGCAGCGACAAGCCTGCCGCTTCCCTTCAAACGCATGCTCTGCATCCTCTCCCAGCACGTTCTGCATATTCGCAGATGATGAGACTTGCGCTCAGGCGCGACCCGGCATCCAGCCTCATCATCTGCGTCCGGCCACCGAATGATCTGCAGACAACCGTTCTTCGCCTAGAACGGTCCGACCCGCTTTCAGCAACCCGTCGAAGCCTCGATCGAAGCCTTAATTGATGCGGATGAGCAGTTTGCCCTCCTGATTGCGGCCCAGCAGCGTGCCGCACTTCGGACAGGCTCCGGGCTGCTTGCCCACGACGATCGGCTGGCCGCAGCTTGGACACAGCTCAACGCCGCGCCCCCCGCTGAATCCCGCTCTGCCGAAGCTTCCTCCGGCCGTGTGGATGGAGGTTCCGGGCCTGCTCAGACCGAGGAACCTGAGCACCTTGTTAAACAACCCCAGGATGATCAGGATCCCGATGACGATCACGAGCAAGATCGCAAATCCCAACAATTTGAACAACGCCAGTATCATCGATGTCAGCCGCTCCTCACACGTTTATTCATATGGCTCTGTTTTATCTTCGGTGTTGTGGATGACGGGAGACAGGAACTGCTATCCACGTTGGCATCTCGTCATAATAAAGAATCCACTTTCCGTTGGCTCCAGGCCATCCGATGGTCAGCAACAACCGTTTGAAACACAGCCTTATTCATCATATAACTGCAGTATAGACGTTTGAAAGGTTCCCGGTCAATTTGGGGTCCGCGATGTTCACAGGACCTTCAAAGCCCGGTTGATGCCACTTAGGCACTTATCCCGCCAGCTTCCTTGCCGATCCGTTGCCGATGAATCCATGGAATCATGTGCGGCACCGACCGAGTCGCCAGGCAGAACCTTCACCTGTCAGCCGTCCAGACCTTGACCGAACTGTTCTTGCGAGCGCCAACCGACTGCTCGGCCTGGTCCCTAACATACAGCCAGCCATGCCTGCCAGCACCGTCATCGCTCATCCGGCTTCCTGCCCTTGCGCCGCACCTGATTGCGCCAGGAGCCGTCCGGAATGCGCGGACACCCCCGCGAATCGTTCCACACATACACCCAGCCGGACAGCCGCGGATCAAAGGCGTCCACGACGAGCACCCGCTCATACTCATTGTCCTGTCCAGGACCATGGTACCCCTCCAGCTCGTCCATCGGGGCCAGCGCTTCCTCCCGCAGCGTCAGCCACTCGCCTTCCACCAGACCTCCATCATCCAGCACCAGCCCCGGGTATGGGCCGTAATCATACAGCGTGCCGCGCAACGTTCCGGGCCTGGCCTCCACCACATACGGCTCCACGACGGGATAGTTGGCTTCTCCCGGCAGCAACGTGCCGTAAACGAATACCTTCAGCAAGCTCTCCCACCTTCGTCTTCAATACATTCCCTGAAGTCTGTACACAGCCTCGGCGTCCTGGCAGAACACAATCTCCGAATACAGGCCCTTCGGCTTGTCCGGAATCACATACCAGTATCTGGCGGCATCGGTCAGCGGGATGATGATCGCCTCGTATACGGCATCGCCCGTTCTCACTTCCACCCGGTTGACCCTGGTATCCCTCACCTCGCCGATAAAGATCGGCCAGCTGTCCGCGATCCGTCTGTAACTGGCGGACACGATGCCGGTGCCCCTCGTTTCACGGGCGCCATCGATCCATCTGCATATGTTCCTGGCGCAATCCAGCCAGCCAAGCTCCAGATGCTGGTCATTCCGATAAAACACCAGCCTGTGATCCTGATCCAGATCCGCCACTTCCAGGATCTTGTCATAGCGGATGCGGGCACTTTGCATCGCCTGTTCGACCGTCACTTCTGCCCTGCCGCATCCGGTCATGGCTGCAGAGATCAGCATCAGGGTGACGACCACTTTCCTCATCACCGATCCCTCACTTACTCATACTCCGCACCCTTCCATATTAGCACTTTTTTATCCGGAAATGACCGTCACCAGGATCGCGCGAACAAAAAAAGGCCAACCAGCAAACACCGGCTGACCTGTTCATACACGAAAGCTGCCTTCCCCATCGCCGGGCGAGGGCAGCTCATCAACCAAGGCGTATCCGGAGCGAACGGTGTCGTGTCAGGGAAAGAGGCGTCACGATCCGGTGACCCTATGACCTGGGCGGCTCCCCGTCATGCCCTATACCGTCAGATGCTGCAGCACATCGGCATCATCCAGCCGGTCGATCGTTCCCTCGGCGACGATCGCGCCCTTCTCCATCATGTAGAAATAATCCGCCGCCTGCCGCACGAACTCCAGATTCTGCTCGACGAGCAGGACGGCCACACCGCTGTCCTTGATCTGGCGGATCGCGGCGCGGATGTCCTCGACGATGTTCGGCTGGATGCCCTCCGTCGGCTCGTCGAGGATGAGCAGCTCCGGCCGCGTGACGAGCGCCCGCGCGATCGCCAGCTGCTGCTGCTGGCCGCCGCTCAGATCGCCGCCGCGCCGCTTCAGGAGCGATGGCAGCGACGGAAACATGGCATAGATGTCCTCCGGTATGGTCCCGCCCTCGGCGCGCCCCGCTTCCAGACCAAGCAGCAGATTCTCCTGTACCGTCAGCTGCGGGAAGATGTCCCGCCCCTGCGGCACGTAGCCCATGCCGGCGCGCGCCCGAACATGCGGCCCCTCCTTCGTCATCCGCCTGCCGGCGAACTCCACCTCGCCAGCGCGCGTCTTCAGGATGCCCATGATCGTCTTGAGCAGCGTCGTCTTGCCGACGCCGTTGCGTCCGAGGACGCAGACGACCTGGCCCTCGCCAACCTCCAGATTCACGCCGCGTATGACGAGGCTCTCGCCATATCCCGACTCAAGCTGTCGAACATGCAGCATGATTCTCACGCCTTCCGCCGAGATACACCTCTGCCACCCGCTTGTCGCGCTGGATCTCTTCCATCGTTCCTTCCTTCAGCAGCCGCCCTTCGTGCATCACCGTCACCTTGCTGGCGAACTGTCGGACGAACTCCATATCATGCTCCACGACGACGATGGAGCGATCCCCGGCGATGCGCCGCAGCAGCTCACCCGTCTTCATCGTTTCCTCATCGCTCATGCCGGCCACCGGTTCATCGAGCAGCACGACATCCGGCTCAAGCATCAGGATCATCCCGATCTCCAGCCACTGCTTCTCCCCATGGGACAGCACGCCGGCGCGCACATGCCGTTTGTCCGCCAGGCCGATCATCTCGAGCCTCTCGTCGATGCGCTGCCGATCCTGTCTGCGCACGCGCAGCAGATAACGCACGCTCTTGTCACGGTGCATCGCCAGCTCCAGATTCTCCTCCACCGTCAGGTCGAGGAATACCGACGGAGCCTGGAATTTGCGGCCGATGCCCAGCCTGGCGATCCGGTGCTCACTCAAGCTCGTCAGCTCGACCTTGCCGCGGAACAGGATCCTCCCCTTGCTTGGACGCACCTTGCCGCACAGGCAGTCGAGCATCGTCGTCTTGCCGGCGCCGTTCGGCCCGATCAGGAACCTCAGCTCTCCTCTCTTCAGCTCAAAATCCATCTCATTCACAGCCTTGAACCCGTCAAAATCAACCGTCACCTTCTCGGATGACAAGATCGTCTCTGCTTGCGCGCTCATCGCTTATCCTCCTTATCAATGTTAATTGCCTGACTCCATCAGCGAAAAGCCACGTGCAACCCACACTCTTCTCCGGCTTCTGCATCTCGACTTCCTGAATCCGTTCCAACCTTTTCAACATCCACCTTCCCGGTTTGAAACACCCGATCCGCCGAGCGGATAAGTGGCTGGTTGCAACCAAACCATGGTCCAGATCAGCCATCTCTTTCCCGAAAGACCGGACCAACGTTCGACATTCACTTTCCCTCCATGATACACGTCGGCCAAGCTGATATGCGGCCGGTTCAGCCATCGCTTTCCCGGATGACCGGCAGATTGCCGCCTGCGCGCTCCCCGTGCTTCCTCCTCCGGACCGCCAGCTTCCTGAGGCTGTCCGCCAGCCCGACGATCCCTCTGGGCAGCAGGACGACGACGAGGATGAGCATCAGCCCCATGAAATACGGCCACATATCCGGGTACGCCTCGCTGAACAGGCTCTTGCCCCAGTTCAGCGCCAGGGCGCCGATCACCGCGCCGATGAGCGTACCCCGACCGCCGATGGCGACCCACAGCGCCATCTCAATCGATGGCACGATGCCGATCATCGACGGGGCGATGATGCCAACGTGGTAGACGGCCAGCATCCCGGCCATGCCCGCTATGCCCGCGGATACGCTGAATACGAAGATCTTGTAAGCGGCGGGATCATACCCGAGGAACCTGACCCGGTTCTCTCCGTCGCGGATCGCCCTGAGCACCTGACCGAAGCGGCTGGTGACCAGCCAGCGGCAGAGCAGGAAGACGCCGATCAGCGCGAACAGGGTGATGAAATAGAGGGACAGCCGTGTGCCCGGCTCACTGATCGGGTTGCCCAGCACCGTGCTGAAATTGGTGATGCCGTTGGTGCCGCCGGTGTAGCCCTGCTGCCCGATGAGCAGCGTCGTCATGATGATCACGAGCGCCTGCGTCAGGATCGTGAAGTACACCCCTTTGATCCGGTTGCGGAAGGTGAACCACCCGAGCAGCGCCGCGAGCAGCATCGGCAGCAGCACAGCGAGCAGCACCGCCACCCACATGTAATGGAATGGCTGCCACCACCAGGGCAAAGACGTGACGCCGCTCCACTGCATGAAGTCGGGCAGCTTGCCGCCCGTCGCCTCCAGCTTCAGATACATCGCCATGCAGTAGGCGCCGATGCCGAAGAACACGCCTTGCCCCAGGCTCAGGATGCCGGTATAGCCCCAGATCAGATCGAGTCCGACCGCCAGGATCGCATAGGCGAGAAACTTGGCCAGCAGGCTCAGCCGGAAGTCCGACAGATACAGGGGGGCGGCGAGCAAGACGGCGGCCAATGCCAGATAGGCGATGAGCCGCCACCTGCTGTTCATGCTGAGCTTCTCTGATATACGCAAACCTTACCGCCTCCTTAATCCGTTGTGTCAAGCGATCTCGTGCGCAAGGAGACGAAGCCTGTCGGCCTCCATTGCAGGAAGGCGATCACGGCGATAAAGACGAACACCTTGCCGATCGACGCATCGGTAAAAGATTCGAACAGCGTGTTGGCCAGTCCCATGCCCAGGGCGCCAAGAACCGTACCCAGCAGCTTGCCGACACCGCCCAACACCACGACCATAAACGCATCCACGATATAATAGGTGCCCAGCGCCGGACCGATCGGGCCCATGAGCGACAGGGCGCAGCCGGCAACCCCTCCGATGCCCGCCCCGATCGCGAACGTGGCCGCATCGACCTTCCTCGTCGAGATGCCGAGACTTGCGGCCATGTCGCGATTCTGCATGACGGCCCGCATGCGCCTTCCGGCCGCCGAGCGGTAAATGTACAGAAACATGCAGAGGAGACAGACGATGACGAGTCCGATGATGAACAGTCGCTTGTACGTCAAGGTCAGCCCCGGCATGATCATCAGCCCTCCGTTCAGCCAGCTCGGGCTGGTCACCGCCACATTCGGCGCGCCGAATATGCTGCGCGCCAGCTGCTGCAGGATCATGCCGACTCCCCAGGTGGCCAGCAGGCTGTCAAGAGGACGTCCGTACAGGTAGCGGATCATCGTCATTTCCAGCACGAGCCCGAACAGGGCGGCCACGAGGAAAGCGGCGGGAATCGCGACGACGAAGTACCAGTCAAATGCCGACGCGGGCATATAGGAAGCAAACAGACCCTGCACCACATAGGCGGTGTAGGCTCCGATCATGATCAGTTCGCCGTGCGCCATGTTGATGACTTTCATCAAGCCGAAGGTGATCGCGAGTCCGAGCGCGATCAGGAGCAGGATCGAACTGACGCTCAGACCGTTGAAGATTTGCTGAAGCACAAGTGCCATCTGTCTCGCCCCGCTTCACTGTAGTGTGGTCAGGAAAACTTCTGCAACTGCAGCCCGCGTCAAGCAACGCGGGCTGCAGCTCTCCATCTGCTCAGCTTCCGGCGGACAGTCCGGCTGCCCATTCGTAGGTCTCGAGATACGGGTCCGGCTTGACCGGCTCGCCGGAGTTCCACAGCTCGAGGAACTGACCGTCCGATTGGACCTGGCCGATGCGCACCGTCTTGTAGATATGCTGGTTGTCTCCGTCGATCGTCACCTTGCCGCCCGGACCGACGAACTCCAGTCCCTTGGCCGCTTCCCTGACCGCATCCACATCGGTCGTGCCCGCCTTCTCCACGGCAGCCGCCCAGAGGTAGACGGCGATGTAGCCGGCCTCGATCGGGTCCGCGGTGACGCGGTTCTCACCGTACTTCGCCTTGTAATTCGCCACGAACGTCTTGTTCTCCGGCGTATCCGTCGTCTGATAATAGTTCCATGCGGCCAGATGGCCTTCCAGCACATCCGCGCCGATGCCGCGGATCTCTTCCTCCGCCACGCTGACCGAGAGCACCGTGATGTCATCGGCGGTGATGCCGGCATCCTTCAGCTGCTTGAAGAACGCCACGTTGCTGTCGCCGTTCAGCGTGTTATAGATGACATCCGGATCTGCCGCGATGATCTTGCTGATGACCGTGCTGTAATCCGTGTGACCGAGCGCCGTGTACTCCTCGCCTGCGACTTCGCCTCCTTCGGCTGCCAGCTGCGCCTTGATGATCATGTTCGCCGTGCGCGGGAACACGTAGTCGGAGCCGAGCAGGAAGAACTTCGTTCCCCGGTTCTCCAGCAGCCAGGTGACGGACGGCACGATCTGCTGGTTCGTCGTGGCTCCCGTGTAGAAGATGTTCGGGGAAGCCTCTAGGCCTTCGTACTGCACCGGATACCAGAGCAGTCCGTTCAGCTCCTCGAACACCGGCAGCATCGCCTTGCGGCTCGCCGAGGTCCAGCCGCCGAAGACCGTCGCCACGCCATCCTGCTGGATGAGCTTCCGCGCCTTCTCGGCGAACACCGCCGGCTCGGATGCGCCGTCCTCGATGATCGGCACGAGCTTCTTGCCCAGCACGCCGCCTGCGGCATTGATCTCCTCGATCGCCATCAGCTCCGCATCATGCACCGACACCTCGCTGATCGCCATCGTACCGCTCAGGCTGTGCAGGATGCCCACCTTGATCTCTCCGTTGTCATCGCCGCTCCCCGAACTGCTCCCTGAGCCGCTGCCCGTGCTGCTCCCTCCGCTCGAACCGCCCCCGCTGGTTGTCTGGTTGCCCCCGCTCGCCGGTGTGCCTGACGTACCGCCGCAGCCTGTCACTGCGATCATCAGACCGACGATAAGCAATAGAACCCATTTTCTGTTTTTTCTCTTCATAGGCTTCTCTCCCTTTTTCATCCTCTTTTTCTCATTCACGAACATTTCAGTCATATTTTTCCTGATTGTTCGCAGTTCCGATTATAGCTTCTGCTTCAAATCAATGTCAATATAAATAACACCATAAGGGCGATAACCTTTCACTTTCACCTGCAACTGCCAATTTTATGTCAGGTATTCTCATTTCTATCCAGTCTGTTTATCGATATGATCAGATTTTTTTCGTTGTCACCTCAAATTGGTGTAAGTTATTATTACACTGAATAATCATTTTCACAGGTTCATTCGGAAAGGCAGTGAGTCGGTATGTACCTGACACAACATGAGAAAGAGAAGCTGATGATCACCGTGGCCGCCGATCTGGCCCGCAGAAGAAAAGAACGAGGGGTGAAGCTGAACTATCCCGAAGCGATGGCGCTGATCACCAGCGAGATCCTGGAGGGAGCGCGCGACGGTCTGTCGGTTGCCGAGCTCATGCAGCGCGGAACCCGGATCCTGAGCGTGGATGATGTGATGGAAGGCGTAGCCGGCCTGATCCGCGAGGTGCAGGTGGAAGCGACCTTCCCGGATGGCACGAAGCTGGTCACGGTGCACGAACCGATACGAGGATGACGGTCCCTGGAGCATGGAGCAGGATGATCACCCATCCAGCCTGGTCCGGAGCGCCATGGGCGCACCCAGGCACCATTTCCTTGTATGCGGATCGACGTTCTGCGCATGGCAGCCTGACCAGGACAGCCAGACCATACCAGGCCAGGAAGTGCACCACCATTTGTCAATGTAAAAGGAGAGGACATGATGAACCCTGGTGAGATTCGCACCGCAGCCGGCGAGATCGAGCTCAATGCCGGCCGCAATACGGTAACGCTCATCGTCACCCATACGGGCGACCGACCGGTCCAGGTCGGATCTCATTTTCATTTCTTCGAGGTGAACAGGGCGTTGAAGTTCGACCGCGCCGCCGCCTGGGGCATGCGGCTCGATATCCCTTCCGGCACGGCCGTTCGCTTCGAGCCCGGCGAGGAGAAGCCGGTGACGCTCGTCAGCCTGGGCGGCACCAGGGAAGTATACGGGTTGAACGGGCTGACGAACGGACCTGTCGACCCGACGCCGGACAACGCCAGGCTGGAGCAGGTCATCTCTCAATGGAAGGGAGGGGAGAGACGTGGCTAGAATCTCCCGCGAATCCTACGCCTCCATGTACGGCCCGACGACCGGCGACGCGATCCGGCTCGCCGACACCGAGCTGTGGGCGGTGATCGAGCACGACTATACGGTCTACGGCGATGAGAGCAAGTTCGGCGGAGGCAAGGTCATCCGCGACGGCATGGGCCAATCCTCCCGCGTCACCAGAGCGGAAGGAGCCCTGGATCTGGTCATCACCAATGCCGTCATCATCGACCACTGGGGCATCGTCAAGGGGGATATCGGCATCCGGGATGGCCGCATCGTCGCCATCGGCAAGTCGGGCAATCCCGATACGATGGACGGCGTCCATCCCGATCTGATCATCGGCGCCGCCACCGAGGTGGTTGCGGGCGAGGGCAAGATCGTCACCGCAGGCGGCATCGATGCGCATATCCACTTCATCTGCCCGCAGCAGATCGAGGAGGCGCTGGCTTCCGGCATCACGACGATGATCGGCGGCGGAACGGGGCCCGCGACCGGGACGAACGCCACCACCTGCACGCCGGGGGCATGGTACATGCACCGGATGCTGCAGGCGGCCGAGGCGTTTCCCGTCAATCTCGGCTTCCTCGGCAAGGGCAACAGCGCCTTCCCGGAGCCGCTGATCGAGCAGATCCAGGCCGGTGCCATCGGGCTCAAGCTGCATGAGGACTGGGGGACGACGCCCGCCGCCATCGACAATTGCCTGAGCGTGGCCGACCAGTATGACGTGCAGGTGGCGATTCACACCGACACCCTGAACGAGGCCGGCTTCGTCGAGGACACGCTGCGGGCCATAGGCGGCCGGACGATCCATACGTACCATACCGAAGGCGCTGGCGGAGGGCATGCGCCGGACATCATCAAGGCAGCCGCCGAGCTGAACGTGCTGCCGTCCTCCACCAATCCGACGCGCCCCTTCACGGTCAACACGATCGAGGAGCATCTGGATATGCTGATGGTCTGCCACCATCTCGACTCCAGCATCCCGGAGGACGTGGCGTTCGCCGATTCCCGCATCCGGCCGGAGACGATCGCCGCCGAGGACATCCTTCACGACCTTGGCGTATTCAGCATGATCAGCTCCGATTCGCAGGCGATGGGCCGCGTCGGCGAAGTCATCATCCGCACCTGGCAGACCGCCGACAAGATGAAGAAGCAGCGGGGGCCATTGCCTGAGGATGCCGGGACGAATGGCGACAACTTCCGCATCAAGCGCTACGTGGCCAAGTATACGATCAATCCGGCGATCACCCACGGCATCTCCCATCTCGTCGGCAGCGTCGAACCCGGCAAGCTGGCCGATCTGGTGCTGTGGGACCCGATGTTCTTCGGCGTCAAGCCGGACCTCATCATCAAGGGCGGGATGATCAATTACGCGCAGATGGGTGATCCCAACGCATCGATCCCGACGCCCCAGCCGGTCTTCGGCAGACCGATGTTCGGCGCATACGGTGCTGCGCCGGCCGCCACATGCGTCACCTTCGTCTCCCAGGCCGCCTGTGAGGCCGGGGTGCAACGGCAGCTCGGCCTGAAGAAATGGGTCGAGCCGGTCAAGAATTGTCGAAATATCACCAAGCGGGACATGATCCACAACAGTGCGACGCCCAGGATCGAAGTGAATCCGGAAACATACGAGGTGACCGTCGACGGCCAGCTCGTGACCTGCGAGCCCGCACAGACGCTGCCGATGGCGCAGCGATACTTCCTGTTCTAGGAAGCAGCCTTCAGGAATCGTCCATCAAGAACCATCAGGAGGGGTGGCATACAGCCATGGAGAAGGGAACACGTCTGCTCGCCTATGTGCAGCTCCTGGATTCCGCGTTGCCGATCGGCAGCTTCTCACATTCATTTGGACTGGAAACCTATGTGCAGGAAGGGCGAATCACGAACCGCCCGCAGCTGGCCGCCTTCATCGAAAGCCAGCTGCACAGCAATCTGACGCGCGTCGAAGGATTGGCCATCAAAGGCTGCTACCTCGCTCTCCGGGAGGGGAATCTCGACAAGGTCGCCAGGCTGGACAGCATCGTCCAGGCGCAGCGGCTCGCGAGGGAATCGCGGGAAGGCCTGCAGAAGATGGGACGGCGCCTGTTCAAGCTGGCGACGACCCTGCACCCGTGGATGGACTTCGACAAGCTCAAGGATGCGCTGGAGCGCCATCACAGCAGCGGCACACTGCCGATCATCCACGCGTACATCAACTATCACCTGGAGATCGATCTGAACGATGCGGTGACCGGATATCTGTACAGCAGCGTCAACATGATGGTGGGCAGCGCGCTTCGCCTCATGTCGCTCGGCCAGACCGAAGGCCAGGCGATCCTGACGAGCATGTTCCCGGTGATCGAGCGGGAGTGGAACGCGGTATCCCATATGGATCCGGAACAGATGCACAGCTTCAGCTTCGCGCAGGAGATAGCGGCGATGAACCATGAGACGCTGTACTCCAGACTGTTCATGAGCTGAGTCATGTGCTGCGCAGTCGTTGTGGGAGCAGCGGCATGCATGGTTGACCATTTTGTCCATGTATACCAAGGAGGAATCGATATGTGCCAAGGAACAGGCCATCACCATCACCACCATGAGTGGAACACCCCGGTCGGGGTGCTGAACCGGCCGATACGCATCGGCATCGGCGGACCGGTAGGCTCGGGCAAGACCGCGCTGGTCGAGAAGCTGAGCAAGATGATGCGCGATCATTACAGCCTGGCCGTCATCACCAATGACATCTATACCAGGGAAGATGCGGAGATCCTCCTGCGCCAGGATGCGCTGCCGGCTGACCGGATCATCGGCATCGAGACCGGCGGCTGCCCGCATACCGCCATCCGCGAGGATGCTTCGATGAACTTTGAAGCCGTTGAGCAACTGGAGGAGAGGTTCCCGGATCTCGAGATCATCCTCATCGAGAGCGGGGGAGACAATCTGGCTGCTGCCTTCAGCCCGGAGCTGGTCGACCGTTTCATCTATATCATTGACGTTGCCCAGGGAGAGAAGATCCCGCGCAAGGGCGGCCCCGGCATCATTCGCTCGGACCTGCTCATCATCAACAAGATCGATCTGGCTCCTTACGTCGGCGCCAGCCTGCAGGTGATGAAGGAAGACACGGAGCGCATGCGCGGCAACCGACCGTATGTATTCAGCAACCTGATGAGCGGCGAAGGGCTGTCCGAGATCGTTCACTGGATCGAGCACCAGCTGGCGGACAGCGGCATCCATGCGCACCGCATCGTCCATCATTCCTGACGGGACGGCGCGCGTCACCTCCAGACTGTCCGCCCGCTTCGCGCAGCGGCGCGGCAGAACGGTCCTGATCGATCAGTATCACACCGCTCCGCTCAAGATCGCCAAGACTTTCCGCTTGCCGGAGGAGCCGAATGCGCTGTACGTGCATTTGATGGACGCTTCGCCGGGGATCCTGGACGGCGACCATTATGATCTGGACTTTCGACTGGAGCCAGACAGCCATGTCTATCTGACCAATCAGTCCTGTACGAAGATTCACCCGACGCCGCTCGGAGCAGGACGGCTCACCCAGCGGTTCAGCGTGGGAAGCGGCGCCGTGCTGGAATATTTCCCGGAGCCGACCATTCCCTATCGGGACAGCCGATTCATCTCCGAGACGCGCTTCGACCTGGCGCAGGATGCGATCGTCTTCTATGGTGAGGTAACGACGCCGGGCCGCACGCATCATGGAGAGCGATTTGCCTTCACCTCGCATGATTCGTTGACGGCGGCTTGCAGAGAGGGTGTGCTCGTAAACTGGGACCACTTCCTGCTTGAGCCGGGCCACCATCGCCTGGAGGAGATCGGGGCCCTGGAAGGGTATACCCATCATGCGACGCTGTGGATCTGGGCGCCCGGATGCAACGAGGACATCGTCAGGCGCATCCGCCTGTCCGTCGGCTCGCCGCCGGACGTGTACTGGGGAGTCAGCCTGTCCGGGCCGTCCGCCATCGCCCTCAGGCTGCTGGCCAGGAACGTATGGCAAGCCCAATCCGTCATCACCCTCGCCTGGAGCACCGCCCGCGCCGAGCTGCTGGGAAGGGCTGCTCCGGTCATTCGCAGATGAAGTTCAAATCCAACATCAGGAATACCCGGCCATGGCGAGTCCTGGAGACGCCGTCGGCGGCCGGGTATCATGATGGTCTGGAAAAGTCAATCAGGTCAGTGGTCTGGATGCAATGGTCTGAACGAGGATCTATTCTTTCAGCTGCCTTCCTGCATCGCCAGGATCAGAGTGAGATGATCAGGGCAGCATGAGGGGTTGCGGGGCAAGTCGTGACAGGTATCTATACCAGGAACGTGTCAGGCGCATATGATGCACTATCCCAGATCAGGAAGGAGTCGATATCATGAGCGCTGTAGGACAGGGATTTTACACATCCGTCGGTTCGATCCTCGTACTTTTCATCCTGTTGGTGATCATCTCTCGCACGTTCGCTTTATAAGCGGCGGCAACAGATCCTCCCCGATCATCCCAACGGTCGCCAGGCCTGACGGGGTCTGGATGACAACCCTCTCTAATGAAGAACAGGTGCAGGGACATCCCTGGCACCTGTTTTTACTTTCCGATGACGGCGCAGGCCAGACGCTTCCCCGCTCCGCCCGACGGGTCCGTGCGGTAATCATCCGGACCCTCATGGATGATGAGCGCCGTCCCGCCTTGTTTCAGGAGCGAATGCTCCTGATCCGGCAGCAGTGTCACCCGGTCGGTGAACAGCTCCACCGCAAGCGAGCCGCTCTGGTCGACATGGATATTCGTCAGGTCTCCCGCGTGGTAACCTTGCGGATGGTCATAGCCATGCTTCCGCTTGCCCGGGTTGAAATGGCTCCCGGCGGATTCAAACGTCGGCGCCTCGCAGGCGCCGTATTCGTGAATATGCAGCGCATGCCAGCCCGGCGGCAACCCTTGCGCTTCCACGTGCACAAGAACTCCAGCCGCGGTCTCCATCAGCACGGCCTGACCGATCGTCTGTCCTTCGCTGTTCACCAGCGGGGTTTGCAGCTTCATGGACTCAGAGGCAACCGTCAACGCCAGATTGCCGTCTCCCGCCAGATGATGCAGGCCGGTGCCGATCAAGAGCAGCGCCGTCAGCGCGATTGCCAGTCTCATCGAGATGCTCCTTTCCATGGTGATCCACAGGTCTTCCTCCACATCCTGACCGCTTCCTTTAACCCGGCAGCCCCTTCAAGTAACCCGGCAGCCCCTTCAAGGATGCCCGCCCCGGCCGGATATGTCCCTGCTGATGTTACCAGTATTCGTGCGAGACAGGAAATCTATACGCAAATCGTGTATCATAGAACATGTATCCATTCCGCAGGCAAGGCCGCAGCTACGTGATCATGGGCCAGACGCAAGATCCACAGAAAGGAATGCCGATCATGAACAATCTTCAACTGGAACGTTTCAAGGCACTCAAGAACGAAATCACCCGTTTCATCATGATGTACAAGTTCGCGCTGGATGAGATGGAGACGAAGGTCGAGATTCTGAAGGAAGAATTTCAGCTGCTGCACGAATACAACCCGATCGAACATACGAAGTCGCGCGTCAAGTCGCTGGAGAGCATCCTGAACAAGATCGTCCGCAAGGGCTGCGGAACCTCGCTTCAGGAGATTCGCGAGAACATCAAGGATATCGCGGGCCTCAGGATCACCTGCTCCTTCCTCTCGGACATTTATACCGTCAGCGAGATGCTGCAGAAGCAGGACGACGTGACGGTCGTGGCGATCAAGGATTATATCAAGAATCCGAAGCCCAATGGCTACCAGAGCCTGCACATGCAGGTCAAGGTGCCCGTGTTCATGTCGGACAGGACGGAGCTGGTCGATGTGGAGATCCAGATCCGCACGATCGCGATGGATTTCTGGGCGAGCCTGGAGCACAAGATTTTCTACAAGTATGACAAATCCGTTCCGCCACATCTGCTGCAAGAATTGAAGGAAGCGGCGGATATGGCGAGCGAGCTGGATCGGAAGATGCAGCGCCTGCATGAGGAGATCAAGCAGATCAAGTCCCTTCAGCCATCGGACGAGCCGAGTCTGATCTTCGGCCTCGGCAATCAGAAGTTCGAGCTACCGCCTGCGCTCATGGATATGCTCCAGAAGGAGTAAAAGCCTGGGCGGCTCACAGCCCCCGCGCCACGAAGAAGGGGAGTCCGACCGTCATCACTGACAGTGCGGACTCCCCTTGTCCTGCGGATATGAAACTGTGCTGGCCCGAAGCCACATCCCTGGCATCCTCAGGTAGAGACCCGATCGCGGAACAGGAAAGAGATCCCGTACAGGCCAGCCAAGCCTACAATTCCGTATATGATCCTGCTGAGCATCGAGGAATCCCGAACGACTTCTCCACCGAAGATGGCTGTCACCAGGTCCCATTCAAACAAGCCGATGAGGAGCCAGTTCAAAGCCCCGATGATCATGAGTATCTGGGCAAGTTTTGCCACAACTATCACCTGACCTTTACTTTACTGGGATGTTACTTGCGACTGATAGGCTTATTGTGTTCAGTAAAGGCAGGATTATGCATCCGGATCTCAGGTCCGGCATCCTCATGTCGGTTGCCCGTTGATTACGGACGGAAGGCGGCGAGCTGTTCGTTCAGCGACTTCGTCTGCCCATAGACCTGCTTGTAAATGTCAAACAGCTTCGCATACGTGCGGACGCGCTCCGCATCCGGCTTGTACGTCTTCGCGTGGCGAATGAACTTCGCCGCGCACTCCTCCAGCGATGCGAACCAACCGCAGCCGAGCGCCGCAAGCATCGCAGCTCCCATACCGGGTCCTTGCTCGTTGGCCAGCTGCACGATCTCCGCGTTGAAGATATCCGCCTGCATATGCAGCCAGTCCTCGTTCTTCGCCCCGCCCCCGATGGAGACGATGCGGTCGATCTTGATGCCGGCCTGGCGGAACAGCTCGATCGACTCGTTCAGCGAGAAGGTGATGCCTTCCATCACCGCTCTACCCATATCGTCGAGCGTATGTGAGCCGTCCAGCCCGATGAAGCTGGCCCGGATGACCGCATCCGCATGCGGCGTCCGTTCACCGACCAGATACGGCGTGAAGATCAGCCCGTTCGATCCGGGCGGCACCTCGCTCACCCGCGCCAGAAGCTCGGAGAAGCTCTTGCCCGGGGCGAAGGTGTTCCTGAACCAGCTCATGCTGTAACCGGCGGCCAGCGTGACGCCCATCGCGTAGTAAGCGTCCTGCTTGCCATGGTTGAAGAAGTGCACCTTGCCGCCGAAGTCCTGGTTCTTGTTGTCTTCATACGACAGCACGACGCCCGACGTGCCGATGCTGGCCATCGTCAGTCCGGCCTGCAGGATGCCCGAGCCGATGGCGCCGCAGGCATTGTCCGCTCCGCCGGCGAACACCCGGGTCGCAGTCGTCAGTCCCGTTGCCTGCGCGATCTCCGGCAACAGGTTGCCGACATACCCGTGCGATTCCACGAGCGGCGGGCACAGCGATGCCGGCAGGTCGAATGCCGCCAGCACCCGATCGCTCCATACCTTGTTCGCCACATCCAGCAGCAGCGTGCCTGCGGCATCCGAATAGTCCATATGGATCTGTCCGGTCAGGCGGTAGCGCAGGTAGTCCTTCGGCAGCACGAAGACCTTCGCCCTGGCGAACAGCTCCGGCTCATGCTGCTTCACCCACAGGATCTTCGGCAGCGTGAAGCCCTCGAGCGCCGGATTCTTCGTGATGCGCAGCAGATCGTCGCCCAGCGTGTGCTCGATCTGGCGGCATTGCTCAGTCGTGCGCGTGTCATTCCAGAGGATGGCGTGGCGCAGCGGCTTCAGCTCCTGATCCAGCAGCACCAGCCCGTGCATCTGGCCGGAGAAGCTGATCCCTTCGATCAGCTCGGGATTCACGCCGGATTGCTTCACCACCGAGTTCAGCGCAGCGATCGTGCCGCGCACCCAATCCTCCGGATCCTGCTCGCTGTAACCGGATCTCGGCTGATGGAGCGGATACTCCTCGGAAGCTTCCATCGCCACCTCACCCTCGCTGCTTACCAGCAGGACCTTCACCGCGCTTGTGCCGAGGTCGACACCAATGACATATTTCATCTGCAACATTCGCTCCTTTCACACCCAACCACATCTTTATACCTTTCCACACCTTCACAGGATAACTGGCCTGATGGCTGACAGACATCGCGGACAAATATCCGCACGCAGCCGCTTGCCATCATATTGCGATCGAGCATCACCTGCTCATCAGATGATACGAGATCGCATCGCCTGATGCGAAAAAAGAGGATATCCCATCGCCCCTGTGGATGACACGGATATCCTCCTGTTCGCTGACGCGGCGGATCACTCCACGTTAAGCAGATATTGGTTCAGCGTATTGCGGATGACCTCGAGACGGCCGGACTGCAGCTTGATCTCGCCCAGACCAAGCGCGTATTGCTCCAGCGTCTTGAAGTTCGCCTTGCCGGATACGATGTCCGCTCCGATGCCTGTCCTGAAGGATGCATAGCGCTCTTCGATGAATCTGTCGAGCACTTTGTCCTCGATCAGCTTCGCCGCTACCTTCAGGCCGATCGCGAAGCTGTCCATACCTGCGATATGGGCGTAGAACAGGTCTTCCGGCTCGAAGGACTGACGGCGCACCTTCGCGTCGAAGTTCACGCCGCCCGGTGCGAGTCCTCCGTTCTTCAGGATCTCGTACATCGCGAGCGTCACCGAGTACAGGTCCGTCGGGAATTCGTCCGTATCCCAGCCGAGCAGCAGGTCGCCCTGGTTCGCATCGATCGATCCGAGCATGCCGTTGATGCGCGCGACGCGCAGCTCATGCTCGAACGTATGGCCGGCGAGCGTAGCATGGTTGGCTTCCAGATTCAGCTTGAAGTGATCCTTCAGGCCGTATTTCTGGAGGAATGCGATGGTGGTCGCCGCGTCGAAGTCGTATTGATGCTTGGTCGGCTCCTTCGGCTTCGGCTCGATCAGGAACTGACCCTTGAATCCGATCTCCTTCGCATAGTCGACGGCCATATGGAAGAAGCGCGCCAGATTGTCCAGCTCGAACTCCATGTCCGTGTTCAGCAGCGACTCATAGCCTTCGCGGCCGCCCCAGAATACATAGTTCTCAGCGCCGAGCTCCACCGCGTGCTCCAGAGCCTTCTTCACCTGCGCTGCGGCGTATGCGTATACATCCGCGTTGGAGGTCGTCGCTGCGCCGAATACGAAGCGAGGGTTGGTGAACATGTTGGCCGTGTTCCAGAGCAGCTTGACGTTGCTGGATTTCATGTGATCCTTGATCAGGGCCACGATCTCGTCGAGGTTCGCGTTGGTTTCCTTCAGCGTGCTGCCTTCCGGAGCGATGTCGCGGTCATGGAAGCAGAAGTACGGCGCACCCAGCTTCTCATAGAATTCGAACGAAGCCTCCACGCGCGCCTTCGCCAGGTCCATCGCGGTGTAACGATCCCACGGACGGATCATCGTGCCTGCGCCGAACGGGTCGGAGCCGTTGGCGGTAAACGTATGCCAATAGGCGACAGCAAATCTCAGATGCTCTTCCATCGTCTTGCCGAGCACAACCTGTTGCGGATTGTAGTGCTTGAATGCGAGCGGGTTGTCACTGTTTCTGCCTTCGTACTGAATCTTGCCGACGCTTTCAAAATAAGCCATCTAACTATCCCTCCAATGTGCTTTCTCAAAGACCGCATCCGATCCACGATGATCCACGCGGCCTTCTTAAACTTTAATAGTCTATCCAGAATTCATCTTACCACTCTTGACTTAGTTTGTCGATACGATAAACTAAGTTTAAGTCTGTATTTTGCGATGAACTTTGGATAGTATGGGAATAGCGGCTTGTCTTCATCTTCAACCGTTGGCAACCGCGGCTCCATGAAGCAGGCAGGCTGGCAACAGACAGATAAAATCCAGGGATAGCGAAGACATGGGGTGGAGACGTGTGAAAGTAACCGGAGATCTGCATTTGATGAAAAAGTTGAATAAATCCATTATTCTGGAGACGATCATCGCCGAATCGCCGGTCTCCAGAGCCGCGATCTCGGAGAAGACGGGGCTGAACAAGGCGACGGTCTCCAATCTCGTAACGGAGCTTATCGAGAGCCAGCTCGTCTATGAGACGGGTCCGGGAGCCTCGAGCGGCGGGCGCAAGCCGGTCATGCTGCTGTTTAACAACGAGGCGGGTTATGCCATCGGCGTGGATCTGGGCGTCAACTATATCCTAACCGTCCTGACCGATCTGAAGGGACAGATCGTCAAAGAGCGCAGGGTGCCGCTGCTTGATCTGCAATATGAGCGGGCCCTGTCCCAGCTGACCGACTCGATACGCTGGGCGTTGGACAGCGCGCCGGACAGCCCGTACGGCGTGGTCGGCATCGGCATCGGCGTGCCCGGGCTTGTCGATGCCGAGGGGCGGATCCTGTCCGCTCCGAACCTGAAGTGGCGGAAGGTGGATCTCAGGGCGGCGATCGAGCAGGAGTTCCGGCTGCCTGTGACGATCGACAACGAAGCGAATGTCGGCGCGCTGGGTGAGAAATCCTACGGCGACTATCGCGCCGCCAGGGATATGATCTACGTCAGCGCCGGCATCGGCATCGGCGTCGGCATCGTCGTGAACAACGCGCTGTACCGGGGATTCTCCGGATTCTCCGGCGAGATGGGGCACATGACCATCCATATGGATGGGCTGCCATGCTCATGCGGCAATCGCGGGTGCTGGGAGCTCTACGCCTCGGAGAACGCGCTTCTGCTGCGGGCAGCGCGATACCTGCAAGAGCGCAGGGCGGCATCCGGCCAGCAGGAAGCCGGGCAAGAGCTTACGCTGGATGCGCTTGTGTCGATGGCCGAGAAAGGGGACGAGGGCATCATCCGGCTGTTCGAGGAGGTTGGATACTATCTCGGCATCGGCATCGCCAATGTGATCAACACATTCAACCCCGAGCTCGTGGTCATCGGCAATCGGCTGTCGCTGATCAAGCCGTGGATCGAGGCTTCGATGCTGGCGTGCGTCGAACAGCGAAGCCTGCAATATCATCACAAGCGCGTGCACATCGTCTTCTCCAAGCTCGCGATGAAATCCGCCGCCGTCGGCGCGGCGGAGCTGGCGATCAAGGCCTTCTTCGCCCAGACCAAGGCGACGGTGGAGGAAGGCTGATCGCCCTCATCCTCCCCGACCTGGCCTGCCAACGGTTCGCGCCCGCTGCCGCGCAACGGTCCAGCTGGCGCCGAACACGCGCTTGCCCCATATCGCCATCATCAGGACAAGCACCAGACCGATCGACAGCGTCATCCCATACAGCTGCAGCTTCGTCGACATCGTGGCCAGCCAGTCGAAGACCACGCCGCCCAAGGTGGAGCCCGCGAAGGTCGTCAGTCCCGTCAATGCCGTGAACACCCCGATATACACCGGTCTGTCCGCCTTGGGCGTATCGCCGATGACAAAGGTAAAGTTCAGCAGGTTGTACCCGCCGAGCCCTGCGCCGAGCAGGATATGGATCAGCATCAGGACGGGCAGCGCGGGCAACCATCCGACAAGCCCCCAGGCCAGACAGGACAGCCCGATGATCGGAAGCGCCCAGAGCAGCAGCTGCCTGGCCGAGAAACGGCTGTTCAGCCTTCCCCAGAAATAGTACGCGAAGATCATCGCCACGTAATGAATGATCGTGATGATCGATACCCAGGAATAGCTGATCATCAGCACATCCAGCATCAGATAATTGAAGAAAGGCACCACGCATCCGTAGAAGAACAGGAAGATGGCGATAAACATCGAGGTTTTGAAAAAGGCCTGATCGCGAAGCGGCAGCATGAATCGCTTGACGATGTCCGTTTCCCGGGATTTCTCGAAATCGACGTTCGGATATTGGAACAGCGCGTAGATGTTGATGACCGCGGCGATTCCGCACACGATGTAGATAAAGGCATATCCGATCTCCTCTCCGTAATGGTCCAGCATAAGCCCGCTGGCGAAGAGCGATATGCTCCCTGCGGTGTTGAGCAGCGCATTGCGAATGCCGAAGTACGAGCCCCTTACCTTCGCCGGGACGATGTCGGCGATCAGCGAGGACCAGACGACGCCGCCAGCCGCGTTGCAGAGATGGGCGACCAGCATCAACACGAGGTAGGCGGTCACCCGGATGTCCTCAGGCAAGATAAACGGAATAAGGCCCGTTGCCACCCACAGGATGCGATGCAGGCTGGCGAAGATGAAGAGAACGAGTTTGCGGTTGGTCAGGTATTGCATCGCCAGCGCGGATACCAGCTGCATCACATTGGACAGGGCAGGAATCGCCGAAGCAATCCCGACCTCCACCGAGGATGCCCCCAGATAGAGCAGGTAACCGGTGAGATAGGGTCCGCCCAGGGTCATGAAGATGATCATCGCCGGGATGCCCTCTATGATTCCCGTACGCATATGCTTGCGGTATGGAGAACTCTTCTTCGCCGCTTTCCACATGTCACGCTCTCTCCTCTTGCTGTCCGTAAGGTTGGGAACATAAGAAAAAACCAAACGCCTTGCAGACAAGGCAGAATGGTTTTCCTCTATTCGTCAATCAGGTGCATCCCTTTTGTGCGCGATCTGAAGTTGTCGAAAAGTTGAGATTACTCAACATTGTAGCATCGCGATGATCGGTTCTCAATCAGCAATATCGCGCTTTCATTGCCATGGACATGATATAATCGACTCCTGGCGCTTCCGGGCACCTCGGCGCTCCCTGAGACGCGATTTTATCGTCTCGCTGTCTGCTCCGTCCGCCTTGGTTTGCATGAGAGAAGATTTTATCGCTTCTTTCACTTGAAAAAAGGGCTGCGCGCGTCAGCCAGTGGTCATCACTGTCTGACGAGTCAGCCCCGTCAGGTTCATGTATGGATCAAGTTTCTGATCTGCCAGCGCAGATCCTGACGGCCTTGGTCGGCCTTGCCAGTATCGCTTGAGCTGTTGCTCCTGCTGCCGCTGCCTTTGCTGGCACTGCCGTGACCTCGACCATCGTCCTTTCGGTCTCCACCGCTCTTGTCACCGTCGGAGCTCCTGCCGATGTTGCTCAGCAAGCTGTTCCTGACGTTGCCAGATTCTCCTCGGGTGTCGCGAATGTTGCTGTTGCCTTTGCCGCTGTTGCTTTTGCCGCGGTCATTATCACGGCTGCTGTTACCTTTCCCGCCGCTGTTGCTTTTGCCCCGGTCGTCGTCACGACTGCTGCCACTCTTGCCGCTGTTGCTTTTGCCGCGGTCATCGTCGCGTCCGCCGTCACTCTTGCCGCCACTGTTCTTGCTGCGACCATCATCACGGCTGCCGTTGCCTTCGCCGCTGTCGCTCTTGCCCCGGTCGTCGTCACGACTGCTGCCACTCTTGCCATCGTTGCTCTTGCCGCTGTCATTATCACGGCTGCTGTTACCTTTCCCGCCGCTGTTCTTGCCGCGGTCATCGTCGCGTCTGCCGTCACTCTTGCCACCGCCGTTCTTGCCGCGATCATCGCCACGGATGCCGTCACTCTTGCCGCCACTGTTCTTGTCGCGGTCGTCGTCGCGCCTGCCATCACTCTTGCCGCCGCCGTTCTTGCCGCGACCATCGTCACGGTTGCCGTCACTCTTGCTACCACTGTTCTTTCCGCGATCATCGTCACGGTTGCTGTCACCTTTGCCGCTGTTGCTCTTGCCGCCGCTGTTCCTGCTGCCATCGTCCTGCAACCAGGATACCGGCTTCTCGAGGCCGATGTTGCTCTTGCCCTTGATGCTCTTCCGGTACAGCTGCTCGAGATTCTCACGGATCGAATCCTGATCCTGCTGCAGCAGCGATTCCAGCCAGCCGTTCTCTTCAACGAGCTGAGTGATCGACTTGCTCGCGATATCGGCGATCGGCATCTCTCGCCCGGTCCTGTCCGCGATGATGAGACCAACCGCCAGCTTGCCTGCGGATATGCCCTTCTCCTTCGCGTCCTCGCGCACTTCCTTCGGCACGTTCAGCGCCGCGACCTTGATCGGCTTCTGCCGAGCCGCGGCATCGGTCTCCTGCAGCTGCGAGGCTGACGAAGCCGCATCCGCTGCACCTTGCTCCGCCATCCCGTCCCCTCCGGGCACTGACGTCTCTTCCGCCAACGCGTCGTACTGCACGACTCGATAGACGACCGACTTCACCTTCTCCTGCAACTCCTTCGGATCGAGGGTGATCCTGTCCGCAACGATCGTGCTGGCGATGACGATCTCTCCGTACCCGGTCTCCGCATAACGATCGATATAGGGCTTGGCCCGAACGATCAGCTCTTCCGTCGCTTCCTCCACCTCGCGCCCGAGCACATCGATCTCCCGCAGCAGCCGCCGACCCTCATCGTTGATGCCGACCGCCTCCACGACGTGAGCCCGCTCATCCACACCGAACTCCACGCTCGGGTTGATGTCAATCGTGACATATGCCACCGCCGCCACCGTTCCGCTGGTGCGGACGCGATCCAGGGACCAGGCGGAGAGCGAGCCCAGGATAAGCAACACGGCAGCGGCTACGGACATCCAACGCACAACATGCATCCTGGACGCTGCCCCTGAAGCGACCTCGATCTCCTGTCCGATCTGCACATCGGGTGATACCTTCAGCTTCAGGAAGCGGCCATCCTGCGTCATGATGACAGCCGTGCGTCTCGACACTTCCATGACGATGCCCCTGTTCATTCGCTCTCCTCCTTTCCCGCCATATCCCGGATCTGCAGATAGTCCTGCAGATGTGGAAACACGCCGTACGCCACCAGCGCGATGGCGATGATGTACTTGCGATTCCGCTCCAGCGTCTTGCGCGAAACCGGGAAGTATTCCGCCATTTCCTTGATCGGCAGCATCTTCTTCGTGAGCAACACGTTCATCCACTGCTCATTCGCCGCGATCTCCCTGCCGATCGCAAGCATCGTGCTGCGCGAATCCTGATGCTTCGGCGACAGTTCGGCAAGGTCGCGGAAGGAGATGCCGAAACTTCCGAGCATCTCCGCATATTCGGATATCTCCTGAGTGCGGTCAAGCCGCAGCTTCTCCTGTTCATATCGTTCGATCGACTGTTGAATCTCGAGCGGATTGTCCAGACAGTGATCCTCGCCCTCGAACTCCAGGGCGCTGTAGGGCACGAGATGACGATGGCGGTTTTCCTTGCGCAGATGGTCGATCAGCCGCCTCCTGATGACCGTTTCGGCGAAGCTGAAGAAAGTCACCCCCGCATCCCTCGTGTACTGGTTGATCGCTTCGTTGAACGCCATCAGGGCAACGCTGTATTCATCATCCTTACTCGGGTCGATGTAACGCTTGCAGAAGCGGCTTGTGATCTTCGCCACGAGAGGCTGATAGTCCGTTATGAATTGATTGCGCAGTCTGACATCCCCTTGCTGAATTCTTGCCACCTGGATCTCAACAGGCAGTTCGCTTGCGCCAGTTTCACGCATGGAATGTTGCCTGCCGAGAAATTTGGATAAAAGTACGAGCAGCAACCGTTCCACCTCACATCATAAACATTCGTCGTGTTGCAGCGTTTTGTGGGGGTTGAAGATGCAGGTCCATGTTTGCTGCTTATCCATCAGTCTATCGGACGCAGCGACACTGCCGAACCAGATAACAAGCATGTGTGAAGGCTGTGAATGAAACACGGCGAAAAAGCAAAGCGCCTCAAGTGAGGCGCCAGTCCATATCATTCGGTTATCTCAATCCGCCCAGTTTATTCTTGTTGGTCAGCTTGTGGTACCGCTGTCCGAGAACGTGCAGCCTTGTCTTGAGCTGCTCCTCCCATTCGGCGTCGCCGATCGACTTCGCCACAGGCAGGAGGTCAAGCGCCATATCGATCTGATTGCGCACGATCGACAGCGGATCCTCGTCCTCATCATTGACACAATTCTCGTATAGCAAAGCTGTATGCTTCAGGTCGACGTAATCATCGAAGTCGATCTCGATCGCACCATCGCCATGAGCGTATTCGGCCAGTATCTCGTATTCTGTTTCGATCAGGTAATGAACCTCCACCCGGTGACATACCGGACAGAACAGCAGCGGAACGTTCTGGATGCGCGTCCGTATATGCTTCAGAGTTCCTCGGGTGCCAATCATGCTCGCTCCGCAACAGAAGCTCATGGCACATCCTCCTTATTTCCCGACTTTCTCACAAAAGATTTTGCTTACTACATATTCGAGACGACATGGTCAAATTCCTTTTTTTGCGTTAGGATTAAATTTTGGCTGTGCGGAACCTAATGGCTTCTTGCGGCAGTTGCGAGCATCGGATGCATAAGCATCAAGCGCATAACGACTTCGTGTAGATCATCGCGGCTGCTTGCGTCAGTTGCAAGCGGCGGATGCACAGGCAACGTAACGTCAACCTGGTGTCTGCGATCCCGGTGCAGGATCGCCTGGCAACTCTATTGCAACGCCTGCTTCATCTGCTCGATATGCTCCGGATCGCCGCTGACGAGCAATCGGTCCCCGACCAGCACGGCTGTCGAACCATGCGGAATGATGAAAGATTTGCCTCTGTATATTCTAAGCACGAGCGCCGGTCCCAATACCGGCATATCCTTGAGCATCACGTTATTGTATGCAGGATTGCGGACGACGACCTCCTGGATCGAATCGTCGGTGGTGATCAGACCGACAGCGCCCGGATATTGCACCATCCCTCGCAGCAGCGTCCTGGAAGCATACAGGGTCGAGAAGACGGCGAAGCCTTCCTCCTGCGCCTGCTCCATGCGCTCGGGGTCCTCGAGGCGCACGATGATCCGCTCGATCCCGATCTTGCGCGCATGTCGGGCCACCTGCATATTCAGCTGATCGTCCAGCGACCCGCACACGAGGATGTCGGCATCGAAGGCTTGCCTGTCCGTGAGCGAGACGATATCGAGCCGAGGCAGTTCCCTGAGCGGATAGCGCTTGTACTGCTCCTCCTTCGATTCCAGTCCGGAGGGCTGGGCGCTGAACAAATCCACTGCGAACCCCTCCTTCAGCAGGTCGAGCGAGACCGGCAGGGTGATGTGATTGGCGCCGATGATCGACACCTTCGTCGGCTTCTTCTCCCGCGGCGGCAGGAATCGGTTGAACAGGACAGGCGCGACGAAGCAGGTGATGATCGCCACGAGGATGAGCGCCCCCTGCATCGTGCTGGTGATCAGACCGAGATTCAGTGCGACCGTGGCGGCCGCGATGACCAGGCTCAGCGTCGACGACAGGAGGAGCCCGGCGCTCAAGGTATGCTTGCCGTCATACCAGATGCGAAGCAACATGGACGGGATGAGCTTCGACAAGAAGATGACGACGAGCAGAACCGGGATGAACAGCAGGATCTGAATGTCGCCGAACAGCTCCCAGATGTTCAGGTTAACGCCGGTCATGACGAAGAAGATCGGGATCAGGAAGCCATAGCCGAACGTTTCCAGCGAATGCTGGAACGACTTGTCCGGCGCGAGCAGCGATACGATCACCCCCGCGAGGAAAGCGCCGAGGATGCTCTCCACACCCATGTTCTCCGACATGACCACGAACAGGAGCAAGAGCGCGAACACGCCCCGTGTGCCGAGCTGCGCCGTCCCCTGCAGCAGGGTCTCGACGAATTTCCTGCGCGTGAATCTGCGAAGCGAGACATAAACGACGATCACGATCAGGAAGAAAGCGAGGAGCAGCAGCATGCTGTCCATGGACCCGCTGCGCGAGCTGATGAAGACCGCCAGCAGGATCATCGTCACAAAGTCGGAGATGACTGTGATGAGCAGCACGGTCTGACCGAACGGCGTCTCGATCAGCTGCCGCTCCTTCAGAACGGGAACGACCACGCCGAGCGAGATCGTGGCGATGATGATCGTCATCAGATAGGGCTCGCTGACGAAGCCGAGACGCACCAGCCCTTCTGACAGGCCGTATGAAATCGCGAGGATGCCGATGAATACGAGCATCGAAGCAAGCAGAGGATTGGGCCCTTTCTTGCTCGTGGCGGACTTGCGGCGGAACTGGCTGAAATCGATCTCCATGCCGCTGAGGAACATCAGGTATATCAGGCCGAATGAGGAGAGCAGCTCCAGCCACGCGTCCTCGCGGATCAGGTTAAAGCCGCTTTCCCCGATGATCAGGCCGGCCAGGATCTCCGCCACAACAACGGGCAGCATCTTCAGCCGCAGCTGATGCAGCAGGATCGGAATGACGAAGGCGATCACCACGACGATGAGCAGCGATGTCAGTGACGTATGGTCTCCCATAGGCTTCCTCCTCTTCTGTCCTCGGATGTACAGGATTTTGATCGCGATGGTGAAGTCTGATGATGTTTTTACCATTATCTCGAACTATGATCGATTAAGCAAGTTGAGGAGCCTGCCTGACTTTAAGACCACCTTCCTCCGCAATGGATCAGCCGCCTTGTTCAGCTGAAACAACTGACAGGCGGCCTCACCCCTGTTCCGGACTCTCTACAGCTTCTTGACAGTCATATATCCCTGGTTGTTAATCGTGATCCGCCAGCGCGTTCCATCCGGCGATCGCAGGATCAGCCCTTTGTCCGGCGCGGCGATCTCAAAGTCGTCACGAACGTTGGGATGCTTGTATGGAGAAAAGGGCCTGAGCACATCCTCACTGGCCATGGGCATCAGGAAATAGAACGGTTCCGTCGTGCTGAAGAATCGGATGATCAGATGCGTATAACTGGCGTCCCATTCCGGGTCCGGCTTGCTGTACTGCAGCCGGATCTGCTGCCAGGTCCGCTGTTCTTTCCGCGAATACGTGCCATATACATACCGCACTTTCTTGTCCTTATCCTGCAAGCGAACCGTATATCTGGCCTGGGCGCCGGATGGGCTCAGCACAAATGCGCGAACATTGACCGCTCTCTTGAACCGGGTCGCATCCGGTCTGTCGTTGCCCAGAAACGGGATGGAGATTTGCGGTTCTTTGGCGCCTGCTGGACTGATTCTGAATACGACCGGATTGGCGGCATAGTCCCCATAATATTTGAAGATGTCCTCCGATAGCTCATCCGGATACGAATCGGCAACCTCAAGCACGCCATCGCTTACCGTCCACTTCCGTTGGTCGGTATTCAGCAGCTGGCCAGCGGCAACGGGTTGTTGATACCAGGATTGAACCTCATCATAAAGAAGCGATGTGGTTGACAGATGAAACGCATCATCCTCCTGTTTCACGATCTCCACCATATCCGATGACGAGAGGCCGGATGAGCCCCTCAATCCGGTCAGGTCGTTGATGCCCTTCAATCTCTGGATACGGGCTATTCTGGCATTCGGGTTGTTGGGACTCGGCAACGCGCCTCCGTAGGTGTGCGTCAGGAACCGGCAGTTCTCCACGACGCCAAGATCCAGCGCATACCGCTGCGGATCCGGAACGAGAGAAGGCGGCATGCAGTAGGACTGCCAGCCCTGGCCCGCCTTGCTGTAATCCGCCAGCGTCCAGGTCATGCCGAAGCCGGTAATCGTCGTTTCCCACGTGAGCACGTCGGGCAACAGCTTGATGCAGCATTCTCCGATTCGCTCCCAGCGCACATTCTCAAACTGGCAGGAGTACAATCCGTTGCGTCTGCCCCTGGGATATTCCACCTGGAAGATGCCGTACGGAGCGAAGCCCAGATGCACGCGCACCATCTGCAGATTGCATCCGCTCTTGCCCAGCAGGATGCAGGTGAACACCCCGTTGATCGTGCTGTCCGAGAAGTAAAAGTCACTTGTATTGTGGGCGATGAACAGGCCGATCAGCCCGCCAAGCGTGCATTCATGAGCGGAGATATGACCGCTTTCGTTATCCCAGACCATGCCCGCCTTGACGCGATCGGTCTTGATCTTGCGGAAGATCGGGTCTGACTTTTTGCTCACCTTGATCCCGCAGGTTCCGGCAACAAACATGCTGTAATCCTGGGCATCAAAGCCTTCCTTGCTGATATAGTCCTCGAGGCGGTTCCTCGCATAATTCTCATTGCCGGAGATGGCGAAATGCTCGATCACGATGCGATCGCCCTCTTCGATGAGGATGCACGGCTTCAGATCCGTCACCACCGAAGGCCGCCAGACCAGGTTCGTGCCTTGCGTGCCGCTGTCGTTATGCATCGCTTCCCCCGATATGCGGGTTGCCTTGCATACGATCGTGTCCTTGATCACATAGTCGCCGGCCGGAATATACAGCATTTTCCGGTAATTGCAAGCTTCCATCGCCTGCATGAACGCCTGCGTATCGTCATGCTTGCCGTCACCGACCGCACCGTAATCGCGAACATTGATCACTCCCAACGTATTCGTCATACTCATCCTCCTCTCCCCTTGCTGTCCAGGTCAATATGCTGAAGTTGTCCCACCGGACACCCTGCGCCTGCTGCCGCCATCTTCCGCGCATTCCTCGCCATCTCCGTCAGTCCCTTCCTTTCCACAGCTCCACCTTCTGTCTGGAGGATTCATTATATGCATGACCATCAGAAAAGGACAATCATTCAGGCGCAAATGTACCATGTCCCAATCCGCTCAACCAACAGCCCAAAAAAAGCGCCGCACCGGTCTGATGCCGATGCGGCGCTATCCGCTCTCTTCTGCAACGCTTCTGCCTGCGTCTTCCTTTTCTTCTTCCGCCAACTTATTCTTCCACAAACGTCTCCCTGTACCTGTCCGCGGACCACAGCCTGTCCAGTTCGGCGGCATCGGCCAGCTCAACAACGATCAGCCAGCCATCCCCGTAAGGCGCCTTGTTCACCCGCTCCGGCGAATCGTTCAGCGCCTCATTCACTTCCACCACCTGGCCGCTCACCGGCGCATACAGCTCGGATACGGTCTTGACCGATTCCACGCTGCCGAACGACTCACCGGCACGGACAGCATCGCCAACCGCGGGCAGCTCGACGAACACGATGTCGCCCAGCTCGCTCTGGGCGAAGTCGGTGATGCCAATCACGGCGCGATTGCCTTCCACCCGCACCCATTCGTGATTTTCGCTGTATCGCAGCTCTGCCGGAATATTCATCGGAGTTACACCTCCCTCATATGTAGATCTTCCTGCCAAGAAAGAGGGGGTTATCCGGCCGTTCCAGGTTCATATGAGCCCCTGGAAGGGCCGGCACCCCTTATTGTACCAATGGACCATCATCCGGATTCAGTGACTCATGCGTTCAGCGGACAGAAACGCCTTCACCACAAGCACGGCCTGTCTGGTAATGGATCGGCTTGCTTGGCTGGTGCCTTGCCATTACTTCATGTGGTCGATGATCAGTTGTCCCATCTGCTCCGTGCCGATCGCCTTGCTCTTGTCAACGGCGATGTCCGCAGTGCGATGGCCGGCGTTCAGCACATCCTTCACCGCCTGCTCGATGGAATCCGCCGCATCCGCGTAGTTGAACGTATAGCGCAGCATCATGGCAACGGACAGGATCGTGGCGATCGGATTGGCGATGCCCTGACCGGCGATGTCCGGCGCGGAGCCGTGCACCGGCTCATACAGGCCGAAGCTTCCTTCGCCGAGCGATGCGGAGGCGAGCATGCCGATCGAGCCGGTCAGCATCGCCGCTTCGTCGCTCAGGATGTCGCCGAACATGTTCTCCGTGACGATGACGTCGAAGCTGGAAGGACGGCGGAGCAGCTGCATCGCGCAGTTGTCCACAAGGATGTGCTCCAGCTCCACATCCGGATATTCCGGAGCGATCCGGTTCACCGTCTCCCTCCACAGGCGCGATGTCTCGAGCACGTTCGCCTTGTCGACGGATGCCAGCTTCTTGCGGCGCTTGCGGGCGATCTCGAAGGCCTGGCGAACGATGCGCTCCACCTCAGGCACGCTGTATACGCAGGTATCGACCGCTTCCTCGCCGTTCTCACCCTGTCGGCGGAACTTGTCGCCGAAGTAGATGCCGCCGGTCAGCTCGCGCACCACGACGAGGTCGACCCCTTCCAACACCTCCGGCTTCAGCGTGGATGCCTCCTTCAGGCAATCGAAGATGATCGCCGGACGCAGGTTGGAGAACAGGCCCAGCGCCTTGCGGATGCCGAGCAGTCCCGTCTCCGGACGCAGTTCCTTCGGATTGTTGTCCCACTTCGGGCCGCCAACGGCGCCGAGCAGCACGGCATCGGCGTTCCGGCACATCTGCAGCGTCTCCTCCGGCAGCGGAGTGCCCTTCTCATCGATCGCGATGCCGCCGAACAATCCGTGCTCAAATTCAAACTTATATCCATACAGCTGTTCCACCCGATGGAGTACCTTGATCGCTTCGTTCACGACTTCCGGGCCGATGCCGTCGCCGGCGATGACCGCGATTTTCTTCACTTCTGCCACAATGACCACTCCTTGATCTTTGCTTCGATATTAACTTCGTTGTACCATATCCGACTTACACGATCCAAGATATAGATTCTATGATCTCTATAGGTTGCCTCTATGGCTCCAGAGCACCGCAGCGTGATGATGAACGGCCGCATGAGAGCGTATGTTGTCCTTCGCGCCTGTCTCAGCCTGTGCATGAGGATGCGCAACTGAACGGCAATACAGGATGCCTGCTTGCACGCCTCAACCCGAGAACAAGTGAAGGCGATGATCGATCATCATCGCTTGCTTCGGCTGGCGTTTATCGCCGGGTGACCATCCGGTTGATCGCGCTGAACAGAGCCTTGACGGAAGAGGTGATGATGTCCGTATCCACGCCCGCTCCCCAATGCACGGAACCATCCTCGGCCGTGATGCCGATGTAGGAGATCGCCTGCGACTTGGAGCCGATATCCAGGGCGTGCTGCTTGTAGATCAGGTTGGAGTAGGTGATGCCCAGCTCCTGCTGCAGCGCATTGCTGACCGAATCCAGCCGCCCGTTGCCATCGCCCGTGATCTCCCGCGTCTCGCCGTTCACCTGGAGCGTGACCTTCGAATGATAGTCGCCATTCTTCGAGAACTGACAGTTGACGAACGTATACGGCTCGCTGATGTTCACATACGTCTCGTTGAAGATCGCCAGGATCTCCTCCGGCTGCAGCTCCTTCTGCAGCTTGTCGGACACGTCCTTGACGCGGTAGCCGACGCTCTCGCGCATCGCGGCCGGCAGATCATAGCCGAAGC
Source organism: uncultured Paenibacillaceae bacterium (assembly GCA_937957685.1). Taxonomy (GTDB): domain Bacteria; phylum Bacillota; class Bacilli; order Paenibacillales; family DA-C8; genus Insulibacter. The sequence continues at coordinate 46,020 of CALGAO010000072.1, forward strand.
TCTGCTGCAGGATGTAGCCGATGCCGCCCTTGCCGGACTGGCTGTTGATGCGGATGATGTCGCCCTCGTACTCGCGACCGATGTCCTTCGGATCGATCGGCAGATACGGCACGTTCCAGTGAGGCGGGTTCATCTCCTCACGCCATTTCATGCCCTTCGCGATCGCATCCTGATGCGAGCCGGAGAATGCCGTGAAGACCAGCTCGCCCGCATATGGCTGGCGCTCGCCGACGCGCATCTTCGTCAGTCTCTCGTACACCTTCACGATCTCCGGGAGATTCTCGAAGTTCAGCTTCGGATCCACGCCGTGCGAGTACATGTTCAGGGCCAGCGTGACGATGTCCACGTTACCCGTGCGCTCGCCATTGCCGAACAGGGTGCCTTCCACCCGCTGGCCGCCCGCCAGCATGCCGAGCTCCGCGTCCGCCACGCCCGTTCCCCGGTCGTTATGCGGATGCAGGGAGAGGATGACGTGCTCGCGATACTTCAGATGCTCGCTCATGTATTCGATCTGGCTGGCGTAAACATGCGGCATGGACATCTGCACCGTCGCCGGCAGATTGATGATCACCTTGTTGTCCGCCGAAGGCTGCCACACATCGAGAACGGCGTTGCACACCTCCAGCGCGAAGTCGACCTCCGTTCCCGTGAAGCTCTCCGGCGAATATTGGAACTGGAAGTTGCCCTCCGTCTCTGCGGCGCATGTGAGGAACAGCTTCGCACCGGTCACGGCGATATCGATGATCTCCTGCTTTGACTTGCGGAACACCTGCTCGCGCTGGGCGACGGACGTCGAGTTGTACAGGTGGACGATCGCCCGTTTCGCGCCGCGGAGCGCCTCGAACGTCTTGCGGATGATATGCTCCCGCGATTGGGTCAACACTTGAATCGTCACATCATCAGGAATCAGATCCTCATCGATCAGCTTGCGCAGGAACCTGAACTCCGTCTCGGATGCGGCGGGAAATCCGACCTCGATCTCCTTGAAGCCGATATCCACAAGCATCTGGAAATATTCCAGCTTCTCCTCCAGATTCATCGGCACAACCAGCGCCTGGTTGCCATCGCGCAGATCCACGCTGCACCAGATCGGCGCCTCGGTGATATAGTCCTTCTCGGCCCATTTGAGACTCTGCTTCGGCGGCAAGAAATAACCGCGCGTGTACTTCTCCACGTTTCTCATCGTGTCAACCCTTCCTTAAAAATAGCGTAATCCATGGTCTGGCAACGATCTGCTTCCGCGAGGAACCTCGCATGCATGCAGCCCGCTCCCGGATGATCTGGCGCTGCAAAATAAAAAAGTCTTCCGCCTCCTCAAACAAGGAGACGAAAGACTTTACGCTTCCGCGGTACCACTCCGGTTCATGCCCGAACGGGCATGCACTCATGCGGACCAGGATACATACATCCCGATCCTCCTGTCTTAACGGCCAGGCTCCGTCTCCGCCTGCTGCATCCAGCGAGAATCGCGCTGCATGCCCTGAGCGGGCTGCTCCGAGGCGAGTTCAGACACACCGTGCAACCGCTTCGCACCAACCAGCGGCTCTCTGAGTGCCAGCCATGTCTTACTGCTCCTCTTCTTCGCATTTGCATGTGAACTTATTTATTCATTGTACTTGAATACCGCCGTGGAATCAAGCGTTCACCTGATTATTTGTTGTTGTTCTGTGATATTGTCAGGGTGTAACTGTTCCGAGAAAATGTCAGTATGAGTAAGGAGCAGATCACTTTG
>CALGAO010000073.1 GCA_937957685.1 uncultured Paenibacillaceae bacterium
ATATCTCCCCTCTGAAACTATTTCCTGATTGTTCTCAGAGGGAGAATATTCTACAGGGGTGGGTCATTTTCTTTTCGGCAATCTAGGGTCAATTATAATCCGGCGGTGACAATTTTTATTTTTTTACAGATGCTTCATCCGCGGCCATAACGGACCTCATCGGCCCGAAAGGGCAATTGGATTGCTTGCGATTACTTATGATGAAAGGACCACACGATGAGACTGGTTGAGATTACGAAGGACAATTGGCTGGACGTTGTCTTCCTGACGACCAACGATGACGGCATGCCGACCTTGTGCGAGCAATATGTGACGTCCAATGCCTTTTCGCTGGTGCAGGCCCAATATGAAGGAACCTGGACGACCCGGGCGATCGAGCATGAGGGCAAGATCGTCGGTTTCGCCATGTATGGATATTCCGAGGATCATGACTGCTATGAACTCCTGCGCATGATGATCGACAGGAAGCATCAGGGCAAGGGGCTGGGTGCGCAGGCCATCCGCCTGGTGCTGTCGGAGATGGAGCAGATGGCGGACTGCCAGGAGGTCTATGTCTCGACGGATCCGGACAACGCGAGAAGCAAGCATCTCTATGAGAAAATCGGGTTCGTGAGCACCGGCAGGCATGTGGACGGCGAGGAGCTGTACTGTTACCGCCTGTTCCGGGCATGAGCCTCATCCCCGGCCTGTCAACTTCTGGATCCCCTCACTTCATGTATGCCGATACCTGTACCCTCTCGGCGTCACCCCCACATACCGTTTGAACTGCCGCATGAAGTGCGTTTCGTTCTCATAGCCGCAGAGGCTGGCGATCTGCGCGATCGGGTGCTCGCTGTGATCGAGCAGGTATTTGGCATGCTCCAGCCTCGCCTGGATCATGTCGCTCATCACCGAGCGCTGGAACAGCTCCTTGTAAAGGTGCTGGAAGTAGGATTTGCTCATGTTCAGACGGGCTGCCAGCTCGGCAACGGTATGATGCTGCTGCGGCTCGCAGTACAGCTCATTCCTCAGCTCGGAGAACGGCAGATAATAGCGTCGGAGCTTCTCATGGGCGGTCCTCTGTTGCACATCCGCCAGCTTCATGAGGAAAGACCGCACATCACAGTCCAGGATCCTCTCCTTCAGCCTTCCTCCCATATGAAAAGTCGCCTGCAGCTCCTGGATGAAGCGGGATACCATCATCGGGTCCGAGGCCTTCACCGGGGTGTCCGTCGGGAACCGAATCTCGTCCAGCAGCGCCTCCAGCTCATCCCCCTGGCAGTGAAACCAGTCATTGATATACGGGCTCTCGATCTCCCGATAGGAATGGGGAGTCGTCGGCCGGAACAGGACGAAAGTATGCTTGTCCACTTCATGGATGACATCGCGGATTCTGACCTCGGCCCGGCTCTTGAACATGACAAAGGTGTAATTGCCCGAACCGTTCGGCCGGTTGCGCACGATGCCATCCTGGTGGATGGTATGATAGCCGCAGGACAGCAGCCGGATCATCGCCATTCTCCCCTCTCAGTGCACGATCGGTCAGTTTTTGAACATTATAGCTCATTGTCTGGACACCGGCAACGCACTATACTGCTCTCACAAGGAGGTTCGGATATGAGCACTGATCGTCAGTATTGGGTGGATGCGCTCATGAGGATCGCCCGTCCCGTGCTGCAGGCGTTGTCCGAGAGGCAGCTGAAGCTCAGGATGCCGGTCGAGTCCTGGCACGAGGATCGGCGGCAGTACGCGCATCTGGAGGCGTTGGGACGGACGCTCGCCGGCATCGCGCCATGGCTGGAGACGGGGCCGCGGGACGGAGAGGAAGGGCGGCTCAGGGCGGAGATGGCGCAGCTGGCCAGGGAAGCGATCGCGGCGGGGACGGATCCAAAGTCGCCGGACTACATGAACTTTCAGCACGGCGGACAGCCGGTGGTGGACGCGGCCTTCCTCGCGAACGCGATCCTCAGGGCGCCGACGGAGCTGTATGACAAGCTGGAGCCGAAGGTCCGGCAGCACCTCGCGGACGCCCTTGCGGCCACCCGGGTGATCCGTCCCGTGTTCAGCAACTGGCTGCTCTTCAGCGCGATGATCGAGGCGGCGCTGTTCAGGATGGGCAGAGACTGGGATCGCATGCGTGTCGATTATGCGATCAGGCAACATGAGCAGTGGTATGTGGGAGACGGGGCCTATTCGGACGGGCCGGCTTTCCATTGGGATTATTACAACAGCTTCGTCATCCAGCCCATGCTGATCGAGATCATGGATGTGCTGGGCGATCAGTTCGCGGATTGGCGGAAGATGCGGGAGCCCATCATCCGGCGGGGCATCCGCTATGCCGCCGTGCTGGAGCGGCTGATCTCGCCGGAGGGCACCTATCCGCCGATCGGCCGATCGCTGGCCTACCGCTTCGGGGCATTCCAGCATCTCGCGCTGATGGCGCTGCGCCAGCAGCTGGACCCGACGCTCGAGCCTTGTGCCGTGCGCTGTGCGCTCACGGCGGTGATCAGGCGGCAGCTGGAAGCGCCGGGCACCCTGGATGAGAACGGCTGGCTCAGGATCGGCTTCGCCGGCAGCCAGAAGGAGCTGGGCGAGGGATATATCTCCACAGGCAGTCTGTATCTGTGCACGACCGTCTTCCTGCCGTTGGGCTTGCCGCCGGATGCGCCCTTCTGGCAAGGGGAAGCGGACTGGACGGCGCGCAAGGTATGGAATGGCGGGTCGATTCCCATCGACAAGGCCATGGATGACGAATTGAAGTGAAGGAGAGATGGAGGATGAGTATCGGGGAAACATGGATTCAGGAGGCATGGCGCCAGACGACGGACAAGGTCACGCGAGTCCATGAGCGGATCGGCGCCAATTTTCCTCATGCGAGCCAGAACGGAAGGTATCAGCTGGAGCCTGCCGGATGGTGGACGGCGGGCTTCTGGCCGGGACTGCTCTGGCTGGTCTATCGGGAGACGAAGGATGAGGCGCTGCGGAAGACCGCCCAGCTCTGCGAGGAACAGATGGATGGGCTGCTCACCGATCCGATGATGGTGGATCATGATCTCGGCTTCATGTGGACACTGACCAGCCGGGCGAGCTATCAGCTGCTCGGGGATGAAGCGTCCAGACGACGGGCGCTGCTCGCCGCCAACCTGCTGGCGGCCAGATTCAACGCGCAGGGCAGATACATACGGGCGTGGAATGGCCAGCTGACCGGATGGGCGATCATCGACTGTCTGATGAACCTGCCGCTGCTCTATTGGGCGAGCCAGGAGACCGGAGACCCGCGCTTCAGGCACATCGCGGTCCAGCATGCCGATACGGTGCTCACGCACTTCATTCGGCCGGACGGCTCGGTGCATCATATCGTCGCATTTGATCCGGAGACGGGAGAGAAGGTGGAGGCGAAGGGCGGCCAGGGCTATGCGCCGGATTCGGCATGGTCGCGCGGCACCGCCTGGGCGATCTACGGGCTCAGCCTGAGCTATCGGTATACGGGGTATGAACGGTATCTGAATGCCGCCAAACGGGTCGCCCATTTCTTCATCGCCAACCTGCCGGAGGATCATGTGCCCTGGTGGGACTTCCGCATACCGGAGGATGTGCCGAGGTATCGCGATTCTTCCGCGGGAGCCATCGCCGCCTGCGGCCTGCTCCTGATCGCGGAGCAGGTCAGCCCGTTCGAATCCGCCATCTATCACGAGGCGGGCAAGCGGATTCTTCATTCGCTGTACACCCGTTACGGCGCATGGGATCAGGATGAGGAAGGCCTGATCCTGCATGGCACGAGCCATTATCCAGAACAGAGAAACATCGACGTCCCCCTGATCTACGGCGACTATTACTTTGCCGAAGGCATCGCGCGTCTGAACGGATACACGGAGCTGTTCTGGTAGCATACACGAATATTCCCCCGTTGAGAAAAACGGCTGTGACGAAGCGGGCTCAATGGCCAACTCGGGTCGAACGCAGATATAATCAAGGCAGAGCGGGGGCCGGGAACGATGGAGCAGCAGTGAATGAGGAACAAGGATCACAACCACCATCTTTCACACACAGCCCATTCATGAGCCGGGAAAGGAGATCGCGCAGGTCCGCTCCCGGCTTTCCTGTTTCAATCCAGCACCTTCGTCATGATATAGTCTGTCTGTTCTTCATCGCCCATGTAGAAGGAATGCGCCCCCGTCTGCTCGAAGCCCATCTTCCGATAGAACGCAAGAGCATTTTCGTTTCTCTCCCACACCCCGAGCCATACCTTCTTCTTGCCCCATTCCTTCGCAACTTTCATCGCCTTGTGGTACAACAGCCTGCCAAGCCCCAGCTTCTGATATTCCTTCCTGATATAGATCCTCTGGATCTCCAGCGCGTCTGGCCCCATGGGCTCCGTCTGGGCATCATCCGCATTCACCTTCAGATAGCCGGCCACATGCCCGTCGCATACAACAAAGTAAAATCGAGAAGCCGGATGGACCAGTTCCTTCTCCAGCTGCTCCAGGGTGAAGGCGTTGTCCAGATACGCCCTCATGGCTTCTTCCGTGTTCTGGTCGCGGAACGTCTCCTCAAAGGTCACATATGCCAGCTCACGCAAGGTGTGAATATCGTCGAGCGTGCACGTTCTGATCTTGATGGTCATATTCGAATGCGTTCACTCCCTGGTTCTGTGGATCGGGTTCGGTCTTTTATCCTGACATTATACCATGTGTGGTTGAAAGAAATCCCATGGCCGAAAAGCTTCCGCCAGGAAGCGGGACCGGCGAATGCGGGCGTTCGGCGGTTTCACACCCGGTCTTTCCGGAGTGAGACATAAACCTACAAATCTGCATTTCTATTGATTGAAAAAATTTATCACAAATTTAATATAGACAAAAATATTTGATAAGTAGTAAAAATTGTTTGATTCATCCTCACGGACATTCTCGTACAATGGTCTGTACTGGAAATGTCTGAACCGAAAGGAGGCGATGACGGGAGCCAATCCGATCAACCCTGATCCATTCATAAAGCAAAGGAGGGAAATGATGCCATGGGCAAATCAAAGGCTGCAAACCGGATACGATCCATCGTGCTGAGTCTGGTTCTGGTGCTCGGCATGCTGCCCGGTTCCATCGTGCCCGTTGCCAAAGCGGTGATCGATCATACGGATGACCGGATATACGCAGCGGCATATATGGGAACGGAGTCGATCGCGGGCACGACCCTGCCAGACACGATCCTGCTCGATGACGAGCTGTACCATGTGGATTGGGACATCGACATGGATACCTTCATGGTTCCCTATGAGACGGTTGACGTGACCGGTACAGCTGAGAATGGCGTCACCGTCCAGGCGAAGGTCGAGGTGATACCGCCCGCCGACCATCCGCTTGTCTACTACGTGGACAGCGGCAGGGGAGGAGATTCCCTCGGCAATGGCCCATCGGATTCGCCGCTGTATGAGGCGGTGAAGGAGCTGGCGGGCAGCACGCTCGTCAATCAGGCGCCGGATCAGAGATACGCAGCAGGCTCCAATACCTGGGGGTTCGACGACAGCACGCAACAGGTCAAGAACTCCAAGGACGGAGGCCACACGGACCCGGCCACGGATCCGTCGAAATGGGTGGTTGGCCTGCGCGCCAGCAACAACGATATCGTCTATCGGCTGGAGTCCCTGGAGCCGGGTACATACACGCTCACCAGCGGCTTCCATGACTGGTACGGCAACCGATCGCGCGTGATCCGGCCAAGAATCGATTATCGGGATCTGAACGGCCAGCTGCGGACGATCCAGCTGGATCAGTTCAATACGAACAACACGCGGATGATCTCGAGCGAGTTCACGATCCCGGCGGACATTGATCCCGCAGCCGGGATGACGTTGACCTATGCCTATGTATCGAATGAAAAGCCGATCCTCAGCTGGTTCGCGATCGCGCAAGGTTCGATCAAGGGGATCATCGCCGAGGCGCAGCAGCGTGCGGCGTCCATCGTCAATGTTCTGGTCGACGGCAACGACATTCGCGCGGACAACCGGAACGGGCTTACCTTCAAAGGCTTCGGGGTGCTCAGCGCCAACAGCACCAGCGCGCTCCTGATGGATTACAAGGCGCAGCATCCGGACCGCTACATCGAGCTCTTGCAGCTCCTGTTCGGCGGTGAGAACCCGATCATGACCCATGTCAAGATCGAGATGGGCAATGACCGCAACAACTCCACCGGTCCTGATCCGGCCACCAAGCGCACCGAGGATGAACCGGCCAACGTCAGACGCCATCCCGGCTTCCAGCTGGCAGCGGATGCGAAGAAGATCAATCCGGACGTGAAGGTCAGCATCCTGCGCTGGAATGCTCCGGCATGGGCCAATACCAACGAGAAGATCTACAAGTGGTACAAGGAAACGATCCTCGCGGCTTACCGCGAATTCGGATATATGGTGGATTATGTGAATCCCCATATCAACGAGAAGGCTCCGGATCTGGCCTGGACCAAGCAATATGCGGAATGGGTCCGGACCGATAACGTCGGATTCGCAAGCGAGGAAGAACAGAAGCTGTACAACAGCATCAAGGTCGTCATCTCCGACGAGGTCGGCATCGGCAGCTTCGGCGGCGCGATGGTGAGCGACGCCACCCTGCGCGATGCGGTGTCCGTCGCTGCCTATCACTACAACACGGATGATGACAGCGCCGGCAACTTCAAGCGTCTCGCCGAGCAGTTCGACATTCAGGTCTGGAACAGCGAAGCGCAGGCGACGTTCAGCAACACCGCCTTCCGTCCCAACAACAACACGAGGGATCCTTCCAGGCCGGGCACGGGCATCGGCGGAGCAGGCAGCGCGCTGGAGATGGCGAACACGATCATCAAGGGCTTCGTGAACTCCCGCAGGACGCTGTTTATCTATCAGCCTGCGATCGGCTCCTTCTATGAAGGCGGCCAATATTCGTTCAAGGAGCTGGTCAGCGCGCGAGACCCGTGGTCTGGCTGGATCCATTATGACGCGGGCCTGACGGTTCTCCAGCACTTCAGCTCCTTCGCGAAGATCGGCTGGGAGAATGAGGACAACACCGCCGGCATCTGGAGGGCGATCCCTCAGTCCAGCTACACGGGTGCGACGGGAACCAACCCGATCAACGGCCGCAACGGCACGCCCAGCTACATGACGCTGGCGGCGCCCGACCGCAGCGACTTCTCCACGGTGATCGTCAACGACAGCGAATACGATCGCATCTACAAGATCAAAGCCGTGAACATGGCCTATACCGGCAATCCGGATCTGGAGGTATGGGAGACGCGCGCGGCGGATGAAGGGCAGGCCTTCAACAGCAACTACATGCGCTATCTCGGCAAGGTTTCGGCGAACGGACAGGGCTACTACACCGTAACGGTGAAGCCTTACTCGATCGTGACGGTCACGACGCTCAGCCGCAGCGAGGAGGTGGATTTCCCGATTCCTCTGCCGGTGGAGGGTGAGCGGACGGTGCTGGACACGGATGAGACAGGCGCGAGACAGGACACGGGTGACGACATCCTGTATGCCGACCGATTCGATTACTCCAGAATGACGGTGGTTGTCCTCGGCGAGGGAGGCGAGATCGTCGACGATGCGCCTTACATCGACTCCTTCGGCGGACCGGCAGGCGTGATCCCGCGCTACACCCATGACCGCAACGGAGCCTTTGAAGCTTATCTGGTAGAGGAAACTGGCGAATACGTCCTTCGCCAGCAACTCGATCGCGACAAGATGGGACTCGGCGGCACCTGGAACAACGGAGATCCGGTAACGGCGATCGGCGACTTCCGCTGGCTGAACTACCGGGCCGGCGTCAGCGTGAGCTTCGAGACGAACAGCACCGCCGGCGGGCAGAACTATGCGGTGCTAGGCGCCCGTTATCAGGGGGGAGGCAATTCCCACTCGATCAGCGGCACGCCGTATGTGCTGAAGTTCTGGTTTGACGGGGGCTGGCAGCTGCTCGTGAACGGGCAGCCGGTGGCCAGCGGCAACGTGGTGACCGGTTCGGGCGGCGTCAAGATCGAGGACTTCGATGCCAGCTACAATGCCTGGCACAGACTGGAGATCGAGGTGGCCGGCAATCGCATCACCGCCTATCTCGATGGGGTGAAGCTGGCGACCTACATCGATCCGAATCCGAAGCTGTCCGGACGGGTCGATCTTGGAAGCGGTTACTATCATGTCCGATTCGACGACCTGTGGGTGGAAATGGTCGATGGCTATTCCCCGTACTACTCCGAGCATCTGGACAACCTGGAGATGCATGATCTGTCCGATCCGCCCAATCGGAAGCTGATCTACGACGGCCCATGGGCTCACGCGAACGGTCAGGGCATGTACCACTATCATCGCAGCCTGTCCACCAGCCAGGGGCCTGGAGCGAGCCTGGAGTATACGTTCGTGGGCACAGGCCTGGATATCCTGGGGCCGAACGACGGCTCGGCGAGACTCAAGGTGACCGTGGACGGAGAGCCGCTGCTGCTGGCTGCCGAGACGAAGTCTTCCGCTGAGCTCTATCAGACCGTCACGCTGCGCGGCTTGCCTTATGGCGAGCATACGGTCAGGTTCGAAGTGGTGAGCGGCACGCTGGTCGTCGATTCCGTGGCCGTGATCTCGGGTGAGGTGTTGAAGGTGCGGGACGGGCTTGACCTGACCGCCCTGGCGGAAGCGGTGGAGGAAGCGGGCAAGCTGGAGAAGTCCGATCTTTACCGCGAGGCCGATTGGCAGCTGTTCGAGCGTGCCCTGGCAACAGCCGAGCTGGCGCTGGAGGATCCGGACACCTATCGCCTCGATCAGGAGGGGGCGAATCAGCTTCTGGAACGTCTCCTCTATGCGCAGAACCAGCTGATCAGCGGCGATCTGGTCCAGCTGGCAGGACCGGTGTATGCGGCGACCCATGTGGGGGATACGCCGAAGCTTCCGGCGACGGTGGAAGCGACACGCGAGGGCGGTTCGACGGTGATGGTGCCCGTCACCTGGGAGCTGGACGGGGTGAGCTTCGATGAGCCGTATCAGACGGTGACGGTCAGAGGCAGCTACGGCAGCCTGAACACGACCGCCTATGTGGAAGTGGTGCCGCGGAATCTTCTGTATTTTGCCGATGTGAATGCGACGGAGCAGCCGCTCTCGGGCAGACATGACAGCAGCAATACGCTGGGTTATGACTCTCCGGCCTGGAAGGCGATCACCGAGCTGGGCCTGAGGAGCGGAACACCGCTGCTCAACGGTGCGCCGGACCAGGTCTACAACGGCGACAACGGCTGGGGACATGGCGGTCACCAGGCCAACGGCCAGATGGAAGTGTACTATAAAGGCATCGTAACCGGTGCTTACAGCAAGATGACGACAACGGGCATCTATACGGCGAATCAGATCGGCGCCTCCCTGACCTACACCTTTGACGATCTGCCGCCAGGGGAGTACAGCGTCACGATCGGCAGCCACAGCTGGTGGCCGACCTATCCTCGGGCCAGCGAAGTCTATCTGGAATATGACGGCAAGAGTCAGTATGTGGATCGATTCCCGCTCGACACGACCTCGAACAGCCTCGTGCGAACCTATACCTTCACGAAAGAGGAGGAAGGCTCGTTCACCGTCAGGATCAGAGCGGTCGACAGGAACGAATCGCCGATGCTCTCCTTCGTTGGTCTGGCTGCCATCAGCGTGAGCAAAACGGCACTGATCGATCTGTATAACGGACATCTGGGCAAGGACGAGTCGCTGTACACAGCCGACAGCTGGGCGATCTTCGAGGCGGCTATGGCGCTGGCGCTGTCGGTGATCGAGGATGACGAGGCGACACCGACGGATATCATCCTGGCGCTGCGGGAGCTGAAGCATGCCGCGGCAGGACTGGAGCCTGTGGATCAGTATGCCCGGACTTCGCAGGTGTTCGCGACGTATGTGAATGAGTTGCCGCAATTGCCGGAACGCATTCGTCTGGTCGATGGCGGCCCCGAGTTTGATGTGATCGCCTGGACGATCGACGGAAGCAGGCCGCTGAGCAGCGCGGATTTTGCCGTGCCTTATGCCACGGTGCCCGTCTATGGCGCATACGATGACAACGGCCTGAAGCAATACGCCGCCAAAGTGGAAGTGGTGCCGAGGAACCTGGTGTATTACATCGATGCCGGTCCTTCTGTGCCCGCGATCTATAACGCCGTTCGCAAGCTGACGGGAAGCGCCCTGCTGAACGACAAGACCAATCAGGTCTACAATGCTGCGGATGGCTGGGGTTATATCGCGCTCAGCAGCGGCGGAGCGGTTCGTGATGTCATCAACAAGTCCGGCCAGGACGATCTCGACAAGAACGGCACAGGAATCATGATCGACGGCGGCGATCCCGGTTCTACCCTGGCCTATCGGCTTGATGGGCTGGAGGGCGGCAAGAGCTATCGCTTCATTTCCTATCACCGTCTGTGGTGGAACAACGAGATGCCGTTTAAGATCGAGATCAGGTACGACCTGGACGGCAGGACGGTGACGCAGCTCGTGAATCGCCTGCATCTGGATCATGAAGGGCATTCGCAGCTCGTGACCTACAGCATCCAGCTGCCGGAAGGCGCAAGCAACGTCCGGTATGTGCTGACGAACGTCGGATCCTACACCCAGGGGCCGGGCGCCGGCAAGATCAACCGCAACGCGCCGATCAGCTGGCTGGCCGTGGAAGAGCTGCCTGATCCGGCAGAACCGGTGAGGTACAGCACCATCGGCGGCATCGCAGGGGCCAACACCGACGTCTGGTTCGATACGGAGGGCAAACCCATCCAGGCCCACGGCGGTCAGGTGATCTGGATCGAACATGTCGCCTGGGATGGAGACGTGCCGCATTATGAGCCGAATCCGGCTGATGGCGACGGCGCATGGCTCTGGCTCGGCGAAGACAAGTCGACCGGCGGTCAGCCGGCCGGAGGCTTCCACGCCTATGTGTCCAGGGATCTGTACAACTGGGTGGATATGGGCGTCATCATGTACTCGCACCGCGTCTTCCCGATGGAGCTGACGGAGGATGGTCAGGGCATACGGGTGAGCGAGACGCAGCTCGCCGCTCTCAAGGCTCGCGCCATGGGCATCGGGTTGAATGAGTTCGGTCAGCCTCTGAGCGAATCGGATATTGCGGGCGCTCGCGATTTCCTGCAGGCTTATGTCGATCGGAACGTTCATCCGGATTATGACCGGAAGAATGATGCGAACTTCGACTATCAGACGGCTTCGTATGATGAAGCCAGCCTGCGTCTGGCCTTCGACCGCACCTATGGCTACTACGCCATTATGGAACGTCCGAAGATGCTCTATAACGACAACACGGGCAAGTACGTGCTGGTGTATCACGTGGACGGACCGACGGATTCGGCGATCAGAGACAATCTGGAGCAGATGAAGTCGAATCCTTATGCGGGCTCGAACGTCAGCCGATACAGCCGTGCGGAGATGGGCTTCGCTGTATCCGACTCGCCGTTCGGACCGTTCAAGCTGGTCAACTCGCAGCGGATGAACTATGTCATCGGCCAGTACGATCACAATCCGGGCATGGCCCGCGACATGACCGTGTTCAAGGATGACGACGGGAAGGCGTACGCGATCTACTCAAGCGAGGAAAATCAATATACGTACATCTCCCTGCTCAATGATTCCTATACGGGACCCGTCAGCGAGGGCGTGAACGGCCGCGGCGTGACGTTCGTCGACCGGGTGTTCCCGGACAACAACCGCGAGGCGCCGGCGATCTTCAAGTACGATGGCTATTACTATTTCATCACCTCCGGAACGACCGGCTGGGATCCGAACCCGTCCATCGCCTATCGCGCCAACCACATCTTCGGCAACACATCGGACGGAGGACAGACGTTCACGGGTTATACGCGGCTTGGCAATCCGTTCCCTCAGGACAGCTCCAACACGTCGTACCGCTCACAATCGACCGCTGTCATCCCGTATGATCCGGAGAATGGCCTGTTCATCTACATGGGGGATCGCTGGATCCAGAGATCGCTCGAATCTTCCGGCTACGTCTGGCTGCCGCTGAAGATCTCGGCGAATGGCATGAGCGTGGAAGGTGTGCCGCTCAGCGACTGGACGCTGGATCAACTGGAGGAATACGCGCCGATCAAGGTGCTGACGGAGCCCGCATCGTCCAAACTGGGCGCAGCGCCAACCCTGCCTTCAGTCCTGGATGTGCAGAGGGGTTCGGAGATTTACCGGAACGTACCCGTATCCTGGGATCCAACCAGCATCGAGGAGGCACGGCTGATGCTGGGCAAGACCATGGTACGCGGCACACTGGGCGGTGAACTGGCGGGCAGAACGGTCGAATACGAGATTTCCGTCTGGCTGCCGGATGAAACGATCTATTTTGCGAACCCGGCCCATGGAGAGGTTACCCAGTACACACAGCTGGTCCGCGCGTTTGAGCAGGAGACCGGCAAGAAGCTGCGCAACTCGGTGCACGATCAGGCCTACGCCCCCGCCAGCGGCAATACCTGGGGGTATGTGGGAACGAACAGCGCGATCCGCGACGATACCGAGAACATCTTCGAAAGCCTGCGCTACGAAACGAATCAGGGAGACCGGAGTCTGACCTACAAGTTCGATGTGGAGCAGGGCATCTACAACGTGTACATCGGCTTCTTCGATCCCTGGTACCAGTGGTCTCAGGGCAAGCGGCTGGCCTACACGACGATCAACGGGGTCGTGGTGGAGCAGAACCGGAACATCCGTGACAGGTACGAGATCGCGGAGCATCTGGGAATCGAACTGGCCGCGGACGGCACGTTGACGGTCACGGTATCGCCTCATAACACGGGCAGGGATACGGATGTGCAGCTGAGCTTCGTGATCGTGACCAGGGTCGGACCCGAGCCGGAGCCGCAGCCGGATACGACCAAGCCTGTCATCACCCTGCTGGGCGAACCCGAAGTGAGACTCCATGTCGGTGAACCTTACGAAGATGCAGGAGCAACTGCCTGGGACGACCGTGACGGCGACCTTACGGAGCAGATCGTGGTAACGGTGACCAGCAGCGTCTATGGCATCGTAGACGCGGTGGATACGAGCTACCCGGATACGTTTACGATCCGCTACAACGTCAGCGACTCGGCAGGCAATGCTGCGGATGAAGTCACTCGGACGGTGATCGTGGAGGACAGGGATGAACCGGAAGAGCCTGAGGAACCGGGCGAGCCAGAGGAACCCGAGGAGCCGGGTGGACCTGAGGAACCTGAGGAACCGGGTGGACCTGAGGAACCGGGTGGACCTGAAGAACCTGAGGAACCGGGTGGACCAGAGGAACCTGAGGAGCCGGGTGGACCAGAGGAACCTGAGGAGCCGGGTGGACCTGAAGAACCAGGTGAGCCGGAAGAGCCTGAGGAGCCGGCTGATCCCGATGTCACCCCACCGGTGATCACGCTGAAAGGTCCATCGACCATTTACCTGGTCAAGGGAGAATCCTATACCGATCCTGGCGCGAGCGCCTGGGACGATCGCGACGGTGACATCACGCACCTGATCGGGGTGACGGTGACCCGCGACAATGTTGGTCCTGTGGATGGGGTGGATACAAGCGTCGTCGGGATATACAAGGTCCACTACAACGTTCGCGATTCGTCCGGCAATGCGGCTGATGAAGTTACGCGCACGGTGGTCGTGAATCCGGGCAGCGATCCGGTCATCACGCCGCCACCGCCACCACAGCCGCCAAAGCCATCGCTTCCTCCGCTTACGGAGATCACGATTCTGCCTGATGCGCAGAACGGGATCATCCTGAAAGAGGTTGAGCCCGGTACGGATGGGTTCCTGATTCCGTTAGGGATCCGCCACTTCCTTGGAGACAACAAGCTCGTCTTTGCTCAGGACAATATCCGAGTATACTTCACCGCGGAAGTTCTGGAGATGCTGGAAGACTATATCAAGCAATTCTTCGGAACGGTCGATGGCAGCGACTTCGAGCTGATATTCATCCTGAAAAGATTGGATGACGCGGATACAAGTGCAATCATGGAGAAATTGGAGAAGTCGAGCAAGGAGAACGAGCGGTATCGGGTTGTCGGCAACATCTATGAGCTGCAGTTTGCGTATGTTGGTGAAGATGGCAGGGTCATCTGGTTAAGCGACATCCTCAAGCAGACGATCACCATCGTCTTCAACATAACCCCGGAAACAAACACTTTACTGATGGGGATATACTACATCAGAGATGACGGAGTGCCGCTGTATGTTGGCGGAGAACAGCAAGGCGACATGATGATGGCACACGTAGATCACTTCAGCAAATATGCGCTCATGGAATATGACCGATCCTTCAGCGATGTGGACGAATCCTTGTGGGCATATCAGGTGATCAAGGCCATGGTCGCGAAGCATATCATGCAAGGCGTGTCCGAGGACCGCTTCGATCCGCATGGCCTGGTGACCAGAGCGCAGTTCGCGACGATGATCGCGCGGGCTCTCGGCTTGAAGGCGGATGAACCGGCGCCGTTCGCGGATGTGTCGGCGGGCGCCTGGTATGCGGAGGCTGTCTCGGCTGCCTATGCGGCTGGCATCGTGCGAGGCCGGAGCGAGCAGCTGTTCGCGCCGGATGTGTACATCACCCGCGAGGAGATGGCCGTGATGCTGATGCGGGCTTATGCATATGCGACCGGCAACAGTCCATCGACCTCACAAGCGTCCGGATACCTTGATGCGGACCGGATCAGCGACTGGGCCAGGGAGGCGGTGCTCCAGGCTCAGGTGCTCGGGCTGATGAAGGGTCGCGGCAACAGCCTGTTCGATCCTCAGGCGCCTGTGACCAGAGCCGAAGGCGCGCAGGCGGTCTGGAACTTCCTGACGATCCGGTAATCGCATGTTCAACTGGACTCCCCTTCAAGCGGCAAGGTGACTTCAGTCCCCTTCTGCTGAAGGGGAGTTTTTCTTGAGGCCGTATATCCGGACGATACGGTCCCCTTGCAGGCCATCTGAGCCGCCTTGGAACGGTCTAAAAAATCTGCTTACAGGGGTCCGCGCCCGCATGGAACGGTCTGTAAGCAGAAAAAATCTGCTTACAGGAGTCCGCGCCCGCATGGAACGGTTTGTAAGCAGAAAAAATCTGCTTACAGGAGTCCGCGTCCGCATGGAACGGTCTGTAAGCAGAAAAAATCAGCTTACAGGGGTCCGTGTCCGCATGGAACGGTCTGTAAGCAGAAAAAATCTGCTTACAGGCAGCCGCGTCCGCATGGAACGGTCTGTAAGCAGAAAAAATCTGCTTACAGGAGTCCGCGTCCGCATGGAACGGTCTGTAAGCAGAAAAAATCAGCTTACAG
>CALGAO010000074.1 GCA_937957685.1 uncultured Paenibacillaceae bacterium
GCATATTGCAAGGACCGAAGCAAAGCAGCACAACAGGTATGGCACTCAAAGCACTTCGTGGATAACGGCAAAAAAAATTCTGACAAATCACTTCTGTTTGATGAAAGAACGAAGCAAAGCGCTTACAAGGCAGAGGTTCCTTCGGAGTTCGCGTTCCAGGCATCTTAAATGACTGCCCACGCTAGCTTGACACTGACTTCCCTCGGTTCCATTGACAATGGGTGTGCCTGAACGTTATAATGGGTCATGCAGCAATTTCAGTTGAATAGCACGTGGATTTGCGGAGGAGTCTGTCATCATCAGGCTCTTTTTTTGATTTTTTCGCATGTCAGAATCAAGAATTGCTGGAGGAGGAATGCAATTGGTACTGGAATTTATCCTGCAAATTGTCATTGTCTTATTCTTCGTAAAGCTCGCCGGACATATCAGCGTGATCCTGGGACAACCCTCCGTGCTTGGCAAGATCATCGTCGGCATCCTGCTGGGTCCTGCGGTGCTCGGCTGGGTGCATCATTCGGAAGTGCTGGAGGTGTTCAGTGAGATCGGGGTCCTGCTCCTGATGTTCCTCGCGGGACTGGAGGCCAATCTGAAGGAACTGAACAACAATATGAAAGCCGCCTTGCTTGTCGCCGTTGGCGGGGTCGTCGCACCGATCCTGATGACTTACTGGATCGCGCAGATGTTTGGCTTCACGGTGGCGGAAGCGATCTTCATGGGCTTGCTGCTCGCCGCAACCTCGGTCAGCATTTCCGTCCAGACGCTGAGAGAGCTGGGATGGCTGAATACGAAGGAAGGCTCGGCCCTGCTGGGCGCGGCCGTGCTGGATGACATCATCGTCGTCATCCTGATCGCGGTGGCTTCGGGGGTTTTCGGCATCTCGGCTTCGGAAGGCGGCGCGGACACGAACGTCTGGTGGCTGTTGGGCAAGATGGCGATCTTCTTCGTTGTCCTGTTTATCGCTGCCAAATGGGTGGTGCCGCACTTCATCAAGCTGTTCGCCCGGTTCAAGGTGACCCAGGTGGTGCTGAGCGCGGGGCTGATCATCGCGTTCGCCTGCGCCTATTTTGCCGAGTCGCTCGGCGTAGCCGGCATCATCGGAACCTTCTTCGCCGGCGTTGCGATCGGGCAGACGAAGTTCAAGGAAGAGATCGAGCACAAGGTCGATCCGATCGCCAATGGACTTTTCATTCCGTTCTTCTTCGTCAGCATCGGACTGTCGGTTACCTTCGACGGAATCGGCAGCCAGGTCGGGTTCCTCGTTGTCTTCACGATCATCGCCCTGTTGTCGAAGCTCCTCGGCTGCGGCCTGGGGGCGAAGCTGTCGGGATTCAACTACCGATCCTCTCTGGGGATCGGTGCAGGGATGGTATCCCGCGGCGAGGTCGCCCTGATCCTGGCGGCGATGGGACTGGAGAACGGCTTGTTGCATCCTGAATACTATACGTCGGCCATCATCGTGGTCATCCTGACGACCGTCGTCACCCCGCCGATGCTCAAGCTGATATTCGGCAACCGCCACGAAGAAGCGGCCAGCGTCGCCAGCGGCAAACGGGAGCATGCCCACGATTCGCTGGGCATATGACCGGAACTGACTGTCGGATATGGCCGGAATCGTTCGGCACTGGCGGCGGAATCGGATTTCACGCATTCATTTGTTGAAAGTATGAGATTGATCGAAGGGAGTTATGCACGATGCATCCTGGAATCATTCATGCTGTCGCAACGACGGAGCGCGTCGTCGCACTTACGTTCGACGACGGCCCAGACGCGGTGTACACGCCGCAGCTGCTGGACATCTTCAGGCAAGTCGGGGGCAAGGCGACCTTCTGCATGGTGGGCTCGCAGATCGACCGGAATCCGGATGTGGCCGCCGCCGTCCATGCTGCGGGACATGAGCTCGCCAATCATACGTACACGCATCCGTTCCTGACCCGTATCGATCTCGATGCTGCGCGTCAGGAGCTGATCCGGACGGAGGAACGGATTCGCGAGGTGACGGGAGGGGAGCCGGTACGAACCTTCCGGCCGCCGTTCTTCGACGCGAATGATGCGATCATCGCGTTGGCGGAAGAGTTGGGCTACAAGTCCCTCGGCGCGACCAACCTGGAGGCGCGTGACTGGGATCAGCCGGGCGTGGAGCACATCGTGGTCCATTCGCGGGCCGCGGTGAACCCCGGCAGCATCCTGATCTTCCATGACGGTTTCGGCGACCGCTCGCAGACGGTGGAGGCCGTGCGCATCCTCGTCGGCGAGCTGGCGGAGGCGGGCTATCGCTTCGTAACCGCGAGCGAGCTGCTCGGGCTCGCCTGATCGCCGCCGTCGTCGTGCGGCCACCGGGTCGAACCCCCGTGCCTTTCAGGCGCGGGGGTTCCGTCTGTAAGCCGAAATGACCTGCTTACAGGTTTCTCCAACATTCCACTTTACAGGCGTCCATCCAGGTCTCCCCTTGTGAGACCCGGGGGACGCCTTTTGTACGTTCATCGACTTCTTACGATAGCAGTGTGATGATGACATGGGAGCCTGGTTGATCCGTGTGTGGAGCGAAGCAGAGTGCCGAACAAACTTTTTATCTTCTTTATGATTTCTTTATTTTTGCCTGTTAGGATGATCCCGTAAGAACAAACAGGCATAATCAGAAAGGAGTTCATCTCATGAATCACTCATCCACATACATTCTGCAAACGGATCGGCTATGCAAGCAATTCAAGGGACAGACCGCCGTCAATCAGGTTTCCATCGGCGTCAGGCGCGGCACCGTATACGGACTGCTCGGTCCCAACGGAGCGGGCAAGACGACATTCCTCAAGATGATCGCCGGTCTCCTGAAGCCAACTGACGGCAAGATCCTATTCGACGGCAAGCCATGGAGCCGGGCAAGTCTCGAGCAGATCGGGGCCCTGATCGAATCACCCGCCCTGTACGGCAACCTGACCGCGCGGGAAAACCTCAAGGTTCATACGATGATGCTGGGACTGCCCGAGTCGCGCATAACGGAAGTGCTGGAAACGGTGGACCTCACCCACACGGGGCGGAAGAGAGCTTCCCAGTTCTCGCTCGGGATGAAGCAAAGGCTGGGCATCGCGATCGCCCTGCTCAAGCAGCCGCGCCTGCTCATCCTCGATGAGCCGACGAACGGACTGGACCCGATCGGCATCCAGGAGCTGCGGGAGCTGATTCGCTCCTTCCCGGCGCAAGGCATCACGGTGCTGCTTTCCAGCCATGCGCTATCGGAAGTGGAACAGATCGTGGACGATGTGGGCATCATCAGCGGCGGGCAGCTGCGATATCAGAGCCGGTTGGACAGGGAGACCGATCTGGAGTCGCTGTTCATGGAAGTCGTCATGGAGTCGAAGAGAGGGGGAGCGGCAAGATGAGCAAGATGATCGCGTCCGAACTGTTGAAGTACAAGAGGAGCTTCGCTGGCAAGCTTGCGTTGATCGCGCCGATGTTCTTCGGCGTGTATGGTCTGGTCCTCCATCTCTATCTGCCTGAACAGGCGAGTCTGTCCTGGGATCTGCTGCTCAGCATGGTCTTCAACTGGTGGCCGGTGCTGTTCGTCCCTCTGGGCATTGCGCTCCTGTGCACGCTGGCGGAGAATCGGGAGAAGCGGGCGGGCAACTACCGCAGCATCTATTCCAACAACATCAGCCTGAGCAAGCTCTGGTTCAGCAAGATTGTTGCAGTCGGTCTGTATATGTTGCTATCATCCGTAGTGTTGATGATCGTTGTATTGGCTTTGGGATATTGGAAGGCGGAGGGGACGCTTCCCCTGCTCAGCATCGTGGAAGCGAGCCTGCTGATCTGGCTCCTCGCGTGCAGCCTGATTCCGCTCCATCTGTTCCTGGCGGCTCGCTTCGGCGTGTTCGCCGGACTGATCTCGGGAGTCGCGGCGATGCTCCTCGGGGTGCTCAGCGCGCCTGAGTCTTACTGGCTGTTCGTTCCGTGGAGCTGGGCGACGCGCCTCATGGCCCCGGTGATCGGCGTTCATCCGAACGGGGTGACGCTGTCGCCTGGCGACCCGCTCCTGGATGCGTCCGTCATCCCGATCGGGATCGGGGCATCGCTCCTGTTCCTGGTCTTGTCCGCCCTGATAACCGGCTTCTGGTTCGCGCGAAGAGAGGTGCGTTGACGATGACGATCTTGCGCTTGCTGCGGGCGGACTGGCTGAAGCTGAAGCGGACGCCGGTTCGCTGGGCGGTCTTCGCGGCGACCATCAGCTATCCGCTGCTGCTGCTGTGGTATTTCTCCACATACAAGGTCACGCCCGCGCTGCCTGAGATGATCTATCAGGCGTTCTTCGAGGTGTGGGGCTCGTTCCTGCCGATCATCCTGGGCGTGCTGACGGGACTCATGGGCTTGCAGGAGGAACAGGCCGGCAGCTTCAGCGCGGTGCTCGGTTCCCCCGCGTCCCGGTTCCTCATCTGCGCCAGCAAATGGCTGCTGCTCATCCTCATGCTGGCCGGCAGCCTGGCGGTATCGACGGCGATCCTGGTGCTTGGCATGTCGTATGGCCTGGGCCTTGAAGGCTTCGATGCGCGGGTGTTTATGGAAGGGGCGCTGCTGAGCATGGCAGGCACCCTGGCGCTGAGTGTGCTGCATCTGTGGCTGAGCTTCGCCCTGGGCATCGGCGCCAGCGTCGGGATCGGCGGAGCGGGGGTGCTCGTGGCCGCGATCGTCGGCGCCACCGTCGTCGGTGACCCCATCTGGGAAGTGGTTCCCTGGGCGTGGCCGTTGAGGCTGGCGATGCATCCGTTGGTTCCCGGGATCGCACTGTTCCCGGGTCTGCTGTATGCGATGCTGGTTTTTGTTGTCATGGCCGTACTCAGTCTGGTATGGTTTCATCAATGGGAAGGGCGCAGGGCTGAGGAATAACGAAAGGCCTGAAGCTGTTCTCCACATGGACAAGAAGGTAACATCGCGAATGGTTTATATCATGAAACAATCGCCAAGGAGAGGGATTGGATGGCACGAATCTTGATCATCGATGACGCGGAAGATCTGGTCACCCTGCTGAAGGACGAGCTGGAGGCAAGAGGCCATGAGGTGTTGACGGCCTATGACGGAGAAGCAGGAGTCAGGCAGGCGAAGCAACAGCCCGACCTGATCATCCTTGACATCATGATGCCGAATATGGACGGGTTCGAGGTATGCCGGGCGATCCGCGACGAAGTGCTGTGTCCGATCATCTTCCTCAGCGCGAAGCAGTCCGAGGCAGACCGCGTCAAGGGCCTCACCCTGGGCGGGGATGACTATGTGCTCAAGCCCTTCGGGCTGAGGGAGCTCCTGGCGCGCATCGAGGCGAATCTGCGGCGCGAGCAGCGGGCCCAGTATCTGAATGCGGAGCACAAGCGGCCGAAGCTGTTCTTCGGCAAGCTCGGCCTGGATCTCAGGGAGCGCTCCGTCGTGATCGAAGGCCAGCCGATCCCGCTGACGCGCAGGGAGTATGAGATCATCGAGCTGCTCGCCGTGCACAGCGGTCAGGTGTTCTCCCGGGAACAGATCTATGAGAAGATATGGGGGTATGATGCGGAAGGGGATTCGTCCACCGTGGTCGAGCACGTGAAGAAGATACGGGCCAAGCTCGCCGCTGTCGATCCGCATACGGAATATATCGCGACGGTGTGGGGGATCGGCTACAAGTGGAACAGAAAATAACGCTGACAGAGGAGCGCATGCCATGAAAGATCGGCCATTAAAATCCCAGTTCCGCCTCACGATCATCCTGATCCTGGCATCCAGCCTGCTGGCCACGATCATCACCTATGTGCTGGCCGTCATCATCTTCATGCAGCTGGAAAACAAGAGCATCTATCCGGCCAATTATTATGAGAAGCAGTTGCCGGACATCGAAACGTATATCCGGAAGCAGGGCGCGGCTTTGGTGGGCCCGGGAGCGAAGGAGGAGCTGGAGCGTCTGATTCCCCTTGAGGGGATCGATTACCAGGTGCTGGATGCGAAGGGCGATGTGGCATACGGCTCGGTGGAAGGGTCGATGCTCGACCGTCCGGGTGAAGTGTACGAGCGGCTGAATACCACCTTCTCCGCCAGGGGCAAGTTCGTCCGCGCCGTGCCGCTCTTCGGAGAGCAAGGGGAGTACGTCGGCGCGGCCTTGCTGGCGTATGAACTGCAGATGTCTCCGGCGGCCAGCGGCGGAAGGCTGTGGATCGCGATATTGATCCTCACGGTCCTGGTGGCGCCGTTTGCCTACCTGGTGCTCTTCACGCTTCTCTTCTCCAGACGCTTCGCGAATCGGGTGAACAAGCCCCTGAAGCTGCTGATGGAGGCGGCTCATCAGATCAAGAACCGGAATCTCGACTTTGAATTGAATTACCGCTCGAACAATGAGCTGGGTCAGCTGTGTGCCGCATTCTCCGATATGAAGGACGAGCTGCGGCGTTCTCTGTCGGCGCAGTGGAGGCTGGAGGAGGAGCGCAGGAGCATGACCGAGGCGTTGGCGCATGATCTGAAGACGCCGCTCTCGCTCATCCTCGGCTATACGGAAGCCCTGATCGATGGCGAGCAGCAGGGAGGCTCGGAGAAGCAGGCGCGGTATCTGAACATCATCAAGGAGCATGCGGAGAAGAGCACGGCGCTCGTCAGGCAGATGCTGTACGTCTCGGACCTGGAGAGTTCCGGTTCCGAACTGTCCCTGATGCCGGTGCGCTTCGGCCCGTTCCTCCGGGAGAAGCTGTCCCATTTCGAACTGCAGGCGAAGCAGAAGGGGATTCGCATCGTTACAGACATCCAGGGGGATGCCGAGGCTCATGTGCGGCTCGATGCGGGCAAGGTGGAGCGCATCCTGCACAACATCGTCTCGAACAGCCTGGAATACACGCCGGAGGGCGGCAGCATCCGGATCAGGGCTCGGGTGGAGCCGGACCGGGTGGCCTATGAGATCTGCAACACGGGACCGAGTTTCACCGGCAGGGATCTGGAGCATATGTTCAACCGGTTCTATCGGGGCGAGGATGCGCGGGGCGGCAAGGAGAGCCACTCCGGACTCGGGCTGTATATCGTGAAGCAGCTGACCGAGAGACTGGGCGGTTCCGTGCGGGCTTACAACTCCGAAGCCGGGGAAGCCTGCATTTCGTTCAGTCACGTCATCGCGCGCGAATAGCCGTGAGGGACGTCCGTCAACTGTCCGATTAACGGATTTCTTGAGAATTGTTGGTTGCTGAATTTTTTATAGTATGATACATTTTAACTATACAGCAGGTGTCGGATATGCAGACGAGAAGGGGAGTGCAAGATGGAGATCGCAGCGTATTCCCTGCAGGGGCTCCTGGCCCTCATCTTCCTGATGGCAGGCGGCACCAAGCTGGCAGGCCTGAAGATGCATGTGGATCATTTCAATCGCTGGCGCTTGCCGCCATGGTTCCGGATCGTCACCGGCATCGTGGAGGTGGCCGGAGCGGTTCTGCTGATCATCGGCTACTGGGTGCCGGCGTTGGCCATCGCAGGCGGACTGGTGCTTGGCTGCACCGGCATCGGCGGTGTCATCACGCATGCGCGGGTCAAGGATCCCGTCAAGGAAACGATGCCGATCGCCGTTCTGGGGATTTTCTCATTTGCCGTGTTTGTCCTGTATATCCTCTGATGATCGATCTCCTCCTCATCAGGCGCTGCTCCGGGCAGCGCCTGTTTTTGTGCGCCACGCATGGCGATTAACTAGGCGGTGAAAGTCCGCTGTGGGGGTTTGTAGTTACCAACCACTAGCC
>CALGAO010000075.1 GCA_937957685.1 uncultured Paenibacillaceae bacterium
TGCGCGGTCACCGCTTACCTCGCCCAGGTTACGCTGTATATCGGGACCCGCAGCTCCGCATGCAGGACGCGCGCGCACTCGTGCAAGGTGCTGCCGGTGGTGTAGACGTCATCGACGATCACGATGGCATCGGGTCTGAAGGCTCGCGCAGTTGACGTGCCGTCCATAACTTCACCAGGCATGGCGCCGACCGGCACCCCTCCGTTCGCCAGGCCGGTCCCCGATGCGGCTCCACCTGTGATGCCACTCCCCGGCCGGGCATCGTCAGCCGGACCGCTGCTCGATCTGCCCCCCGGCAACCTGTCGGTCTGAGGCATGGCGCTGGAAGGCATGGCTCCCTCCAGCGATCCTCCTCCCGATGCGCCACTCTCCAGCAAAGGACCTGCGCCCGGCAATTGGTCACGCAACACGGCGAACGCGCCGCGCAGATCCCTGATCCGCTCGAGCCGCGTCTTCTGACTCTGACGGCTGGTGTGACGAATGCGGCGCAGCAGGCGAACATACGGCAGACGCTGCCTCGCCGCCAGGCTCTCGGCCAGCCTCTCCGCCTGATTGAAGCCCCGCTCCTGCATGCGCAGGTCGCTGATCGGCACGCTGGTGATGAGCGGACGGAACGGTCGGCAGTCCGGACTGACACCCTGTACCAGCTGCAGATAGGCATAATCGAGCATCAGCGAGAGGATCTGGTGCAGCCGTTCGTTCCCTTGATATTTGTAGGCGGACAGCCATTCCTTCATCTGCCTGCTGTATTGGACAGCGGAACGGTTCATGATCAGCTTCGGGTGCGACCTGCGCGGGCAATCGGGACACTCGACCGCTCTGCCGCAGCACGGGCAGCGCACCTCGCGGATCCATGGCACCGCCGTCAGACAGCGGGCACATAGCAGCGGACGAAGCGAGCGGAGCACCGGTTCCAGGCCTGAAGGGCCGGGCAGTGTCGCAAGCCCGGGTGCTGAATCTACCGGGCGCATCCGCATGCCGCAGATCGCGCACTCCTGGCCGGCGCCAAGCAGCATCGATGATGCCGCTGGCAGGAGACGATCAGCGAGCGGGCGGATCCATCGAAGCATGCGCATCCTCCTTCCCCGCGCCTGGTTCGCCTGGACGGCGTCGCGCCGCGACTGCCCGGGCCCGGACCGCCTGGATCACGCCTGCCATCGCCCGAGCGAGCTTGTCCAGCATGCCCGACGCGTCCGGCCGGAACCATCCGCTCCACAGGCTGGATGATCCATGCTCGCTCTCCGATAGCAGGCCGCGCCTCCGCGCGAGGACATTCATCGTGCGGATATGACGGAGGGCCCGCATCTGCCCGTCCGTCCGTTCGCGGGCGACGAAGTACACGCGCCCGCATGGATCATCGGCCGAGCGCCCGGCTCGCCCAGCCATCTGCACCAGCGCCGCTTCGTCGAAGAGATCCGCGTCCGCGTCGAGCACATACACGTCGCTGCGCGGGATCGTCACGCCGCGCTCGAGGATCGTCGTCGTCACGAGGATGCGGATCTCGCCGGCGCGGAAGCGGCGCACCCGGTTCGCGCGTTCTTCGTCGCGCGAGGACGTTCCGTCGACGGCGGCGGCGTCGACGGAACCGGCACACGCCTGGCGCAGCAGGCGTGTGAGCGGCTCGACGTGTTCGATGCGCGGCACGAACACGAACACCTGCGCGCCGCGCTTCAGCGACTCGTCGAGCGCGGCGCAGAGCGCCCCCGGCAGGCTGCCGCTGCCGAGGGCAGCCTTGAGGCCGCGATAGCGCAGCAGGCGCGGCTCGGGCAAGGGGTGCCGGTGGTGCCGCACCGGCACCATGGCATGAGCCAGGCGACGCTGCCTCATGGCGAGCTGCTGCTCCCGCGGCGGCGTCGCCGTGAGCAGCACCGTCTTGCCGCGCGGCTTGCAGGCGCGGCGGGCCGCGAAGGCGAGCATCGGATTATTATGGTAGGGAAACGCGTCAAGCTCGTCCAGGATGACCAGATCGAAGCAACTGTCGAGCCTCAGCAGCTGATGGGTGGTCGCCACCGTGATCTCCCCCGTCTCCCAGCGATCTTCGCTGCCACCGTACAACGCCACCACCTTCCTGCCCGCAAATGCCTTCTCCAGTCTGGGCGCCAGCTCCAGCACCACATCACGCCGCGGAGCCGCGAGCAGCACACGGCCTCCGATCCCAAGCACATACTCCACCAGCGGATACACCATCTCCGTCTTGCCCGCGCCGGTCACCGCCCAGATCAGGAACTGCTCTCCCTCACGCTGCGCTGGCTGCCGGATATAGGCCAGCGCTTCCCGCGATGCGCTCTCCTGCGCAGGACTTAACCCCCACTTGGCAAGCAGGGTTCGCGTATCCAGGCAGTCCGGCAGCACCTTCCTGTCCTTGCTGGCCTGCCGCGCGCCGGAGCCTGTTCGGACATCGTTCTCGGACCGCACTACGACGAATAAGGAACATTCCCTCACCCGCCCCATCTGCAAGCATGCCTCACAGTAAACGCACAACTGCCCGCACACCGCGCACATGGTCTCATGATGCTGCTCCCAGCTGCTGTTGCATCTGCCGCACCTCAGCAGCTTGCGGTCCGCGCGGCGTCCGTTCCCGGACAACTCCTGGTGCCTGGATTCCGCCCGGGTACCGCCGCTGCTCATCCTCATCCGCGCCAGCGTGTCCGATCGAGCCGGCGGCTGGCGCCAACTGAACCGATCCCGCCGCTGCCGGGTCACCATGCCGCTGGCCAGGTCGATCCGCTCCTGCAGGATGAGCATCTGCAGGAGCGATCGGTCGGTGTCATCCGTTTCATCTCCGATCAGCCCGATATCCAGACACAGCCTGCGATATTCCGTATACAGCAGCCTCCGTCCGTCCAGTCTGCGCATCAGTTCCCGCAGGAGCGCCGAGTCACACCCGAGCGCGGCTTCCAGCGATGGGAAGGGCTTGTCCGATTCCCGGCTCCCGATCGGGCCTCGCGTCATCCCATCACCAAGCTCGCAAGCCAGCCACGATCGGCTCCTCTTCCCCACCTGCACGGACGAACCCAAGGCTTCCAGGAGTTGCCCAGCCAGCCCAGCTGTCTGCCACTCCCGTCTGGTGATCGTCCGCCACGCTGGACCGTTGCCTGACTCTCCATCCGCCTCCCCTTCCGGTTGATAACGTCCCTCGCGCCAGGCCAGCGCTTCCCGGACACGCGCGGGCTTCGCATGCACCCGCAGGCTCACCTCGGACGATCCATGAACAGCGAACCAATATGTACAATCAACCGTCATGTCCAGGCTGAACCTTCGCTCAACCCCGCCGATTCGCATCACCTCGTATAAGGTCACGAGCATTTGCACCACCCCCAGATCATGATTCGGGATCTCCCCATCATGCCTCCCGCTATCACCAGGTCCGCCAATCTACAACCAGGATTCGCCAAGGCGCCTGGTGCTCCAGGCAGCGGAAGTCCATAAGCGCGATTGAGCATCAGAACTTCCGCCTACCTGAATCCGGAAGCCGCCAACTCCGCCTCACACCTCACAGATCCAGCAACAGCGTCGTAAGCCGATCATCCAGCCGGTTCATATAGATGACGGTGATCTTCTCCCGTCTGTCGCCGTTGCTTCTGTGCCTGTCCTCCGCCGACCTGTCGTTCCGATCATCGCGATCACAAGCCGTTCTCACCTGTTGCTTCATATGGTTCAGCCAGACTTCCGTTTCCAGCCAGTTGCGTGACCGGACCACGCCCATGCTGCCGTCGCGATCGAGGCGCTCGATGATCGGGATCGTCTGATCCTCCGAGCTTTCATCGACCACCGTGATCCTCGTATAGATGCCGCGCAGCTTCGACAGCCATGTGATCGCTCTTAGCGCATATTCCGCCTGTTGTTCGTTGTTTCTCGTCACGAGCACATAATGGCGGGACGGCTCGCGCAAGCGCGGGAACCAATGATAGACCGCGTGTACCAGAACCGCACTGATCAGGTAGCTGCCGATCACCAGGAGTGTAAATTCAACCATCGCGTCTACCTCCCTCGGAATATAGCACCATTATATGCCGCAGCTCTGTCTGCAGTTCCCGCACACCAGCCAACAAAAAAAGCCGCCAGCTCACGGGAACATCCCGTTAAACCAGCGGCGTGTGCTTCACGACCACAGCGTCAATATGCCTCTTGATCCGTCCTGTATACAGCAGTTGCACCTGTGACGGTGCTGTCTTCAGCCTGGGTGCGCCCTTTACAGGGAGATCCAGCCGTTCTTGATCGAATTGACAACCGCATGCGTGCGGTCATTGACCTTCATTTTCTTCAGGATGCTGCTGACATGGTTCTTCACCGTCTTCTCGCTGATGATCAGCTGTTCGCCGATCGCCCGGTTGTTCAAGCCCTCCGCCAGGAGTCGCAGAACCTCGGCCTCGCGGCGAGTGAGAGGATTGTCCTCGGACGGCACGAACTGCGCTCCCTTGTTCTCCGGATGATCCTTGACAACGCCCACCTCGTCCAGATACGTCATGCGGCGAAGTTGATTGATCAATTTGCCGGTCACGCGCGGATGAATATACGCATGCCCTTCATAGACCGCACGGATCGCATGCAGCAAAGTGTCCGCCTCCATGTCCTTCAGCAGGTATCCGGAAGCGCCCTTGCGCAATGTCTCAAATACATACGATTCATCATCATGGATCGACAGGATCACAACCTTGATCTCCGGCATATACTGCGTCAGCTTCTCGGTGGCGATCACGCCATTCTGCACGGGCATGTTAATATCCATCAGGACAATGTCCGGCCGATACTCGTTGCAGAGTTCGATGATTTGCACGCCATCCGCCGCTTCTGCGACGACCTCGATGTCATCCTCCATGTTCAATATTCGCTTCAGACCTTCACGAAACAGCTGATGGTCATCCGCCAATATGACGCGCACCTTCTTAGTCTTTTCCTTCAATGCCGTGTGCAGACTCGTTTCCGCTTTCATCCAGATTCTCCTTTCTTTCCACGATTGGTATGTTGAGTGTGATTCTGGTTCCTTCACCGGGGATGCTGTCTATCTGAAACTCTCCGTCAAGCATTTCCACCCGTTCCCGCATCCCGATGATGCCAAAATGTCCCTCTGTCGCCATCTTCTCCTGAATCTTCGATGTATCGAAACCAATTCCATTGTCGCTGATGCGAATCTTCATCATCCCGTTATGTACAACCAGGTTCATGTCGATGCGAGTGGCCTGGGCATGCTTGAGCACGTTCGTAAATGCTTCCTGCACGAAACGGTACACCGCGATCTCCAGCGCTGGCTGCATCCTCTGCTCCTTGCCGATGGCTTCGAACCGTGTGCTGATCTTCGTTCTGTCCTCGAAATCCTGGACAAACTTGCGCAAGGTGGGCACCAGTCCGAGGTCATCAAGCGCCATGGGCCGCAGATTAAAGATGATACGTCGCACTTCTTCAAGCCCGCTTCGCACCATATTCTTGATATTGCGAACTTCATCCTGCACATACGCATATTCCCGCTTGGCCAGCATGCGCTCTGCAAACTCCGTCCGCATCACCAGGTTAGCCATGGACTGCGCAACGCCGTCGTGAATTTCCCGGGAAATCCGCTTCCGCTCTTCCTCCTGGGCCATGATGATCCTCAGTCCCAGCAGCTGGCGATTCTTCGCCGTCTCCAGCATCTGGGTCACTGCGGACAGGTCCCCGGACAGATATTGCGCCACCACATTCATCTGCGAGGCGACCAACTCCGCGCGTTCGATCGTCTGCTCGATGTTGCGGATGCGGATCTGCAACTCGTCCCTCCGCTGCCGGAGGGTCGTCTCCTTCTCCCTCTGGATCGTCAGCTCCAGCTGCGTCTTCGTCGCCATCTCGAAGGCCTTGCGAATGTCTTCCTCGCGATAGCGCTTGAAATCTCGGCTGACCTCGGAGAGCCGGTTGCGGGAACGCTTGAATTCGATCTCCATCCGATCGACCAGACTGATGGTGGCCGCGATCTCCTGCATGACATGATCAAGTTCCTTGCGCATGAGCTCCAATTCAGCCTTGGCACCCTGATAGATCTCGAAGATCTGATACCTGCTCTTCTCCATGACACGGGTGGCGTTCTTGATAATTTTATCGATATCCTGGATATTGAAGCTCACATGCTATCCCCCTTGGCGCTCGCGGGAGAAGCGCCTGGACATCGCGGCGCTTCTCCACATGGGCTTGCTAACATTAACTTTATCGCATCTGGGCCTTTTGCGCCAGTCGTGCCGCGGTTTGATTACTGGTTTTTTCCCACCATTTTTACCGATTGCGTGTCATTATCCCAATATACTTCCCATCCGAGCAGCTCGGAGAGGACGCGCAGCGGCACGAGCGTACGCCAGTTCTTCGCCGTCGGAGCTTGCGGAGCCGTGACCTTCTTCCCGTTGTAGTTGATGTCCCGTTCGTCCAACCACAGCTCGATGAACTGCTTGCCGCGGATCAGCGTCACCTTGTTCCGGGCTGCATCCCATTCCACCTCGCCATCCATCGCCTCCACGATGAACCGGATGGGCACCATCGTCGATTGACCGATGATCACCGGCGGCTGATCGATCTCCAGCGTCTGCCCGTTGACCGTTACCGCATGGTTGTTAATCTGCATCTCGATCGTCTTGTTCTCCGGATCCGCTGCCCAGGTCTCCGTCTGGAAGACGATATTGTCGATGGCCAGCTCGCCCTGAGTCACGGTCGGATCCACCATCGCCATCAGCTCCTCAAACGTGATGAAGCTGAGATCAATGGCTGGCAATGGATTGGACGGGGATTCCTGTACGAGTCGGTTGACTGTCATCGGGGCCTTGATGTCCATGGCTTCAAGATCGATCTCCAGCGTTCGCCAGCCAGTCCAGTCTATCTTCCCTATATGAATCGTATGTTGCTTGCCTTTTGCGTCCGTCGCCTCCAGCCACAAGGTGCTCGATTTGCCATCGCCGAAGACATCCAACTTCAGCAGATGCGGCTTGCCGGCCACCTCCATGCCCTGTCCCTCGTTGAATTCGAAGGCGATCCTCGGCAACGGTTTGCCGCTGATCTGTCCGATCTGGCTGTAATCATAGCGCCAGTTCAGTACATTCGAAGCCGTCGCCTGACCCTGCAGGCGATTCGTGACCCGATAGTCGACGATCGCTTTCTCGGAGATCAGTTGGAGTGAAAGCGGAGGCATCATCGTGTCGAAGTCAGCCCACAGGCTGTCGGTCAGGGTCGGCAGCACGACAGAAGTGCTGTAGCCATCATACGACGCGATGATCCGCGGCATGGATCGCTCATCCACTTCCTCGACGGTCAATACGCCATCCCGG
The DNA here is from genome assembly GCA_937957685.1 of uncultured Paenibacillaceae bacterium. GTDB lineage: Bacteria > Bacillota > Bacilli > Paenibacillales > DA-C8 > Insulibacter. The sequence continues at coordinate 7,278 of CALGAO010000075.1, forward strand.
ATCGAGCCAGTGAAACCTTCGATGCGCCACTCGACGGCGTTCGACGGAACCTCGCGCGATCGACCGTCCTTCAGCGCCGCCTTCACCTTCAGCTTCACGCTCGAGCCTCTGCGGAGCACCTGATCGCTGACGTCCAGACTCAGGCTCGCCAGTTCCTTGCGATCGACGATCTCCACGTCAGTCGATACCTGGAAGGAGCCTTTGGCGATCGTGATCGTCGCCTTGCCAGTCCTGGTCGGGATGAAATATCCGTTCTCGAACCGGCCGTAGCCATCGGTCACCGATAACGCAAACTCCGGCCGGGACAGGTCGATGTTGGTGACCGGGTTATAGTACTGGTCATAACCCTTCACCGGAAGTTTCACCTGCTCTCCGACAAACAGGAAAGGTATGGACCCCAGGATCAGGCCCGTCACTTCTCCGGCTGGCGCGTTCGTGTATACGCCGATGCCGTTGACCACTTGCCGCATCGAGCCTTGAGCAGGCTGGTTGACCAGGATGGGCGTCGTTTCGCCGAGCTCGCGCGCGACCATCGTGGTCGAACCGCCGCCGTCCAGATTGATCCCCCGCCAGACGCCAAGCTGGATCATCGCCTCTTGCAACTCCTTGAGCGTCATGCCGCGACTGGTTGAGGTCTTGTCAGCGGTGATCAGGTACACATAGCGGCCATCGGCCGAATAACCGATGGCCGTGCGTGCTGCCAGCGCCGCACCGGAGACATTGTTGATGTCCACGGTAAACGATGCCTTCTGTCCGTTGTCGACCATGAGGGTATGGCCGCCGATCAGCATCTGGAATTGCGTCGGATCCACGCTGGCGCCGGTGTTGCGGTCCCTCATCTGATACGAGGTATAGACCGGCTCACCAATCTTCACATGATTCTTCAGGAATTCTGCACCTTTGCCCTCGCCGCGCAGAATGTATCCATCCTTGGGGATCTCCAGGAGGCTGAGCGGCCCGTCCGTCGACATGTCGATCGCGATGCCTCCTACGACCAGCACTTCAACCGGCCTCGTAAGCGCCGGACGCGGATTCGCTCCCCAGGTGGACGTGTACATGAAGATGCTGTCCACATGGCTCTTGTTATTGGATTCGTCGGACATGATCGGTTTGTTGATCCCGTTCAGCCGATATGTACCTTCGCCGGCGGATACCACCCCATCGAAGTCATACTCGGCGATCACGGGCTTGCGGTCCGCGGTGATGCCGAATGCGTACCAGCCCTTGAGGAACAGAGGCGATACGGTCAGCTGTCCATTCGTGATCTGGGTGCCCAGCGGATTGGGCGGGGTATAATCATACATGTGGAAGAAGGAAGCGTTGATGCCAGCTACGGCCGAGGTCTCCTTGGCCATGGCGAGCACCGATTGCTTGCTGTTCAACTCACCGCCCTTGCCATTCATCACATTGAGTTCCACATAAGGGTTGGCAAGGTCGACCACGATGACCCGCAGATCGGTGGATTTCTGGTTGTTGTCCGAAGCAGGATACCACTTGTACGTGCGCAGGATCGCGCCAGACGTCACGATGTCCTCCTTTATAAATTGCAATGTGGCTTCAGCTTGTGCTTGCCCGGTCTGAGCGGATACCGCAGCATACACAGCAGGCTGGATGGGCCATGAACCGATCATGGTCGTCAGCGCCATAGAAGTCGATAACACCAGTACCGCGACACGTTTCGTATGTTTCCTCCACCCGGTACGTCTCGTTGTTCTGTTCATCCTGTTGATATAACTCCTCTCCTTGATGCTGTTCTATTTTTCTATCTTCCGATCCCTTCTGGTTTCTCCTGTCCATGCGTTGCTTGCAAAGACCGGATCCTGTCCGATCCTTCCCATCATTCACCACTCGATCAGCGCCCTTTTCTCCCTGTTGTGGCTATTCCGTCCGATCCATACATGACATGAAACATGCGGCCAACTCATCCCATGCAGATGCTTCCTGTGCTCCGCTCTGAATTAATAGACTGTTTATCTGGTAAAAAGTTACGAGATTGGGCGATGGAAATTATTTTTTTGTTGGATGGCTTCTGATAACCTGGATGCTTTCAGTCGCCTGCTTCACCCTCTCCGGCTGGATGCTTCCACCTGGACGCCAATCGATAGGCGCGAATGCGCTCAGACCCTCTGGCTGGCTCGATGTACCCGAGATCTGCCAGCCTGTGAAGATAGGTTCTCGCCTGTCTGCCCGAGATCCCGAGCCAGGCAGACACCTCTCCCGGTGTGAAGCTGTCGCCATGAATGCCCGCATGATGCAGGATCATCAACTCTTGCCGGGTCAGAGTCGGGACCGCTGTCTCCCCATCGCCGTAGAATATGCCCATGATAAGCCGCAGCTGTCTCTGACAGTCGCGAGGCCGATCCCGCAGCTTGTCCACGCTGAAACGGAACACCCTCCAATGATCCATGACCAGATAGTTCTGGCGATCCCTTTCATCCTCGAACCCGCGTCTGTCAAGTTTGGTGTGATGCGGGGTGTATCCGTCAATTTCAAAATCCATGTAATAAGGCGGCCTTATATAAGCGAAGTCGAGAAACCGAACCCCTTCCTGCCAATCGGACACCATAAATTCCGGATACAGGTGATCCAGATTGCCGAACGCTTCCCACCAGCCATTTCTGAGAAACAGCATCTCCCCGTATCCGAGCCCCTTCTTAAGCCGCTCTCTGCGAAGTCCCTGCGCCTCATTCAGATGCTTCTCCATAAATCGCTCGAATGCCTGATCGAAATTCATCCCCATACCTCCCTTGAACAGACAAAAACGCCGGGCAGCCTGGAAACAGGCTAACCGGCGTGTTCTTCACGTCCTGATAGATGATGGTGCTGCCCCCAGAATAGCATAGATCAGGAGAGGTTGTAAATGTCTTCCATAATAGATCGAACTCCTGCCAAAATAGCGGAAGTCCAAATGTCGTTAATTTGGGAAAAAGCCCGATTTGCGAAAAATAGCGGAAGTCCTATTGTCCTTATTTTGGCAGATTGTACGATTTTTCGTCCAAAACTACCGCTATTCATCAGGTTAAGGGAAATCGGGCTTCCGCTAATTTCGGCCAAGAGGGCTTTTTCGTGAAATAGAGACCATTCGACTTCCGCTATCTCAGTCGCCAATCTTGGTGCGCACATATAGCGGAAGTCGAAATTCCGCTATTCGCCATATTCGGTTGCCTGCGCCTGTCCTGACCCCGCATGGTCATCCAATAACGGAAGTCATCCTTCCGCTATCCCAACTCACCGTCGGCCGCCGAGTCGGTTCTGCCGAAGCAGAAGCTGCGCCAGCCCCCTGTAATCGCCGACAAGAAAATAGCGGAAGCATCTTCGCTTCCGCTACCAAGGACGGGCCTTCCGTCCCCATGATTCGAACTGTGGATGAGTCACGTCAGCACGGCGCGGCTCGTCCGCCAACCGCCTCAGCCCAACGCGGCGCGGCGCAGGGCTTCCGCCTTGTCCGTGCGCTCCCAGGGCAGGTCCAGATCGGTGCGGCCAAAATGGCCGTAAGCCGCGGTCTGCTTGTAGATCGGACGGCGCAGATCCAGCATCTTGATGATACCGGCCGGACGCAGATCGAAGTGGCTGCGGATGATCTCCACCAGCTTCGATTCGCTGACCTTGCCTGTTCCGAATGTATCCACATTGATGGATACCGGCTGCGCGACGCCGATCGCATACGCCAGCTGGATCTCCACCTTGTCAGCGAGACCTGCCGCCACGATGTTCTTCGCCACGTAGCGCGCGGCGTAGGCTGCCGAGCGGTCCACCTTCGTCGGGTCCTTGCCCGAGAACGCGCCGCCGCCGTGGCGAGCGTAGCCCCCGTACGTATCCACGATGATCTTGCGCCCGGTCAGGCCGGCATCCCCTTGCGGACCGCCGATGACGAAGCGGCCGGTCGGGTTGATGAAATAACGGGTCGCCTCATCGAGGAATTCGGCCGGCACCACCGGACGGATGACATGCTCCTTGATATCGGCATGGATCTGCTCCTGCGTCACGTCTTCATGATGCTGGGTTGAGATGACGATCGTATCGATGCGAACCGGCTTGTCGCCCTCGTATTCCACCGTCACCTGAGTCTTGCCATCCGGGCGTAAGTATGGCAAGGTTCCATTCTTGCGAACTTCGGCAAGACGGCGTGCCAGGCGATGCGCCAGCGCGATCGGCATCGGCATGAGCTCTTCGGTCTCATTGGTCGCGAACCCGAACATCAGGCCCTGGTCACCTGCACCGATCGCCTCTTCCGGATCTATCTGACCACCTTCACGCGCTTCCAAAGCGACATTTACTCCCTGGGCGATATCTGGAGATTGCTCGTTGAGCGACGTCAACACCGCACATGTCGTGGCATCAAAGCCATATTTCGCTCTTACATAGCCGATCTCACGGATCGTATTGCGCACGATAGCCGGGATGTCCACGTAGTCAGCCTTGGTGCTGATCTCGCCGATGACGAGCACCAGGCCTGTTGCCACGGATACCTCACACGCCACGCGCGCGTAAGGATCCACCTCCAGAAATGCGTCAAGCACCGCATCCGAGATCTGATCGCAGATTTTATCCGGATGACCTTCCGTTACGGATTCGGAAGTAAATAACCGCCGTTCTGCCAAAGTTAATCAACTCCTGTATGGAAAATTTGCGGCTTATCGCCAGGAAAGATTGCACTTTCGTCAAAAAAATAACCTTTCCGCTCGGAAAGGCCATTTGTCGAAAACCTTCAATTCCATATCATACTGGATATACCCAGGCGTGTCAACATACATGATTTTCCCCATGGGCTTTGTAAGAATTGCCCTGGTCGCATGAATGCACCCTGGACTCATCCCTCATCGACCCATCAACAAGCCAACCACTCCCGCCCGATGACCTGACCAGGTGCACTTACCCGTCCTGTCACATATCACAAAGGCTGGGACATCCCGGTCATGTTCGGGACACCCCAGCCTGTCTCATCCTATCCTATGCATTATGATTCCAGTGCGTAACCCTGCAACGCCTGTTCCGCTGCCTGCACGAGCCTGCGCGTGATCTGCCCGCCTACCGCTCCCGCTTCCCTGGAAGCGATATGGCCCCAGTAATCCTCGCGAATCGCGGTCGCCGGGATGCTGCCCAGCTCAGTCGCGAACTCCTCGTTCGCTTCTGCGACTCTCTGGCCTACAGGCAATCCGAGCTCTGCCGCGATCTCGTATTTCCACTGGTCGATCACCTTCTCACAGCCCGGTACGACCTTGCGGTTCTTGCCCGATTGACCTCTCGCCATCCTCCGTCACCCCCTGATTCAACGGTTCTGCCGCATATGACCGGATGCCGAGGGCTCCGCCTTCGACAACGCTCGTCACAGCCGTCGATGGCATCCGCCCCGGTCAGGGCCGATCACCTGCCGCAGGATTAGTTTGACCGCCGAAGATCGGGTTAGACGTATAAGATGTTGTCAATTCGGGGAAGATTTATTGGACGGAAACTGCGCCTCCATGCATCGTCCATGATCAACCGCCAGATGTGCTTGCCACCGTGCCATCGGCGTTCAGGATCTTGTATCCGCCTGTCACCATGACGAACACCGTCGTATTATGCGTGCTCTTGATGCCGCGGCCTTCACGCGGGAAGAGCAGCATATGGTTCAACTCCACCGGTGTTCCGTTCATCAGGTCCTTGCCGCCCGTCACATCCGGTATGCCGTTCGCATCGGTGCTGACCGCCACCGTCTTGCCGTTGCGCACGATGAGCGATGTGCCCGGATCGGCGAACAAGGTCTGATTCGGCTGCAGCTCCACGACCACCATGCCGCCTGCCTGTCCCAACAGCGCATCCAGCTGCTTCTTGAACTGCTCGATCTGTGCATCCAGTTCCTTCTGCTTCGCAGCCAGCTGGCTGTCGATCTGCTTCGCGATCTCTGCCTGCACCTTGCTGGCCACAGCTTCATCCACGTAGCTCTTCGTGACAAGCGGGTCATTCGCTGAGCCAGGCTGGTTCGGATCCACCAGGCCGGAATTGTTCGCGCTGGAAGTCCAGATCATCGATCCCGATACTACACCCAGGGCGAAAACCGCAACCAGCAGCACCGTCTTCTTCATCCAGTTCAACTTATGATCTCCTCCACCATAGACTTGACTATCTGCTCTACAAGTTATACTCAGCTATCCTCCCATTCGTTGCGGAAGATGATGGACGGGATTGCGCGTTCGGTTGACAGCCTGTCCGACGGCAAGCCCGTCAGTATGCATTCTTGTTGATGAACCCGTTGAAGATCGTCTTGACGATGATCTTCAGATCCAGCAGGAACGTCCAGTTCTCGATATAGAACAGGTCATGCTGGATGCGCTGCTCGATCGAAGTGTCGCCGCGCAACCCGTTGCTCTGCGCCCAACCGGTGATGCCGGGACGGATATGGTGCTTGACCATGTAACGGGGAATCTCATCCTTGAAGATCTCCGTATAGTACGGACGCTCCGGACGCGGACCAACGACGCTCATATCGCCCTTGAGCACATTCCAGAACTGGGGCAGCTCGTCCAGGCTCGTCTTGCGAAGCAGCGAGCCGAATCGGGTCGTGCGCGGGTCACCGGCCACCGTCCAGCCGGTATCGGATTCCTCCGGCTTCATCACGCGCATCGTGCGGAATTTGTACATCATGAACGGCCTGCGATGCCGGCCCAGACGCTCCTGCTTGAAGATGACCGGCCCTGGCGAGGACAGCTTCACCCCGATGGCGATCAGGAGCATGAGCGGTGCCGTCAGGATCAGCACGAGCAGCGAGAACACGATGTCAAACAGCCGTTTCAGCATCCGGTTACGCATCTCGTCGAGCGGCACGTCCCGGACATTGATCAGCGGTATGCCAGCGAAGTGGTCAAAATAAGGCCGCGCCGGGAGCACATCGAAGTAATCCGGAATGATCAGCGCCTTGACGCCCGCCTTGTCGCAGATCTCGATGATCTCGCCGAATTTGTCATGGGCGTTGAGCGGCAGAGCGATGATCACCTCGTCGATGAGCACCTCTTCCAGGACCTGCTCCAGCTCGCTGACCTTGCCCAGGATCGGACTCATGTGCCGATAGGGCTCATCATGCTCGACCAGGTTGTCATCGAGGAAGCCAACCACCTCGAAGCCGAGATCCGGGTATTGCTCCAGATTCTCATAGAATCGGCGTCCTACCGAGCCGGCACCCAGGATCAGCACGAACTGCTTGTTGAATCCTCTCTGCCTGATGTAGCGGAGTGATTTTTTGAGCACGAAGCGGTAGGCCGTGATTCCCAGGATCGTCACCAGCAGGAAGGTCAGCAGGAACTGTCTGGAGATATGAATTTCCTTCATCAGAAACAGGACACTCAGCAGGAGCAGTATACTCATCAGGTGTGTCTGGATGACCTTGAGCAATTCGTAAGAAAACTTTTTCTTCCGCTTCGATGTATATAACCCCATATAGAAGCCTGCGAGGAGTGCGATCACCCCATAGATCAGGCTATAGATCCAGTAGGTGCGGAAGGGCAAGGAAGGATCCGCAGGCAGCCAGCCGCTGGCAAACTTCAGCCAGTAAGCGAGCAGGAAAGAGAGCTGGATACAGACGAAATCCGCAAACGCATATAATTGGAACAAAAAAGACTGGCTCTGTCTGAGCAACGTTTGTCACCTCACTTGCGAATGCCGCGCCACGCGTTGATGGATAAAGCCAGCATCAATTTCAGCCAGACGCCCGTATAGACCATGGAATTGACCAGCCAGGAATAGTGCCTGTGATAATGCTTGCGATGGAACAGGATCATCGCCCGATGGAATTCGTAAACGATCTTCGGAGGCTTGTGTTTCTTCCCCGCTCCCTTGTAGTGGACGATGGAGGTTTTCGGAAAGTAGTAGATTTGCCAGCCGGCTTGCTTGATCCGGTAGCACCAGTCGATATCTTCCCCGTACATGAAGAAGGTCTCGTCGAGAAGTCCCGCCTGCTCGATGGCTTCCCGCCGGACCAGCATAAATGCGCCAACCAGGCAATCCACGGGATACTCTTCATCGGGGTCGAGATGGCCAAGCTGATATTGATTGAACCTCGGAACCTTCGGGAACAGCTTCGACAACCCGAAGAGATAGCAGAAGGAGGCGCCTGGTGTCGGAAAGCCCCGACGGCAGGCCTTGTCCAGGGAGCCGTCCGGCAGCACCACCTTGCAGCCGCTCGCTCCCACCGTCGGATGCCGATCCATGAAGTCCAGCATGATCTCCAGCGTATCCGGCTGTATGATCGTGTCCGAATTCAGCAATAATACATAACGTCCGGAGGCTTGTCTGATGCCCTGATTGTTCGCCCGGGCGAAACCGACGTTCTCGGTATTCTCGATCAGCTTCACCTGCGGGTATGCCTTACTGATCGCCTCAACCGAACCATCACTCGAATGATTGTCGATGAGGATCACTTCATACGCGTACTTCGTCACCGATGCATAGACGGATCGAATCGCGTCGAGTGTCAGCTCGCGCGTATTGTAATTGACGATCAGGATGCTCAGGTCCATTCCCCTATTCACCATTTTCATTCATGATAGATTCTATTATAGCATGGTTCGACATCCACAGGGGATTTTACTATTGACATCACAAAAGAGACAAAGGAAGGCAGAGCATGACCGCTTGACCATAGACTCCGCCATGCTTCAACTAACAAATATATTACAATAATTGTCGGGAAAGGTCACCTTCTGATCGGACGCGAAAAAAAACGATGACAGGACCTCCGCCCGCTCCCCCGTCATCCTTCTCCCTGTATATAATCCAGATAATGGCGCTCCTTCAGGTATTGGATCACTTGCGCAACGGACTGTTCGAGGGGCTGTTTGTCCGTTTCGACGACGATCTCGGGCTGCAACGGCTCCTCGTAAGGCGCGGATATGCCGGTGAAGTTCTGAATCTCGCCTCTTCTTGCTTTCTTGTACAATCCCTTGGGATCCCTCATCTCACAAACTTCCAGCGGACACTTCACATAGATCTCGATAAACTCACCCTTCGCGAACCGTTCCCGGACCATCTGGCGGTCTTCCCGATAGGGCGAGATGATCGCCGTCAATGCGAATAACCCGGCGTCCACGAACAGACGGGACACTTCACCGATGCGGCGAATGTTCTCCTTGCGATCCTCGGGCGTAAACCCCAGATTGCTGTTCAGGCCATGCCGAATATTGTCCCCATCCAATACATAGGACCGTATGCCATAGGAATAGAGCTCCTTCTCCACAGCCGCTGCGAGACTGGACTTGCCCGCTCCGGACAACCCCGTGAACCATAACAGGCAGCTTCGATGATTGTTCAGCCTGTAGCGATCCTCCCGCGACACCTTCGTCTCCTGCCATACGATATTTCGGGTTGGATTGGTCATCCGTCATACCTCACTTTCTGGCGAATCTTGCAATGTCCTGGAATGCCTTATGGTCTATTATCTATGAATCCTGTCCGGTTATCAAATCCTTCCCGCACAAAATGCAAACAGGCTGCTCCACCCTGTATCAGGATGGAAGCAGCCTGTTTGTCTCTGTCAATCGGAGCTGTCAGCGAAGTATGCCCGCAGCCCCTCGCGCCAATGGCGCAGATCACGCAGTCCATTCGCGCGAATCGCCATATGATCCAGGACGGAATAGGACGGACGCAGAGCTGGCCGCGGGAACTCCGCGGTGCTGACCGGATGCACCTGCACCTCCACGCCGGCTTCCTCGAAGATCGCCCTGGCGAATTCGTACCACGAGCAGGATCCCGAATTGGTCGCATGATAGAGGCCATATTTCTCTGTCTGCACCAGTTCCAGGAGAAACTCCGCCAGATCGACGGTATAGGTGGGCGAGCCGATCTGATCATGCACCACGCGCAGCTCGCGCTGTTCGGAGGCCAGACGCAGCATCGTCTTGACGAAGTTCGACCCGTGCTTGCCGTACACCCATGCGGTGCGCACGATGAAATAGCGGGACGACAGGGACGCCGCCAGCCTCTCGCCGGCCAGCTTCGTCTTGCCGTATACGCTCAGCGGATTCGTCCGGTCATACTCCCGATAGGGGACCTTCGAGGTCCCGTCGAACACATAGTCCGTGCTGATGTAGCACAGCCTGGCTCCCGCCTGCTCCGCTGCGACGGCGACATTGCGGGTGCCCAGGGCATTCACCCGATAAGCCAGGTCGATCTCTTGCTCCGCCAGATCCACCTTCGTATAGGCGGCGGAGTGAAGGATGGCATCCGGCCTGATGGCGGCGACCCTCTCCCGCACCGCCTCCAGATCCGTGATATCCAGCTCCTCCCGGCTGTAGCCATACACGTCCCAGCCCCGTTGCGCCGCGAGCCGCACCAGATCGCATCCGAGCTGGCCGCCCGCTCCGGTCACGATGATCCTCATGCGCCTACACCTCTAATCGGTCGGCGTATTGCTTCCGGTAATATTCCTGGTACTGGCCGCTGACGATCCGCTGCCACCAGTCCCGGTGCTCCAGATACCAGTCTATGGTGTGCCTGATCCCGACATCGAAGGTATACTTCGGTGTCCAGCCCAGCTCCCGGCGGATCTTCGTCGCATCGATCGCGTAGCGCTTGTCATGTCCCGGACGATCCTGCACGAACTGGATCAACGATTCCGGCTTGCCCAGATGCTGCAGGATCGTCCTCACGATCTCCAGATTCGTGCGCTCGTTATTGCCGCCGACATTGTACACCTCGCCGTCCCGCCCATGATGCAGGACCAGATCGATCGCCCGGCAATGATCCTCCACATGCAGCCAATCGCGCACATTGGAGCCATCGCCATAGACCGGCAGTGGCTGGTCCGCCAGCGCGTTCTTGATCATGAGCGGGATCAGCTTCTCGGGAAACTGGTATGGACCATAGTTGTTCGAGCATCGCGTGATGTTGACGGGAAGCCCGAACGTCTCGTGATAGGCTCGAACCAGCAGATCCGCGCCCGCCTTGCTGGAGCTGTACGGGCTGTTCGGAGCTAGCGGCGTCTCCTCGGTGAAGAGTCCTTCCGGACCGAGCGTGCCATACACCTCATCCGTCGAGATCTGTACATATTTCCGCACGCCGTGGGTCCTCGCCAGATCGAGCAGCACCTGGGTGCCGAGCACATTGGTCTTCACGAAAATGTCCGGTTCCATGATGCTGCGATCGACATGCGACTCCGCCGCGAAATTGATCACCGCATCGATGCCTTCCTGGAACAGCGGGGTGAGCAGCTCCCGATCCAGGATATCGCCCCGGATGAAGCGGTAATTCGCCCGGTTCTCGATGCCCTGCAGATTCTCGAGATTGCCCGCATAGGTGAGCTTATCCAGGTTGATGATGACATAATCCGGATGCTGCTCCAGCATGTAATGGATAAAATTGCTTCCGATAAACCCGGCTCCGCCGGTCACCAGTATCTTCATCATCGATCCACTCTTTCGTCAGAAATTGTATTCCGCATCTCTGAATAACGGATGCCTCTGGTCCTTGGCGGACAGGATCGGTGCGGAGCACGGCCAGTTGATGGCGAGCTCGGGATCGTTCCACAGGATACCCCGATCATGCTCCGGCGAATAGTATTCGTCCACCTTGTAGAGGACATGGGTATGGAGCGTCAGCGTGCAGAAGCCATGGGCGAACCCCTTCGGCACGAGCAGCTGCCTCCTGTTCTCCGCGCTGAGGATGAAGCCCTCCCATCGCCCGAAGGTCGGCGAATCCCTGCGAAGATCGAGCACGACATCATAGATCGCCCCCTGCAGCACCCGGACCAGCTTCGTCTGAGCCATCGGATTCAGTTGATAATGAAGCCCGCGCAAGGTTCCCGCTTCCGCGGACATCGAATGATTGTCCTGCACGAAGCGAACCGTGATCCCGTGCTCTGCGAACAGGCGCTCGTTGTAACTTTCCATGAAGAAGCCCCGATTGTCCTCGAAGACCTTGGGCTCGATCAGCACGACGCCATCCATCTTGGTCGGAATTATGTTCATATAGGATCATCCCTCTGTGGATCAGATGTTAAAGTCGTCTCCATAATCAATATCCTTCGCCAGTTCATTCGCTCTGGCATAAGAACTGTGGGTGCCCGCATCTGTCCACCAACCCTTAAGAATATCATATGTCAATTCATTCCGCTCGATATAGGCGTTATTCACATCCGAAATTTCATATTCCCCTCTGGCCGAAGGCTGAAGCGTCCGGATGATATCGAACACCGTGTGGTCATACATATAAATGCCCGTAACTGCATATTTACTTCCAGGTTTCTTCGGCTTCTCTTCAATTTTTGTTATCTTCCCGTTCTCGAGAATAGGCACCCCAAACCGATGCGGATCCGGCACTTCCTGGATCAGAATCTTAGCTCCACTGTCTTGCTGACGGTACCGCTCCACATATGGAGTAATGTCATCGGCAAACACATTATCCCCCAAGATGACGACCATCCGGTCTCCGCCAACAAACTGCTCGGCCAGTCCCAATGCTTGTGCAATTCCTCCCGCTTCGTCCTGCACCTTATAGGTGAAGGCAACGCCATATTCCCGCCCGCTGCCCAGTAGATTGACCACATCTCCCATGTGCTCCTTGCCCGTCACGACCAGGATGTCCCGGATGTCCGCAGCCCTTAATTTGTAAATCGCATGGAAAATCATCGGGTACCTTCCCACAGGAAGCAAATGCTTATTCGTCACTTTCGTCAGAGGATACAGGCGGGAACCCGTGCCCCCAGCCAGGATGATGCCTTTCATCAAACTGTCCTCCAATATCTAGACATTATGATCTTATCACTCCCTGTGAATCAAAAGGAGCAATGGGCAAGATACTTTTGAATAATACACGAGACACCTATCCTTGCCTGCAATTCCCAATCAAAACAGACTATTTTTCTCGCGTCTCTTGAAACTCTCGTAATATCGTTTTTAAATCTTTCAGTGCAACATCCCACGCAAAATTCCTCATAACATATTCAGACAACTCTATATTTCTAGTTCCCTCACTTCTTCTCTCTAACTCGCAAAGTGCACCAGCGATTGATTCAACAGAATAAGGGTTGCAATATATAGCATATTCGCCAAAGTATTCTCTAGGAGGCCCCACATCGGATACGACGATATTTTTACCAAGTACTGCTGCCTCTAGACTCGATAGACCAGGAGTTTCTATAAAACTTGGTTGGATATGCCCATATGAATGCTGAATAATTTTCAATACATCTTCTTTTTTTCTACGGCCAGCAAAATAAATATTCGGTCCCGCGATCTTCTTTAATCGATCTAAGTACCATTTGTTTTCTGGTGTTGCATCTCCAACTAACACCAGATTAACATTCTCCTTCATCGCTGCTTTGACCAAGTTGAGCTGGTTCTTCCTTGGACCAATATTCCCTACACAACACACATAATGTTTGAATGGTATATCAGGAAATTCTGATTGATTTATATCAAATTCGTTAAATGCTGTACCATTTAATATTACCTTGATCTTGTTCTTAAGATTCGTGCCATACTCTGACATTAATTCAACAGCTTCCGACTGTGAATTAGGACATATACATATAGAATTCTGCAAGATGTTCATCATGGTCTTGGTTCGCATATAAAAGGCACTCAAAGGAATTCGATATTTGATGATCCATCGAACATGCCTAATGACGAAAACAGATGCCCTCAGGAAATTTTTAAACCAGGTTGGCAAATAACGTAAACTAGTGTCTTTGTGCTCCGATGGTATCACTTTATCAAGATTCCAATATATGGGAAATATCAAATATGGAATCTTCTTCTTGCTAACTAAAGCATTATACTGAACGATTAAGTCATACGGACGAGTCAGATTAAACAATATAACCAAATCCGTTGTGAGTTCATCTTCGATCTGTAATGTAATACGAACATCATGACCTAACGAACTCAGATATTCTGCAATTGCATGAATTTGTACAGTATCTCCGCCAGGCGAACTTAACGAGTTTACTCGGTCAATCAATGTAATATGCATATCCTCACACCATTCTGGTCATATCAACTTTTTATGTTTCAACTTATCGATCACCTTCTGGGCTCTAATCTGCCAACTGTTCATTCGTGCTGTTAGCTGTGCCGATGCTTGATACTCCGGTAGCTTTCCTTGTCTTATAGCCACATGGAGATATTGTTCAAACTTCTGTTTTGTATCTGCTGTATAAACAATCGGATATTTCAGCACCTCTGGCAGACATGTGCTCACCACAGCCTTACCAGCAGCTAGGTACTCAAATAGCTTCACAGGTGATGTATGCATGGTAATCTCGTTTATAAGAAATGGAACGATGCATACATCTATAAAACTTAACAATGTAGGTAATGACTCATATGAGATTCGGTCCAATCTTACGATATTGGGGCGAGTTGGTATTTTGATGCCCGGATACTTCTGTCCTACAAGCAAAAACAGGTGATCAGGGTTCTTATCCGCACAATAAGTGATGAGATCTAGATCCATCCATTCGGCAATGGCTCCATAATAACCAACTACTGAAGAATATGAAGCAGTTAGTTCTTCTAATTTAAGACTCAATACATTGTCACTGGACTGATTACATGTAAAATCCTCGGGATTAACTGCGTTCTCCACCAACAAAACATCTTTCCGCACCGCCAAAAGTTCTTCCTCAATTAACGATGCCGAAGCCAATACGATATCAGCTTCCTCTAAACTTTGCGCGTGGAGCTCAACCAGATGCCGATCTGGTTGAAATGTAGAAAGATGATCAATACAATCGTAGATGTGTGCTTTCCATGGTCCTTTTTTAACTATGGGATACTGATTAGGCCAATATTGCCAAATCACCGCACGTTCCGCCAATACCTCCAGCGTCTCGCCATTATATCCATCATTGAATAGATACAGCTGTTCTTGTATTTGTTGTAAACCTCTAATCGAAAAATCAGGTTCCCCTGGAAAAGAAGTATCTACACAATAAATTACAGGATAGCCCATGGCACTTAAAGTCTTGGCAAACTGTTGCGGTCTTTGAAACAAATATCCCCAAGGGGTTGAGGGCAGTGGAAAGATGAACACTGGCATCTTCTCATCACCACCCGCTTGGATCAACTGTTTCTTTATTTCATATGGAGGGGGGAAATTTAACAGTAATCGTTTGACCCCCCCTATTAAAGTCTTGTTCAGAATCTTTCTTATCAATACGTCCAAGGTTCTACCCTCTATTATCATATTTTGAGCCTATTAAGCTCAGTAAAATCATTAAAAACATATGATTCTTCATTCGAATGACCATGCAATCCCCTATGCACAATGATTAGATCTGCTGGGTCCATGCGTTCATCATCCCAATTGAACCATTGCAGATTGCCAAATGACCATTGAGTTTTTGGAACCTTGTCTTTCCTCACAACAACATATACCAAATGACCTTCACTGAGCAGTTTTTGAACAAACCACCCAAACTCCTCACTTACTGGCGTTTTTTCAAGACGAATCTCAACCAGTTTCCCTTTTTTTCTACCTTGCTCTGCATTAATTGCGAATGACTGTATCAATTTCTTCCAACGGTCTGTCCAAGAATCTTTAGAGAAAGCCTTTGCTACATCAATGGCCCTTTCTTTGAACAAAGACAGTTTATTATGGTCATTGAGCAAGGTTTCGATGGCCTCTTTTAAACTTTGCTCATTAGGGTCAATCAATAGGCCGTTATAATTATTGATAATTAAGTCTGTCAAACCGCCGATCCTCGTCGCGATAACAGCATTTCCGCTAGCCATGGCTTCAAGGCAAGACAAACTTGTCCCCTCACTATAAAGAGTCGGAATTAAAGAGATATCCGCATCCTTGTATGCCTGTGGCATTTGGAGTGGATCAAGCCAATACCATTTTACACGACCTTTCCATTTTTCCTGTTTTTTCACAACATGAGAAGTATCCTGTTCAAAACCCTTGCCAACAAAATGGAACTCTACATTAGGGTATCGTTCCAAAATGTCGTCCAAAATATTTAGTACAAGATACAATCCTCTTGCTTCGTATAATCTCCTAGGATAGACGATGACCGTTTTGTCACGTCGTTCTCTATAATCAGGACGTGGGCTGAATTCATTCAAATCTACATAATTCGGGATGACTTGTACTTTCTTGCCCAACTCATAATCAATGGTTTGGAACCAGTTTGCCGTATTCGTATCAACAGAAACCATATGGTCACATTGTTTAGCGCCTTCAATGAAACGACGATTCGCCTCCCAGAATGGAGTGCCCGACGCATAATTCGCTGCAGGATTATCCCAAGCTACGCCATGGGATATGCCGATACTCGGAGAAGCACTTAAATTATAGGCTTCAAAGAAAGCAGAGTATATATTAATAGATGAAAAACGATTCACTTGTTGATAAAACAATTGATTGAATCGAAGGATACAATCCATCGATAGAACCGAAGGGGCATGTCCCCCTCTAGATAATGATCGGACATCAATTCCTTTGAATCTTCTCGTCCAAGGGAAATTGCCATACTGATAGATCGTTAATTCAATCCCCAATGATTGGCAGACCTGATACAGATCAAGCAGGTAGCGCTCAGCGCCTCCTGAGTAAAAATTATCGCCCTCAAAACTAAGGAAGGTGGCAGCCATTACTGCGACATGATTCGTTGGTTCACTATTGGCGAAAACCTTTAGATGATTCACATGCTTGAGTAACAACTGCTCAATATAGGTGACCCTGCTACGCCATGTATGTTGCTTTGCAACTTGCAGCGCCTGTTCAGTAACCAAAGCACGATCAACTTGAAGACATTTGTGAATAGCCTGTTCAAACTGCTCGCTCGTTGTTCCAATCTGCACATATTCGCTATTATAAGCTTTCATCTCTTCTATCGGCGTAGAAACTACTGGCAAACCAAGTGCTTGATACTCAAAGAATTTGACAGGTGATACACAATTCGTTAAATCATTAACGATGAACGGAATCGTGGCCACATCAAAATATCTAGCATAATCAGGCAGCTCCTTGTAAGGAATCTCGCCGACCAAATAAATATTTTGTTCCTTGAACGGTTCATTAATCTGTCCCAAACGTCCTATCAACACAAATGCCAGATCTGGATTGCGGGAAGCTAACTGATTGATTAATTGGACATCAAACCAATGCTCAATAGCTCCATAATAACCGATTATCCCTCTATACTTCGCGCGGATCTTCTTGATCAGATCTGGCGTGGCTCGAGGCTCAACTATGTGGAAATCTTCTAACCTGACAGCGTTCGGAAGAAGAACTGCATCGTCCCTTCTAGACACATAAGTCTCCAATTTCTTTGCGCTATAGCTAACAATATCTGCGCGAGCCAATATTTCGTTATGCTTGGCCAACATATTGCCGTCATACATAGAAAAGAATTCCAACTGATCAAGGACATCATACCATAAGATTTTATGTGGGAGATGGTCAGCCCAAGCCATTTGCATCAGCCAGGTACACAAGACAATACAAGATCTGCTTTCCAGGAATGGAAGTAAGTATTCTTCCTTATTGATAATGAATACATTAGGTTCATATTCCTGTATGACGAACGGAGTATCAGCCGTAGCGGTCTCACAAAAGAATACAAGATAACCCTTTAAAGCTAACTCCCGTAATAACTGTTGAGGCCTTTGGATAGGCTCCCATTTGATGGCTGCAGGATATACGACAATAGCCTTGTACTGCCTTCCTTTTAATATATCTACAATCTGTTCTGTTTCCTTCTCATAGGGTTTACAAAGGAAGCTTTTGTAATACGACGATCTCTGATTGTAAATGGAAAGAAATTCATTCTGTTGTTCAAGATTCTGTGGGTCTATTGTCCCTTGATTAGGAATAAACGGCCTATCTAGGATATGGTACAGTTCATGAAGCACACTCGGGAGCGGAGATGGTCCCGGGCGTGAAAGTAATTTGTTTCGAACCCATTTCAAGTATTGAATTCTCTGTTCCTTGTTCCCTTTGAGGAATGAATGCTTGGTCTTTTGAAGCAAAGACAGTATTTTGAAGAATTTGGTTTGCGACAACTCCTGAACCTTGGATACCAGATCATGCCTGATCCCCGTCATATGATCATATTGCCGGTTAAGATACGCGTTATCGGCACTTAACCGATCAAATTGCTCCTTCAAGGAAGCATACTGACTCTGCAACTCAATGTGCTCCTCGGTTAATTTAATAATATCTCCTAGATTATGATATTGAACTTGATCTAGTGCTTGATCCTGGAGTTTCAAAACAATGCTCTCAATCCTATTGATATCTTGATATGATTGCTCTAATAATCCGTTCAATGCCTCCATCTTTTCAGAAATCAAGTTTTGCATGTTTGCTTTATCCGCTTTTAGTTCTTCCAAATAACGGTTCATCGTACGTTCATTTTCTGCCTTGTATACACTTAAGTCATGCAGATGTTGGGATGTCATCAGAAGTTGTTCCTGGATCGACGTTTTTTCTTTGATTTGTCTTTGAATCTCAGTATGCAAGTACAAATTCAATTTTAACTCATGTGGAATAGCTATTCGAAAGATTTCATACCAATCATCTATAAAAGCAAAATCAAATACATCTTTGTTTTTCATCCGCAACAGGAACGCTTCAAGTGGAACAACCCATTCTGAATCAGTCACGATTCGACTTGTTTGAACACAGTTTTCATATACGTTTGATGCCATGTCCAAGCTAGCCCTTTCATATACCCAGTTGCGAAGAAAGTACTCTTGATTGATATCCTTCATAAACTCGATTAATTTAGCGAATGGAACATTAACACGGTTTCGCCCAGAGAAATTATATTCAGCAATCTCATTCACGTTATGATCTGTGATGAACCCTTTCAATCCGTCATATCCGCACAGAATAACTGGGATATTTTTGGCCATTGCCTCCAATGCGGCTCTTCCCATGGCGAATACAATACGTGCATGATTCAATACATGATTGATCTCATCGCTTCTCCCGTGAAAAATAACACGTTCGGCTATCGTTGTTTGTGACTTTACCCATTGTTTAAGCTCATCTTCACTTGGACCTGCTCCAACTATTCTCAGATTTGTTTTCTCATCTTGACTGTCATGGATATAACTCTCCATGAATCTTATAGCTTCTTTGATTCCTGTTGCTTTATATTCATCGATTCTGGATACAACAACGAATTCCGATCCTTTGCTCCAATCCACTGCCGTAAACTGATCCAAGTCGATGACATTTGGTAATACCATCAGGTTATTCAATTTATGACCTGCTAATTGATCTACGAAGGTCTTTGCTTCCTGTGATACGCAAAGCACTTTATCTGCCGCTGGAAACAGCCCCTCGACAAGATACAATCTATAAATTGATCCCAATGTGGGATCAAAATTGAGCGGGCTATGGATGACCACAGAAAACGGAATTCCCGATTTCAACACAGCAAGGCCGGCAGGAAGCAGTCCCTGGTATGGATGAAGAAATGCATAATCTATGCCATGATGCTCTATATAGTTGCTTATTCCTTGAGCTGCCGATAATACATTTTGACCTGTAGTTGGCACCCAATTAGGCAGCAATAATGATCCTGACAGATAGGATTCAATTCGGCTGATATCGGATTGATCAGATGCGATCAGATACACCTGATGACCAAACTTCGTCAGAGCTTTACATGTCACTTCAATATTGGTTTCCATTCCGCCGTAACTATAGTTTTGTGTAACAATAATAACCTTGCTCAACACTACCCCTCCACAACGATCCTTGATTTCAGGTTGGCAATACCGGTTCCACGAATCGGCATTTCGTCTACTTTGAACACGATATGATCGGAGAGCTTATCAATATAAAACATGTCATTCGAGGTTGTTTTCTTCGCAACAGCAACTGATAGATGATATGTCCCTGAAACCAAAGTGAGTTCTTGATAGAATGAAATGATCAATGGTCTATCTTTTCTGAGGTTATATTGTTCATCATAGTAGGCAGTACTTGTTCCGTATACTTCTATCCCCTCAGTTGATTTGATTCGAATTCCGATTGATACATCATCCACATCATGGTCCACCTCGATCTTCATCGTTATCCTGCTTTTCTCACCGGATTTGAAGAAGTAAACTTCTTCATTCCGATCATTGTACATTTTGATCGAGGTGATACCCGACTTCTTTTCCGCAACGACTTCTGGCATAGTTGTTTCAAGGCTGCTTTGCTGATCGACTACTCTTAGTGGTTCTTGCTGATTCAACGCTTTAAAATGATCATTTTCCATCGAATAAAGAAGCATATGATATTGATCGATCACGTCTTTAGGCTTTCCTTCACCTACCAGATATCCGTTATCAATCAGATAGGCATAGTCACATATTTGTTCGACAATTTTCATCGAGTGAGTAACGAAGAGGATAGTGCAACCTTTTTCTCTCAATTTCTCCAAGTGGTCATAACATTTTCGCTGAAACTTCTCATCCCCAACTGATAAAGCCTCGTCGATAATCACGATGTCAGGATCTGTTAGAGTCGAAACTGCAAACGCAAGGCGTACAAACATCCCGCTAGAATAGGTTTTAACTGGTTGATCGATAAATTCCCCAATCTCTGCGAAATCAACAATTTCTTTATATTTACGTTCAACTTCTTCAGGCGCAACTCCTAGTATCGATGCATTTAGAAATACATTCTCTCTTCCCGTAAATTCCGGATTAAATCCAGCGCCAAGTTCCAGAAGTGCAGCAACTCTTCCATTTACTTGAACATGTCCGGTAGTTGGTGTCAACACCCCTGCGATGATCTGCAATAATGTACTCTTTCCAGATCCATTTCTCCCAACAATACCAACTGTTCTTCCTTTCGGAATAGTCAAACTTAATTGATGCAGAGCTGTGAATTTCCGTAAACACGCCCGCTTCTCACCTAAAATCAATTGCTTTAATTGATCTGAAGGCCGCTTGTACATTGTATATGTTTTTGAAACACTTGATACTTGTATTGCTATGTCATCAGAGTACATCAGCAAACCCCCGTCTTGTTCTCCTAAACCAAAGGTAACCACAAACCATGAATAAATAAGACAGAACGGTCTGTATGAGAAGTCCCATTAAAGATGGAGCCGTATGAAACATGACGGCGTTCCTAAAGTTCTCGACAATCGGAGTTAATGGGTTTAATAACATTAACTGACGAAAAAAATCAGGAACAGCCGACAATGGATAAAAGACTGGCGTGATAAAAAACAATGCATTAATTGCTAATGTGACAAAGTTACTTATATCCCTTAGGTACACAGAGATCGAAGACAGAAACCACGATAAACCTAGAATAATAAATAACAACGGAATAACAATGATAAATGAATATAATATGGTAAATGAAAACTCTGTAGTCAATAATGCAAGTCCAGTAAGTAACAAGGCAAAACTGATCAACGAATGGATTAATGTAGACAACAAAGTGACGACTGGCAGTATATCCAATGGGAATACGACTCGCTTCACGTAATTGACATTGCTAGTTATCAGATAAGGCGATTTGTTTATCGTTTCACTAAACAAATTAAAAATAATGAGGCCACTGAATAAAATCAGTGCGAATTCGAATTTGTTTTCACTTGCTTCAACGCCCCATCTGCCTTTGAATACGATAGAAAATACAAAAGTATAGACAACCAACATGATAAGAGGTGTGATAAAGGACCATAACATTCCAAGTGTAGAGCCACGATACTTGGATAATATTTCCCTCTTCGTTAGTTGGACAATCAATGTTCGATGTTCCCATATAGCACCAAAAAAAACAATTGGATTAATTAACTTTAAAATCTTGATTAAGATCATCGTCCACCTCAAAGTTACATCAAGTTAGTTAAGTTTTTCGCTTAACCTTTTAACTTTTGTGTTTCGAACCCATCATCTTGTGTAATGGATATTCTACTGTTGCTCTCAGCATCAATTTTATCGTCCGCCAATAATGGCGATCTTTAATATCCTTAGATAAATGCCACTTAGTTGAACGAGATCGGTCCTGTGCTAGTATCTGTATTCCTTCCCATAGCCCATTGGTATAGGATCTGATTAACTTTTTCTTTAGGAAGTAAGAGCATTTGGTTGCAAACCCTATTATTAAAAAAGGAAACAACAAAATTAGCCATAAAGCATTGAAATTCTTCGCCAACAGCATTACATTGTTGCGAGCTGCCAGATGGACTTTAAATTCGTTATGTCTACTGCCCGAAACCGCACTCCCAATATGGTCTACAACAGCTTTCGGACAATACACATTACGGTAGCCGGCAAGGTTAGCCCTAACCCCAATATCAACATCCTCTAAATATGCAAAAAATCGCTCATCAAAATAACCAATATATTGAAATATTTTCCTTCTATAGATAGCTGCGCCTGCACAGGCACTAATAATTGTCCTTGGTTTGTTATATGCATGGCTCGGCCGACCATCGCCAACTTTATATGCCCAACCAAAGATCGTCAATTGGTCACCAGCGTCATCTATAATGTCCGGCTCATTATAACGCAGCATCTTAGCAGAGACAGAGAAGATGGTTTCGTCACTTGCTATACATTTCACCAGTTCGCGAACATATCCGGGATGTGCGAATGCATCGTTGTTCAGGAGAATTACATACTCCGTATTACTTAGTTCGATTCCTTGATTCACTGCCGCAGCAAAACCAACATTTTTTTCATTAACAACAAGTGTGATATCTGGATAATGTCGTTGTATCAATCGTACACTCGAATCATAAGAACCGTTATCTATGACGATAATGTTCTTAGGATTATCCACCTCATGATATACACTTTCCAAACACTGGAGTATATATTGTTCCCCATTGTAATTTGGAATAATCAGAGTTACATCCATGTGACACGACCTTTTGGTACATGTTTGATCAATTATTTAGATTCATTGTAGCAAATTAAAGATCAATAATCTATGAGTCTACATAATCTAACATTAGTCCCATATTACTCGACAAAAAGGTTGTTATTATAAACACCGTCTTATAAACTTATATCAAGTGTTTATAATAGAATCGCATTCAAATATACAGGAGGTTACAATGTCATTTTTTAACCGAATGTTGTCGAAGGACTTACGTGTCCTAATCGCTAGTCTATTAATTAGTATCTCAACTTTCGCAGCTTAATTTTCCGAACAAAGCCTTGATATAATTGGGCAAACTCGCAATCCATTGCTGGAGTTGA
>CALGAO010000076.1 GCA_937957685.1 uncultured Paenibacillaceae bacterium
CTGCATCTACACGCTCGATCGCTTTCATGTTGCACGGGATTTGAAACACTATTTACGCGACCTTCCCACGCATTGGAAAGCGGCGAGCCGGGCGCTGGCGGCGTATGATCCGCAAGCGTTGTTCGCTGCAATCGACGCCGTTCCGGATGATCACATCCGCGAAGATCGCCGCGAGAATTGGGAACGATTCAAAGCCTTTTTGCGCCGCCATGAAAAGCATCTCCTCGATTACCGTAAGGTACTCGAAGCAAACGGGTTGGATCCGGCAGGGATGCGTCCGATGGGAAGCGCAGAATCCCAAATGCGGGTATTTGCGAAGCGAACGAAGCGCGGCGGATACAGCTGG
This sequence comes from uncultured Paenibacillaceae bacterium, assembly GCA_937957685.1. Classification (GTDB taxonomy): domain Bacteria; phylum Bacillota; class Bacilli; order Paenibacillales; family DA-C8; genus Insulibacter. The sequence continues at coordinate 347 of CALGAO010000076.1, forward strand.
AGTGTACGAGGTGTGCAAGCGATGCTGCGATCGATCATCATCCGCAGGGAAGGACGTACAGAGTTACCGGAAGGCAGACAGATTGAATCAACGGACAAGCAGCAAGCGGGGCCCCCATTCCGCATTCAGCAAATGTTCAAGAAGCCCAAAGCGTTCACGACAGGCGTCATCAACGGGATGTTGCGAACGCTCCACACTTCGAAACAGAACAGTCCGTTGGGGATGGCATTGAAGGGATTGCGCGGATGAGACCAGGATGGTCATCCATAGCGAGGAAAGAAGAAATTAAAGCGCTGCCAAGATTGAAGCTGAAGCATAGATTTCACCAATCTCAGATTTCTGCCCACAATTGCTTGACACACACGCTTCCACGAAGTGTGGAAGGGCCATTTGGCATTGTGTGATACAATAGATGCATCCTGGGTCATCGGAGAATGCGGAGGTAAGGAGCTGGAGATATGGCGAATCGGGAACGGTCCTGGCGGAAGAGATCACTTAGATACAAGCTGATGGCCATCGTATTGGTGATGACGGTGCCGCTCATCGGCATGCTGATCTACAACAATTTCTATGCCATTCACACCGTTCGTGATCAGGTGGCGGAATCCTATGAGAATACCTTGCATTTATACATGAGCCAGATGGATTCGGATCTGGCAGATATCGATATCTACATGAATCTCCTGGAGAGTGACCTGATCAGTCTGGGAAGAGCGCAGACGGATGATGATTATTATTACAACAAGCAGTATTTTCACAACAAGCTTGGCAAGGATATCGTCATTTTCGACTCCCTGACCTCGTTCTTCGTCTATTCAATCGCGAGAAATGATTATATGGGAATATACAGGAACGACAGGAATTCCATCGAGATGAAGGAATCCATCGAGCGTCATGTGGCGGAATTGATCGAAACGGGCTCGATGCCCGCATCAAGAGGCGTCCGCAAATGGAACCATATCCGGATCGGACAGGATTCCTATCTGGTGGATACCGTTTATTATGGCGAGGTTGTGCTGGGCGGGTTGATCCACACGGATTCGCTTCTCCAACCTCTGCAAGCCCTTCAGGTGGGGGAGAAGGGCAGCATCCTGTTCACCGATGATCGAGGAGAGCCGATCTCCCAGACAAACAGGATCTGGAATGAGGATATCGAGATTCGCAATGAGGATGGCTACTATCTGTCCGGCTCCAGGGACAGGTACCTGGTCGTGGGAACATCCTCGCAGAAAGGTTCCTTCAGCCTGGTCGCCCTGATACCGGATCAGCATATCCTGGCGAATCTCCCCTATCTTCAGGATATGATCTGGGTGGTGACCATCCTGTGTGCGCTCGTGATTCCCTTCGGCTTGTATACGATGCGCAAGACGTTCCTGATCCCGCTGAATCAGGTGCTGACCGCCATGAAGAAGGTTCGGGCGGGGCAACTGGACAGCCGGGTGGAGATGGGAGTGACATCGAACGAGTTCATCATGCTTGGCCATTCCTTCAACTCGATGATGGACGAGATCCAGACATTGAGAATCAATGTGTACGAAGAGCAGCTGAACAAGCAGAGAGAGGAGTTGCAGCGATTGCAGCTTCAGGTGAAGCCGCATTTCTTCCTGAACTCGCTCAACATCATCTACAATCTGGCCAAGGTTCGTAATTTCGAGCTGGTGCAGGAGATGGCGGTATCTCTGATCCAGTATTTCCGATTCATGTTTCGCAGCAATACGTCCTTCGTTCAACTGAGCGAGGAGTTGGAGCATACCTGCAACTATCTCCGCATTCAGAGCCTGAGATTTCCCGGCAGGTTGACCTGGTCGGTGGACGCGCCACCGTTTCTGGAATATACGCCGGTACCTCCGCTGATCATCCAATCCTTCGTGGAGAACTCGATCAAGCATGCGGTCACGCTGGATGAGCCGATTCATATCTCGATCTCGATCGATTTTCTCGATCAGGCGGAAGGTTCCCAGATGATCATCCGGATCGAGGACAACGGTTCCGGCTTCCCCTCTGACGTCCTGAAGGTGTTGAAAGCGGGCGGCAGTGTCGTCAACGACAAGGGAGAGCATACCGGCATCTGGAATGTGCAGCGTCGACTCCGATTGCTGTACGGCGAACGATCCGGGATCCGGTTCGGGAACAAGTCGGATGCCGGAGGCGCGGTGGTCATCCTGGTGCTCCCGACGAACCCTGATCCTTCCGGCTGAAAGGAAATGGATAAGGTCTCGTTCATGAGAAGAGCGAGACTTAGCCCTCCAGGTTGTCGAAAAAGTGTTATGTTCGAGTCTGAATAGCTATAGTGATCATCCATGAGCCTGATGTAACCTGAGGACAGGACAATATATTTTTACGAAAGACAGCAAGGAATACCCGGGAGGTGGCTGGCATGAGTTACGAGATCCTGCTGGTAGATGATGAGATTCATGCGGTTGAAGGTGTCAGGGCGGATCTGGACATGGACAAGCTCAACATCTCGGCCCTGTACACCGCATACAATATCCGTCAGGCCAAGGAGATCTTTGATGCCAATCATATCGACATCCTGTTGTGTGACATCGAGATGCCGCAAGGAAGCGGTCTGGAGCTGCTGTCCTGGGTCAGAGAGCATCATCCGCGTACAGCGGCCATCTTCCTGACCAGCCACTCGGACTTCCATTATGCGAAGGAAGCGATGCGGCTCGGCAGTCTGGACTACCTGCTGAAACCGCTGATGAAGAGTGAACTGGAGGAAGCCATTCGCAAAGCGCAGAACGTGATCAACCATCAGAGCGAGGTGAGCAAACTGAACCGCTCCCATCAGCTGTGGATGAAGCATCAGACCCTGGTCATCGAGCGGTTCTGGCTGGATCTGATCAACCAGACGATTCCGAGCCATCTTCAAGCGATACGTGAGCAGATCGAAAGGGCGAATCTGCCCATCCTGGAGGAAGCGCTGTTCGTCCCGGTGCTGATCTCTGTGAAGAACTGGAACAAGTCGCTGAGCCGCCGCGATGAGAAGATCATGGAATATGCGCTCAAGAAAACGGCGGAAGAGATCATGATCGCAACCAACAACGGCATCGTCTTCCAACTGGAACCGGCCAAGCTGATGGTCATCTATACTGGAGATGTTCGGGAAGCGTGGTACTCGGATGAGATCGAACGGGCCTGTGCCAGATACATCGAGTTTTGCCGCCAATACTTCTACTGTGACCTGACATGTTACAAGGGCGCGGCTGTCAGGGTGCAGGAAATGGCCGGACTGGTGGCGGAGTTAAAGGAGCGGGACAGGCATAACGTCGCATTCTTCAATCAGGTATATATCTGCAGGAATGAGGCTGGCCAGATGGAGAGCTGCCCGGTTGAGATCCCGGATACGAACATCTGGATGACGTTGCTCAAAACCGGGAAAACGGAGATCGTGGTTCATCAAGTCAGGGAGCTTCTGGATGGTCTCGTCGAGTCAAAGGCGATCGATCTGAACAGACTGTACCAGTTTCGAGAAGACTTTGCCCAGGCCTTGTATACGTTTCTGAACTTGCGAGGCATCCAGGCGCACCAATTGTACGGGGACGAAGTATCGCGGCTGCTGTCCGAGAAGGCGGTGCGCTCCGTGAACGATATGATGTCCTGGGTTCAGCATGCGGTGAGCAAGGCGCTGCATCAGGTGGAAGCGGTCCAGGAGGCGGGAGAGGTCGTGGACCTGATCAAGGCCTTCATCGCCAATCATATCGATCAGGACCTGTCTCGGGAAGTGATCGCCGGACAGGTCTATCTGAATCCTGACCATCTCTCCCGTCTGTTCAAGAAAGAAACCGGATATTCCATATCGGAGTATGTGCTGAAGGAACGCATCACGCTTGCGCAAGAACTGTTGACACGGACCTCTATGTCGATCAGTGAGGTTGCCTTGTCCGTCGGCTACAGCAATTTCTCTCACTTCACGAAGATCTTCAAGAAATACGCCGGTCTGGGGCCCATGGAATACAGACTGAAGCATGCAGAGGAGGGCAAGCCAGGTGAATAAATCGGGGTTCTGTTTCAATTGTCTGACCGATGTCTCATATGACATCGGTTTTATCGTTCCCGAAAGTCGGCAAATGACAAACAGGAAGTCGGATTATCGTTAGTCAGTCCCTTACTCCAGGAGATAAGATGATCATCAGGTGAATATGGATGAGATCACAAGGAGAGGAGACCGATCATGATCAGATTATCCTTCAACGACGGTTGGACGGTGGGCAAGAGAAGAGGCTTCTTTAATCTTGCGCCCGCGGAGGCGTCACAGCCCGTCACCCTGCCCCATGATGCGATGATCGCCCAGAAACGCGACGCGCAAGCAGTGAGCGGCAACAAGAAAGGGTTCTTCCCGGACAAAACGTGGGAATATGTCAAGAAGTTCGAGGTTCCGAAGGAATACAGGGACAAAAGGGTTTACTTCGAATTCGAAGGGGCCTATAACCAGGCCATGGTTTACATCAACGGCGATTATGCTGGGCAGCGTCCCTATGGCTATTCGCACTTCTACATCAAGGCGGACCCCTATCTGCGATATGGCGAAGACAACGAGATCAAGGTGGTGGTGAGAAGCCATGACGATTCCCGCTGGTATACGGGAACCGGCCTCTATCGAAACGCCTGGATCATCGCAGCCAATCTGGTGCACATCGCGCTGGACGGCGTGAGGATCACCACGCCTGATATCACCGATGAACGCGCCGTTGTTCATGTGGCTACCACGATCGAGAATGAAGGCATCCATCCGCAACCGATGACGGTTGTTGCTGAGGTGTACGATGCAGACGGGCAACTGGTGGCTTCAGATCGGAGTCCGTTCACCGCTTTCGCAGGCGCATCAGCCGTCCTGAGGCAGAGGTTGTATGTGAAACAACCGAGGCTGTGGAATGTGGACACCCCGTATCTCTACACGCTCCGCATCAGGATGATGGACGATGACGATGTGATCGATGAAGAAGTTCAAACTTTCGGGATTCGCAGCCTGTCGCTGGATCCGGAATATGGGCTGAGAATCAATGGCCAGGTGATCAAATTGCGCGGCGCCTGCATCCATCACGACAACGGGGTCCTGGGGGCTGCCGCCATAGCTCGTGCGGAGGAGAGGCGAATCGAAATCCTGAAGGAAGCCGGATTCAACGCGATCCGCAGCGCGCACAACCCGGTCAGCAAGGCGATGCTGGATGCCTGTGACCGTCTCGGCATGCTGGTGATGGATGAATGCTTCGATATGTGGACAGAGAGCAAATCGGACTACGATTACGCCTTGAGCTTTCCCGCCTGGTGGGAGAAGGATGTGGAGGCGATGGTCAGCAAGGACTTCAATCATCCGTCCGTCATCCTCTATTCCATCGGCAACGAAATTCCGGAGACCGGCAGCGCTCATGGCGCGGCATGGGGGAGGAAGATCGCGGAGAAGATCCGAAGCCTCGACAGCACCCGCTATGTGACGAATTCGATCAATGGCATCCTGTCGGTGATCAATCCGTTGATGAAATGGATGAAGGAGCAAGTCTCGGGCGATCTGAACTCGACGATGGCAAATGCCGCAGAAGCGATGAAGCGAGCCCAGGAAAACCCGCTGGTGACGAAGCTGGTGGCGGAGTCCTTCGCGGTGGTGGATATCGCTGGCTATAACTATGCGGACAACCGCTATGTGATGGACAAGGAGCTGTTCCCGAACCGCATCATCGTCGGCAGTGAGACTTACCCTAGGGATATCGCGAGCAACTGGAAGCTGGTGAAGGAGAACGGCCACGTCATCGGGGATTTCACCTGGACGGGCTGGGATTATCTTGGTGAAGCGGGCATCGGCAAACCCTATCTGGAAGATGGGGGATTCGGCTTCGCGGGCGGTTACCCATGGGTGATCGCCTACTGCGGTGATATCGACATCACCGGTCATCGCCGACCGGCCTCGTATTACCGGGAGATCGTCTTCGGTCTCAGGAAAGAGCCATATATCGCCGTCCAGCGGCCGCAACACTACGGCAGGCCAACTGCCAACAACCCGTGGAGCTGGAGCGATTCCATTTCCAGCTGGAGCTGGGAGGGCTATGAAGGCCAACCGATCATCGTGGAGGTTTATTCGGATGCGGATGAGGTTGAACTGGTGCTGAATGGCGAACGCATCGGACGAGCCGGTGCAGGTGAGGCCAACGGGTACAGGGCGGTATTTGATACGGTGTATGAGCCTGGAGAACTGGTCGCGATCGCATATGCCGACGGAGTCGAATCCGGCAGGATGACGCTCAGGTCTGCAGGAGCAGGATTGCATCTGAAGGTAGAAGCGGACAGAGTACGCATCAAGGCGGATGATCAGGACCTGGCATATGTGAGTATCTCGATCGTGGACGATCAGGGAATCGTGAAGCCGCTGTCGGACCGGAAGGTCAAGGTGACGGTGGACGGTGCGGGCGTTCTGCAGGGCTTCGGCAGCGCCAATCCTGAGACGGAGGAAGACTTCACGGACGATGTCCATACGACCTTCGACGGACGGGCATTGGCGGTGATCCGCCCGACGGGTGCAGGCAAGATTCGCGTTCAGGCGGAGGCAGAAGGCTGTCCTCCACAGATGATCGAGATTGAGGCGTCTTCCACCAGGTGAAAAATCAGCGGATGTTGATCGTGAGATAGGGCCAAAGGCAGATGCAGATGGTTTCTGCTTTGCCTTTTTTGTAGCTAAGGTCAACTGGTCGTCAATTTGCTATGAAAAAGTCGAAAATGTGGTAGATACAAGGATTCATTTCTATTAGTGTAGAAATGGAAGAGTATGGTTATCATGTCCGATCGGACGAATGTGAATCCAGACATATCATCGCCCATGAAGGAGAGTGCGCCCCTATGTACGTTTGCAACCCGATCAAGATGTCGTACAGGTACCAATTTCATCAGATGCGCTATGGTCCGCAGGATCTGTTTCGCGTGTGCCGGGAAGCGGCGGATCCTTCCCTGGTGATGTTCAAGGGAAGATATTACCTGTTTCCGTCGATGACGGCCGGATTCCTGGTCAGCGATGATCTGGTCCACTGGGACTTTCACCGTCTGGCAGGCCTGCCGATCTACGATTATGCGCCGGACGTGCGGGTGATCGGAGATTATCTGTATTTCTCCGCATCCCATCGCACGAAGAATTGCTCTTTCTACCGCACGAAGGATCCGATCCACGGGCCGTTCGAGGAGATCGAAGGGACCTTCCCGTTCTGGGACCCGAACCTGTTCGTGGATGAGGACGGCAAGGTGTATTTCTACTGGGGTTGCTCCAACCAGACGCCGATCTATGGCGTGGAGCTGGATCCGGAGACGATGCGCCCGAAGACGGAACCGGTTGAGCTGATCTTCGGCAGGATGGATGAGATCGGCTATGAGCGGAAGGGAGAGAATCATCAGCAGCGGTCTCCGGAGGAGATCGAAGCCAAAGTGCAGGAGATGGTCAGTCAGTTTCCGGATGCGAGTGAAAAGCACCTGCAGATGATCCGGATGATCTTCGGCAATGATCCGTTCATCGAAGGAGCCTGGATGGACAAGCACAACGGAAAATACTATCTCCAATACGCGGCTCCGGGCACCGAATACAACATCTACGCGGACGGTGTCTATGTGTCGGATCATCCGCTCGGGCCGTTCACCCTTGCGAAGAACAATCCCTATTCCTATAAGCCGGGCGGCTTCCTCCCCGGCGCGGGCCATGGTTCGACCATGCGGGACAAGCATGGCAACTGGTGGCATGCGGCGACGATGCGCATCAGCGTGAACCATAACTTCGAGCGTCGTCTGGGGCTGTGGCCAGCCGGCTTCGACGCGGACGGGGAGCTGTTCTGCAACCAGAGATACGGCGATTGGCCGATGAAGATCGAATCAGGTCCCATGGATCCGTGGGCGAAACCGGAGTGGATGCTGCTGTCCTGGAACAAGCCGGCGCGAGCAAGCTCCAGTGAGGCGGAGCACGCCCCGGGCATGGCGGTGGACGAGAATGTTCAAACCTGGTGGAGAGCGGGAACGAATGCGCCGGGTGAATGGATCGAGGTGGATTTGAACCAGGTATGCGATGTGCATGCGATACAGATCAATTTCGCCGATGATGTCCTGCTGTTGCCTCTGCCGGATGGCGCTGTATGGCCGGATGGCTATGATCGCTGGATCGACGAGCGCGAGCACGTGACGAGATGGGTGCTTGAAGGTTCGGTCGACGGCGAAACGTACTTCGTCATCGAGGACCGTACGCAGGCGTCTACGGACCTGCCGCACGATCTGGTCGTCCGGGAAGAGGGCTTCAGGGCAAGATATATCCGGCTCACCGTCAGGGAATTGCCATATGATCAGCATGCCTGCGTCTCCGGACTCCGCGTGTTCGGGCTGGCGGAAGTCGAGTTGCCCGCGCAGACGAGCGGCGTGCAGGCGGAGCGCCAAAGCGAGCTGGACCTGCTCGTCAGGTGGGATGCGGATGACGCGGTTGGACACAACGTGCTCTGGGGCCATGCACCGGACAAGCTGTATCACAGCTATATGGTGCTGGGCGGCCATGAGGTCCGGATCGGCGCGCTGGTCAAGGGGCAGCCGGTCTATGTGCGCGTAGATGCGTTCAACGAGCGCGGGATCACGGAGGGAGAAGTCATCGCGGTCGATTAGTATCGCAGATGGATGACAGGGATGCGTTCGCTTCAGGCGCAGGAGTCAGAGTCGCACGATCTGGATGATGTACGCAATAAATCATAGGGAGGGTGGCAGATATGTTCGATGAACAAACCCAACCATTTGGCGATCAACAATTCAGGAAGTTTCTCGAATTTACGATCGGAGAGAGGTATCGCGCCTTTCTCGAACTGAACAGAAGGGCTGCCAAAGGAGGGGTGGTATTTGTCGGCGATTCCATCACGGAGGGATTTAACATCCATGAACTTCTGAGAAGCGACAAGCCCATGTACAACCGGGGAATCGGCGGGGACACGACCGAGGGAGTGCTGGCCAAGCTGCAAGGTGCGGTGCTCGAACTGGCCCCGAGCAAAGTGTTCCTGTTAATTGGCACGAATGATCTGGAACAAGGGAAGAAGCCGGAGGAGATCGTCCGGAATATCCAGGAAATCTGCAGTCGAATCAAGGCCGCACTGCCTGATACGGAATTGTACGTCGAATCCGTCTACCCCGTTAATCCCCATGATCATGCGAACAGAGGTCCCTTCCCTGCCGTTGGCAGCCGGAGGAACGAGGATATCCGACGCATCAATGAGTCTCTGAAGGACCTGTCATCAAGCGGATCCTTCACCTACATCGAGCTTTACTCCAAATTAATGGATGAAGAAATGAACCTTCATGTCGATTATACCTACGATGGTTTGCATCTGAGCATCAGAGGCTACGAAGTGGTCAGCGCCGAACTGCAGCCATATTTATGATCGTGATGACCGTCCTCGAAAAGGGGACGGTCTTTTTTTCGGGGATAAGGACAGTCCGTCTCGGAACAGCTTCAGGATCAACCTGATGGCATCCAACAAGTCGTGAAAGCGTCATTCAACATGTCGCCAAAGGAATAGAGAACCGATCGTCAGTTCCATTAAGCTGTAAGGAGAAAGGAAGATGAACACGAGAGGCAGGTTGAAGCATGATGGACAAGCATGAGAATGGAATCGGCAGAGTGAAGGTCAGCACCATTCCGTTGCCGGAGGATGTGAAGCTGGTGAGCGGAACTTATACGTATTCCGGCAAGGTGCTGCTGACTTACAAGAGAGAAGAGGACGCGGGTCAGCGCGACTTCTACCGCATCGCGGTGCTCGACGACGATGGCTCGAACTTCCGGGACATCTTCGTCGGTGAGATCCCCCAGAAGCCGAAGGCGAACGGGATCCGCTTCATGCCGTATCAGGACAACAGGCGGGTGCTGCTGGGCGATTATGTGCTGGAGTGTTCGCCGGATATCGATCACTGCGCGGAAGCGAAGCTCATCCCGGTGATCTATCCGCCGCATCTGGTGGATGATCCGCGCATCACGCGTCATTGGTCGGAGATCATCATCGCGCCGGACAACCGGCATATGAGCTGGACCGCGCTTCGTTCGGATGTCGGCGCGGCGGTGATGATCGGTACGCTGGAGCGTCAGGCCGATTACTACACAATCGAGAACATCCAGCTGATCAGTTCGGTTCGCCCGTGCGTGCCGGACCCTGAGCGTGAAGGCTACATCATCCCTGGCATCATGCGCGGAGGTGAGGTCAAGCAGTTCGTCCGGGGAGGCAATGCCATCTCCGCTGTTGGTGCGAAGACGGGCAGCACGACCAACTCTGTCATCCAGTACCTGGACTCCGAAGTGATGGAGCAGATCACCTTCACGCCGGGCTATGACGAGACGACGATCCTCTCGCCCGACGAGCGACTCGGGATCGTCATGACGAGCCGTTTCTCGCAGAAGACAGATCCGGCGATCTTCGGGCTGATGCCGAGACCGTACGGGATGTTGACCTCCATGGGCATCACCTGGGCGCTGTACACCTACAGCATCACCGGGGTTCGCCATTTCCGCCCGGGGAACATCGGTCCTGCTCTGATCAATATCGAGCGTTCCATGAATGAACCCGGCTATCTGGGTATCCAGCTGACCACGGATGAGAACTGGGTGTATTGCTCGCCGATGTCCTGGCATCCGGACGGCAAACGGGCGATGTGGCCGGAGGTGTATCGGGGAAGCAACCATGCCAGGATGCGGTTGCAGAAGGTGGAACTGCTGGACTACCGGCCGCAGGAGCCTGTGCCTTTCGTCGAAACGACCGATGAGATCCCGTACGCGATCACCGATTTCTCGGTGTTCGACAGGATCGATCCTGATGTGGAGGGCAGGATCGCGGGCAAGGCATCCGGCTATATCGAGTACGTGCACAAAGAGACGGAAGGCCGAACAGAAGCGACCTATGTGAATTACAGCGACGACGGCCAGCATTTCTACAATGGCTATGAGAAGGTCAAATCCTCCTTCACGAGTGAGAGCTATTATGAAGCAAAACTGAAGCTCGATGGCCCGAACCCCGGGGAGATGGACTTCAAGGCGACCTTCTCGCCGATCACCAGCACACCTCCCGCCCGATTGCTGTTCGAGCCGGACGAGCATGGCAAGCCGAAGAGTTACGGCTATGCGAAGTACAACGGCATCACGCTCCGGATCGAAGATCTGCTGCCATAATGGAAGAAGGTTGCGTCCGACCTGGCCCGCTGCATCAGCGGCGCCGCGATTCCGATCGACGACGGTTCCAGCGCAGGGAAGTTCACGGCGGGCGTTGATGACGATAGCGGAAGCCCGATTTCCTTTATCTTGATGAGCAGCGCAAATTTTGTGCGAAAGAATCGCACAATCTGTCAAGATAAGGACGTTGGGACTTCCGCTATTTTTCCTGAGATGGGCTTTTTCCCACAATAACGACGTTTGGACTTCCGCTAGCCTGAAAATTGTTGCCCAAGGAACTGCCTTCACCTGTTTTATCAATCGCTGGTGACGCGTGCGTCATGAATGGCTATTGCAGGACTGTGCGGAGGAAACATCTCTTGGGACAACTCCATTATTGACTTGAGAGAAGTCGTTAAAAGAACAGAGATTTGGTCGGCAAATCGTTAGTGGACGATCGGAAGCTTCATTACAATGGATGAAAAGCAGACAAACAGCGCAAGGAGTGAGACTGATGAGAACGGTGCTCGGATTAAATGAAGCATGGCGCTTCACGAAGGAGAACAACGAGCAGGCTGCGAGCGAGAGCTTCCCGGATGAATCCTGGACAATCGTCAACATCCCGCACACGTGGAATGCTATCGATGGGGCCAACGGTTACGCCTATTACCAGGGAGCCTGCTGGTACAGGAAAGCCTTCCCGATCGATGCCTCTCT
>CALGAO010000077.1 GCA_937957685.1 uncultured Paenibacillaceae bacterium
GGAAGCCTTTTTCCATGCTTTTCCGCATTCGTTCACCAATTATTCCTTTTTTCTGCCCACAAACATTTTACACTCACCTGCCGCCCTCGCTCCTGCCTCTGACTTCTACTGCGTCCCCTTCAGCCGCCGGTTCGACGAAACAGCCTTCCACGACATTTCGTTGCTCCAGCCAGATATTCGCCATATAGCCATTCATGACGCCGACGCATCACCAGTAACCCATGATAAAGGCGGCGGTATATCCCCGGCTCAGGATCTCTTCCGGGCTGCACAATAAGGTATCCACCTTTCTCCCAACACCATTCCATCCGATGGCAAGCCAATAAGAGGAGGCCATCCTCAGCCAGTCTGCACTGACTGATGGACAGCCTCCTCCAGCACGCCGGATCAGCCTTAATCCAGCATCACTTTATCCCCGTAGGTCGCTTCCCAGGCCGCCTTGCGCTCATCGATGATCGCCTGACCGCCGGACCTGAGGTAATCGTCCATGCCTGCATCGTATACCCTGTCGAAATCCGACACCGGCGCTACGACCGCCTGGTTCAGGAATGTATCCCGCTTCTCCTTGAGCGCCTGGCCTTGACCGCTCTCGGCCTTGATCTCGCCCACGGCGGCATTCTTGCCGATCCGCCCTTCATGGGTCGTGATCTGATGCGCGATCTCGATAAACCGCTTGTCGACACCGGCATAGCCGTTGGCGATCGACTTGGTCGTCAGATCCGGATCGCCCAGATTCAGACCGTTGTAAGTGATCGTATAGTCGATGTTGTTCGGGGAGTTCATGATCTTCTCGCCCGTCGTGGCCAGCGTCTTGTACGAGCCGTCAGGCATCTTCTCGTGCGTGACGCCCTCCTCGCCGAATTGCAGGAAGATGCGGTTCTCCACCTTCGTGATCCAGTTCAGATAGAGCAGCGATGCGATCGGTTCCTTGTTCGTGGACGGGAAGAACACCTTGCGGTCAATCGGGCCGGACAGGAACTTCCGGTAGACGCCCGCATCGTTCTTGAACGGTTCGACCGCGATGTAGGCCGCATCGGGACCGACGAGACGCTGCAGATTCGCATGGATGCTGTCGTCGCCGTTGCGGTACGGATAATCCCAGTTATGCATAAACGAGCCCACATAGCCGGATTTCATCAGGTTGTCTTCGGTCGGATCGCCGGCAGGGTACAGCGGGAAGTCCTTCCAGATGAGTCCATCATTGTACCACTTGTTGAGCACCCGGATGCCTTCCTTGTATCCCGGATAGAGCAGGTGCCGATCGTCGAAGCCGTAGATGAACAGATCCTTGTCGGTGATATCGTTCGGCACGAAGGCTGTCGTCAGATGGTCGGCGCGCCAGCCCACGTCGAAGCTGATCGAGAACGGGATCATCTTGTCCGCGTCAGCTCCGAGGAGCAGCTGCGCATTGTCGCGGAACGCGTACAGCATATTCTCAAATTCCTGCAAGGTGGTCGGCGGATTCAGGTTCAGCTTCTTCAGCCAGTCTTCGCGCACGAAGGTGTTGATGCGGTTCAGCACGTTCAGGCGCGCTTCGATGGCCCAGATGGTGCCTGTCTTCGGATCCCTGTCCCAGTAGATGTTCGTATCCGTGAGCAGATCCCACAGATCAGTCAGGTATGGCTTCATTTCCTCCAGATAAGGAGCCAGGTCCAGCACGCCGCCCATGCCGGCGTAGGTCTGAATCGTCGGATAGGAATAGGTCACGCTGATGTCCGGCGCCTCGCCTGCGGCCAGCAGGTTGTTGATGACATCGGTCTCCGTCCAGCGCGGCACTGGAACGAAGGTTACCTCCACATTATGGTCGCGCAGCATGCCTTGCTTGATGTAATCCGTATAGAAGTTGTCCTCCGGCGGCGTCCCGCCATCGTTGCCGCGGTCATACACCTCGACGGTGATCTTGCGCGTCTCCTTGAATCTCAGATTGGCGTCCAGCCCGTACTTTTCCAGCACGTCGCTGACCGAGTCACCCCCGCCGCTGGAACCGCCTCCTGATCCGGAGTTGCTGCCGGATGATGTGCCGCTTTGTGTCTGACCTGTTGAAGATGAGTTGTTGTTCGATGTACATGCGGTGAAGACCAACACAAGTGCAAGAATGAGTGTCAGTATGGACGACATGTTACGAAGCCTCATGTTCGTTCCCCCTCGTAAACATTTTTGGACTAATCTATAAAAATTGGCTTAAGCCAATTTTTATCCTATGCCTCGGCTGCAACCGGCTCCTCCACTTCGTGACTAGCCCTTCACGGCCCCGAGAGTAACACCGGAGATGAAGTATCTCTGCAGCCACGGATAGACGATCAGGATCGGCACCGTCGCGAACATGACCGTGGCGGACTTGATCGTCTCCGACAGGCCCGGAGTGGTGAACCCTTCCTGGGTCGCGACCTCGATGCTGTTGATGCTGTTCAGGATGTTGTACAGCAGGAGCTGGATCGGGTAGTATTTCCGATCCGACATATACAGGAGCGCGTCCGTGAAGCCGTTCCAGCGGCCCACCGCGTAGAACAGGGCCAGCGTGGCAAGCACGGGAGTGGACAGCGGCAGATAGACGTTGACCAGGATGCGGAGCGGCCCGGCTCCATCGAGCTCCGCGGACTCGCGCAGACTTTCCGGGATGCCATACAGGAAGCTGCGCAGGATGATGACATAGAAGACGCTGATGCAGTTCGGGATGATCAGGACCAGCGGATTGTTGAGCAGGTGCAGTTCTTTCAGCAGCAGGTAGGTCGGGATCGTCCCCGCATTGAAATACATGGTGAACAGGATCAGCGCGATGATGAATTTCTTGCCTTTCAGGTTGTCATAGATGAGCGGATAGGCGCACAGGATCGTCATGAACAGCGACCAGATCGTGCAGATCACGGTCAGGATGGCTGTCCAGGCGAGCGACCAGGTGTATTTGGAATCGCTCAGCACCGTCTCGTAGGCGCTGAAGTTGAACCCCTTCGGCCAGAGGAACACCTCGTTCCGGATCAGCGCTTCCGCCGTGCTGAGCGAGCGCGCCGCGATGTTCAGCACCGGCAGGAGACAGACGAGGATCGCGATGACGCAGATGAATACGATGACCCAATCTCCAATTCTTGTGCTTCTGGACTTGACCATGAATCGCCCCTCCTACCATATGCCACGTTCGCCGGTCTTCTTCGCCAGAGCGTTGGCTGCGAACAGGAAGATGACGCATACCACGGACTGGAACAAGCCGACAGCAGTGGAGAGTGAGAATTGCAAGCCGCGGATACCGTAGTTGTACACGAATATGGAGATGACGTTGGAAACCTCGGTGACCAGCTTGTTGCTGAGCGCGTATGGCCGGTCGAATTCGCTGCTCAGGATATGGCCCAGGCTCAGGATCAGCAGGACGATGATCGTCGGGCGAAGTCCGGGCAGCGTGACATGCCAGATCTTGCGGAATCGTCCCGCACCATCCACCGAGGCAGCCTCGTAGAGCTCGGGGTTGATGCCGGCGATCGCCGCCAGATAGATGATGGTGTTCCAGCCGACACTTTGCCAGATGCCGAGCAGGACGTACATGACGACCCAGTACACGGGGTCATTCAGAAAGGGGATCGACGGGAAGCCCATCCTGTTCAACATGATATTGATCAATCCGTTCGTCGGCGCGAACAGCTGCAGCGCCATGCCGGAGATGATGATCCAGGACAGAAAGTGAGGCAGGTAGACAACGGTCTGGGTGAATCGCTTGAAGCGTTTGAAAGCGAGTTCATTCAGGATCAGGGCAAGGATGATGGGCGCCGGGAATCCAAACAGCAGATCCAGGAAGTTCAGCATCAGCGTGTTGCGAATCGCATACAGAAAATCCCGGTTGGAAAAGGCCTGTATAAAGTATTGGAAGCCGTGGTTGTCCGCCCATTCCATCTCCCAGGGGCTCTTGACGATGCTGTAGTTCTTGAATGCGATCTGGATATAGCCCATCGGAATATAACGGAAAATGATAAAGAAGGCAACCGGAAGAAGCAGCATCACATAGAGAATCCAGTAACGTTTGAAATAGCTCAGCGTTTTGCTTACTTTTGAATTCGACATATATGTACCGCCTTCTGTCAGTCTGATTCCTCTTGTCCCTGAAGCGTTCCGGGACGGATCTCCTGCTTGCAGGCTATGAGACTTAATTTTTACATTTCCTCCAATGCAAGCGTTGTCATTATCTAAGCTAAAGATAGCATCGACAGTAACCTCAGACAATAGTTGGAATTTAGCTTACAGAGACAAATTAAAGATAATTTTTCAAATTGAATGAAGCTCTATTCTACTCCGATTGCTTCTTGATAAAATGAGAGGGAGAGTAGCCTTTGATCATCTTGAACTGCTTGCGGAAGTGCGACAGATCCTTGTAGCCACAGCGTTCTGCGGCTTCGCTGACGTTGCATTCGCCGTTCTGCAGCATGTCCTGCGCATGGTTGATTCGGGTATGCGCCAGATATTGATGGATCAGCATGCCGGTTTCTTTCTTGAATAACGCCCCAAAGTATACGGCATTCAGCCCCACCATATCTGCCAGTTCCTTCACGGTGATCTCGCTGGCGTAGTTTTCGGAGATGTAGCTGATCACCTTCTTCACCCGATAGTCGGTGCTCACGGGGTCTTTTTTCAAGAGGATCAGCTCTATCAATCGGTGAATGATGACAAGCAAGAGGCCGCGCGTCTTGATGAGATAGCCGGGTTCCTTGCGCACCCAGGCATCGGACAGCTCGCGGAACAGCGCGATGAGGTCGCTCTTGATCCCGATATGGGACACCAGGGGCAGGGGCAGGCTGACATTCATCTGTCCGCTGATGTCATAGAGCTTGAAATTGGCCGAGTAGAGATGCATCAGATCGTCCACGATGCAGTGAGCCTTGCGGATGCTCCCGGTGGGAATGCAGAGCAGGTCGCCCTTCTTCACCTCGTAGGTGACGCCATTGATCGTATAGACTCCTCTACCTTCTATGACATAGGTAATATCATAGAACGAGATCTCATTTTCAGCGATCTCCCAGGCTGGCGTGCATTTGCGAAAGATCAGATAGCCAATATCAGGAACCAAACTGTCATTTATTACCAATTCCATCCTGAAAATAACCTCCTTTACCTTTAATTTACTCTCTCATCACTTCCAATTCAAAGCCAATTCGACGAAACGATACACAAGATAGGACATATGCAAAAAGACGCGGAATCCCATTCCGCGCCTTGCGAGTCGGCCTTTCGTTCCGGACCAGGCGGCAACGCCCGTCAGCGGCCGCATGTGAAGGATGGCGTCGCTCATATCCCGACAATACCGTATCAGTCCGACATGGATGTAACAGCCCGTTGGTGACAACGGGAGCAATGAGCCCATGCGCCCGTCCGATCTGCCCTTAACGTCGATGCTCGTCGACGATGGCAGCGGCGATCGGCTCCTTCACCGCCTGCGAATCCACGAAGATCTCCAGATGCTTCGGCAGCACGCTGAAGCGGCTGGGCAGCTCTCCTCCCAGCTCGCCGTCCAGATTCAGCTGCACATGATCGCTGGAGGTGACGGTCAGGTCATCGACCCGATAATAGCGTACCAGCGGATCGTTCAGATGCTCACCGCGCAACGCCATCGATGCAAGCCGGATAAAATCGGCGAGATTGCACTTCCTGAGCACGATCAGGTCCAGCTTCCCGTCATGCAGGCTGGCCTCCGGAGCCAGCTTCTCGAACCCGGCGACGGAGCAGCTGTTGGCGAGAAGGAACATCATGATCTCCTCGTTCACATAGCAATCATCGGCCCGCATCTCGATCTGGATCGGCCTCAGCCATGCGAGCTTCTCGATGCCTTTCATGTAATAGGCGAGCTGCCCCAGCATCGTCTTCAGCTTGCTCGGCACCTCATAGGTCAGCTCCGTCAACGATCCGCCGCCTGCGATATTGATGAAATATTTCGTCTCGTTCTGCAGCTCGCATCGTCCAAGATCGATCTCCATCGTCTGCTGCCCCAGGATGATGTCCACAGCCTGCTCCCAATGCCTGGGGATGCCAAGTGCGCGGGCGAAGTCGTTCGTCGTTCCCACCGGCAGGATGCCCAGCTTAGGGCGGTTCTCCCGCTCCGCCAGCCCGTTCACAACCTCGTAGATCGTGCCGTCGCCGCCGGCCGCGATCACGATATCGAAGCCTCTGCGGATCGCTTCCTCAGCGGCCCATGTCGCATCCCTCAGCCCTTTCGTCTCATGGCAGGATGTCTCCAGGCCGCCTCGCTCCAGACGATCGAG
Source organism: uncultured Paenibacillaceae bacterium (assembly GCA_937957685.1). Taxonomy (GTDB): domain Bacteria; phylum Bacillota; class Bacilli; order Paenibacillales; family DA-C8; genus Insulibacter. The sequence continues at coordinate 6,237 of CALGAO010000077.1, forward strand.
TATATCCGGCAGCCTTCTGCGCATCTCCTCACGCCCAGAACTGGGGTTATAAATCAATCTGGCGCGTCTGACCATATCTAAAGCACCACCGTATCCTAGTTGAACTTCTGCATGCTACTCTAATCATTATGTCACATTCCGTGCGCACAATCCAAATCTATCCGCAAAACTTCATCATGGCTGCAAAACGGCCCTGACCTGCTCTTCGATCCATCGTGCGACGCCAGGATGAGGCAGCAACGTCTCGCCGCTGTATCGATACGCATAACCTGCGAAGCGCGAAGGGATGACCGTGCGCGTAAAGTACCCCTCGCTGACAAAGAACGGCACGAGCAGCACCGTGCAGTCCGGATGCTTGCTGACGAGGCGTTCCATCGCCTGCCGGGTCTCATCAGGCGCGAGAAGCGCGGCTTCCGCCACCCGGAATCCGCCTCTCACCTGCAGCTTATGGGCCAGGCTTCCGAGCACCTCACGCCACCGGTCGAGGAACCCGGGTTCCCTCGCCCCGTGGCCCACGACGAGCAACGCCTCCCGCGCCGGATCGACTGACAGGGCGCGTAGCTTGTCATGCAGCACCTCCACGATCAGCGGATGGTCATCCATCACGCCGGTCCAGTGCACCCGGGCCCGAATCCGCATGCGTCCCAGATCCGTCGGCAGGGTCGGTTCGTCCTGGAGTCCCAGCGCGTAGCGGATCTCATCGATATGCACGCTTCCCGAAGAAGCGAACAGCGGCACGACGATGATGTCCGTGGCGCCTTCCGCCTCCAGGTGATCGATGCCGTCCTGGATCAATCGCCCTTCCACGATCTCGAGATAGGAGGAGTATACAGGCAGCCCCTGCAGGCGCGCTTCCGCCACCGCCTCATCGACCAGACGCACCCATGTCTCCTCGCGCGAGCCATGACTGATCACAAGCACGCCGAACTTCCGCTTCGCCGCTCCCTGCGCTTCCTGATCCATATCCGCACCTCCCGGGCGCCCGCTCTGGCGTGGCGATTCATCAACGGCTGTGCAGCCACAGGCTGCCGATCACCGGCTGACCTGGAGCCCGCGGGAATGACACAGCTCAAGCAAAAATAACGGACACCATAGGGTCCGTCACCTCTGTTCTATATGTGAATGATCTGTTGCTTCCGTTGTAGCCGCATCCCAGTCGATGCCAGCGCCTGTCTGGCAAGATCGCGCTGCGATGCCTGAAGAAGATCGACGGTCCTGTCCGGGCAACGTTGCCCAGGCACAGATTACAGCTTCTTGATGCGCTCCAGCGCCATGCGATAGCCGTCATTCCCGTAGTTGAGACAACGCTTGACACGTGATATCGTAGCGGTGCTTGCGCCGGTTTCCTGCTCGATCTGGTTATACGTGCAGCCTTTGCCGAGCATGCGAGCAACCTCCAGACGCTGCGACAACGACTCGATCTCATTCACGGTACACAGATCGTCGAAGAACTGATAACACTCTTCAATCGTCTCCAGCGATAAAATCGCCTCAAACAGCTGATTGATCGTCCTGTCATTTAACTTTTTCAGTTGCACCTGCGTTCACCCCTACAGACTATTTTACTTTACTCCTGTAAAGATATCAAACACTAAAATGGTCACGCGCCAAAACCTGTTGCCCAGCCCAAATCACCCGAATCGCGAAATTCGGGACATTCGTCCATACATACAAGGCTCTTGCCACATACAGTATAGGGAAAACGTACAGATTCCTATCTCAACACAAAGGATCGTGAGTAGCTGTGAATCAATATCAATATCAATCCCATCCGCAACACCATCATCCGCGCCTTCATCAACAGGACAGCCAGCTGCCGGTCCAGGGTTACCCTCCGTATGGATATCCGCCCGTCGACATTCATATGCCGTATCCGGAGTTCTATCAACAGCCGGCAGCGCCGGTCAGCCAGGGTGGCGGCGGCAGCGGCGGTTTATTCGGCGGAGGCAGGGCCGGACAGATGCTCGGCGAGCTCCAGGGCTTCGTCAATCGAATGGGCGGGATCGATGGCATACTGGCCACAGTCGGCAAGATCCAGAAGCTGATGTCAACGGTGCAACAGATTACCCCGATGCTCGGACTGCTTCTCAAGAGAAATCCTGGTGCGGCGGTTAGCCAATCCGCCTCGGCCAGCACGCGCAGGAGCGGAAGCAGACGCCGCCCGAGGAGCGCGCAGGGCAAGACAGGAAGAACAGGCCGATCCGGCGGAACCTCCGCCAGATCGCGCGGCAGGACGCGCAGACGCTGAAGGGAATGAGCGATTGTGCCGAGGGGGAAGGGGCATCAAGGCATGCCATCAACCCCCAGGTACGATCGCGGCTGTTCATCACGATGCCGTATTGCTCTCACCTTCCTTCGCGGAGAACGTGACCTTGAGGTTGGGGGAGATGACCTGAACCCATGTTTTGCCTGGCACAAGGGCCACTTCCTCTCCGTTGATGTATGGGCGGATGAGGCCGTCCACCAGCTTCCATTCGATCTCGCGCGCCTTGCCCTGTTGGACAAGCCAGCCTTCGCCCGGTCCATATATGTTCACTTCGCGGCGCCCGACGTCATCGAGCACACGGTGCGAGGTCTTGATGATCATGACATTCGCCGCCTCGATCTGCTCGCCGGACTCCTTGTCCAGGTGCGGGGAGCCGGCCATATGGCGCAGGAAGGTGCCTTTCCCGGCGTCGTACACGTACTCCACCTTGTAGCCTGCGTAATATTCCACGAGCACGGTTTCGGCCGTTTCACCGGTGATCACCGCATCCTTCGCGGCGAACGGAATCGCCGCGGGCGCATGCCACTCGCTGCGCACCTTCTTGTCCCCCATGCCCTTGCGGATCAGCTCGGTGCTGGTATACAGATTATGCGGCGCCTTGCGCTCCTTGCTTCGCCAGAAATACGCGCCGGCATTGTAGATCTCGTCGAAATGGTCCAGCTTTTTCTTCTGGACATATTCCAGCGCAGCGGGGCTGTAACCCGCATGCACGATCAGCGCATCGACCGCCTCGCCGATCTGTGCGTAATAGGGACGCAAGCTGCGGATCGGGCCGATCACCTCCGGCTTCTCGCTGTGGAAGACAGCCGCGAACCTCGTGATCTCTCCCTCCGCGAGTATCTCATAGACGATATCCGCATCGATCAGACCGCTCTGCGGACGAGCGTCCCTGTGATTCTCGATCAACATGAGGAGCGGACGTTCCTCCAGGAGCTCCTCGGTGCCGATTCCGGTGAGCGGATACACATACGGATAGACAGGCTCCGGCTCGGGCTCCGGTTCGGGTTCGACAGGCGTTTGCACCACCTGGGGCTCCGGTTCAGGCATCGGCTCCGGTTCAGGGTCCTCTGCCGGTCCGCCGCATCCCGCAAGCGCGACTATGGCGGCCAGGATCACCAGCCAGGCCTTGGTCCATCTGCGTTTCCTCTTCACGTTCCGACTCACCTCATCGTTTGGTATGACAGACTGGTATATGGAAAAGCATTCCCAGCGTACTATCTTCTCCCTGGCCTACGGTTTTTCCTTCCCGGCCTTCAGGTTTTTTTACTTATTTGCGGCAAGACTGTCGAAACATTATCCCAGGGGGCGTTTCGAGCTTATCGCGGCCGTCCGGAATTTTAAAGCCCGCGCTTCACACGCGGGCTGCACTTGGCAACGTTATTCCTTGTCGTCGCTGCGGTTCCGCTCATCTTGCGGATCGACTTGTTCGCCGGTTGCCCTGCTGGCCGTGTGATCGTCCGAATGATCGTCCGATTGACCGACCTGGGCGTTCTGCTCTTGCGCGGACCGCGGCGTCTGCAGGCGAGCGGCCCATTCCTCCTCATCCTTACGCTTCTTCTTGCGGTATCGACGCCAGAGCAGGAAGAACGGCAAGGCGAAGACGCCGATGAGCACGACGACCGGGATCGCCGTGATAACGAAGATCACCAGATCCTGCAGGAAATTCGATATTCCGATCATCACCGCGTAGAAGGAATCAGACAGCCTCTCGACGAACGGCACCCTCTTGCCCTGAATTCGGCTGATGCCATCCTCCTGCTCGTAGATGCGCACCTCGATCGTCGAGTAAGCGACGTTCTGCTCGAGATACCGCATCCGTCCCTTGATCCGCTCGATCTCCTGCTGGACATTGCTCAGCTCGCGCGAGAACTCCACCAGCTCGCCGGCCGTTGTCGCCTTCTCCATAAAGGCCAGCAGCCGGCCCTCAGCCACCTCCAGCGCCTGAAGCCTGGCATCCAGGTCCACGTACTCCTCCGTCACATCCTCGCCGCTGATGTGGCTCCTGAAGTTGTCCGGAGCAAGCTCCTCGAGCCGCTCGAGGAAGTTCATGAACCCGCTGGACGGCACCTTGATGACCAATGAGCCGTTCGTCCCATCCTCCCTGCGGTTCTCGCTGAATTCCAGCAGATACCCCCCGGACAGCTGCACCAGGTTGCGGATCTCCGCCTGCGCCGCCGCGAAGTCCTTCACCTCGATGGTCACGTAGGCGTTATAGACGACCATCCGGTTGGCCGACGCCGCCGTTGGATCGAAGCCCGTACCGGCCCCTGAATCCGCAGTGTTCATTTGATTGGACGCAGTCGATCCCGGCGAGCTTTTCGAACCTCCGCTATAGGCGGCCGTATCCGAGGATGTGCTGCTGTCCGAGCTGCAGCCCGCGACAATCAGCACCAGGCCGAGTACAGCGGCGAGGAGCACCTTCGCCAGCTTCTTTACTCTCTTGTCTCTCCCATGCATCATCGTCCATCCCCCTTGATTTTCTGTATGGAACTCATCCTCATTGACGATTCCAGTTATCGGAAGGTTGCACGGATGATTGCCATTTCAGGAATCCGACGACCATTCATCATTCTCAACCAGGATCATGCGAACATGCTCAACAAAAAATCGGACCACGCGAACGTGATCCGATCCGATGCAGCGATATGCTACTCATCCAGGAAAATCGCCAGGAAGCGAAGGATGTACAGGAACAGGTTGATGAACGACAGGAACATGCTGAGCACGGCCAGCGGCATCATCCGTTCCTCGACGCCGTGTCTGTACTGCGACACATCATACAGCACGAAGCCGGAGAAGATCAGCACACCCAGCACCGTGATGACCAGATTGAGCGTGCCTCCCATGCCGCCCGTGAAGAGGGAGATCAGTCCCGCTCCGATCAGCACCAGCAGCCCGACCATCAGCATGCTGCCGAGGAAGCTGAAGTCCCGCTTCGAGTAATACGCGTACAGCGTCAGCGCGCCGAAGATGATGACCGTCAGCAGGAAGGCCTGGGTGACGATCGCGCCGCCGAGGAAGGTGTAGTAAGCCACTGCCGGATACAGGACAACCCCGGTCAGGAAGACGAAGCTGAATACGAACGGGTAGCCGATCGCCTTGCCCCGCCATTGGATGACCAGCGCCGCGATCATCATGATCAGCTGGATGACGGCGAGCGGCAGGAAAAATGCCGGCGGCACCATCATACCGAAGAACGTGCCGATGAAGCAGACGAGGACTGCGATCGTGAATGTGCGCATCAGCCGTTGAAATGAACCGGTCTGCGTCCCTTGCTCCGCACCCACGTATGTGGATTGGGTTTGCTCGTAATTCACTCTTGAAAACACCGTCCTTTTGTCTTTTTGTTCATCGTTTTCCAGCTTGCTGGACAGAACGACCCTATTGAAATCATACCACATTTCTGACAAAAGAGAACCGGAATCCTCTGCTGACCCGAATATTTGTGCATGTGACGCTCGCCCGGCCAGTCGAACCGGAGTCACTGCTCCAGCGCCCTTAACGCCTTGAGCGCGATGTCCGTGCGGTAATGCTTGCCTTCGTATCGAATCTTCGCGATGTCCGCATACGCCTTGGCGCGGGCTTCCGCGATATCCTTGCCCAGCGCGGTTACGCCGAGCAGGCGGCCGCCGTTGGTCACGATCCGGCCGTCCGCCAGCTTCGTCCCGGCATGGAAGACGACCGATTGCTCAACCTGATCGAGGCCGGTGATCGGCTTGCCCTTCTCATACGGTCCCGGATAGCCGCCGGAGGCCAGCACGACGCACACCGCCGCCTCGTCGCTCCATTCGATCTCGATCTCCTGCAGCTTGCCGTTTACCGTCGCCATGAAGATGTCCGCCAGATCGGTCTTGAGGCGAGGCAGGACGACCTGGGTCTCCGGGTCACCGAAACGGCAGTTGAATTCCACCGTCTTCGGACCTTGTTCGGTGATCATCAGGCCGGCGTACAGAACGCCGCGGAACGGCCTTCCCTCCCGCACCATCGCCCTGGCGGCGGGAATGAGGATCGTCCCGATCGCCTCATCGACGACGGACTGCGGGATATGCGGCACCGGTGAATATGTGCCCATGCCGCCGGTGTTGGGCCCCTTGTCGCCATCATATACCGGCTTGTGATCCTGCGAAGGCACCATCGGACGAACCGTTTCGCCGTCGACGAAGGCAAGGATCGACATCTCCTGGCCGCTCAGGAACTCCTCGATGACCACCTGCGCGCCAGCTTCGCCGAATACCTTGTCGACCATGATCTCGCGCAGCGCCCGCTCCGCCTCTTCCAGCGTCGCGGCCACCGTCACGCCCTTGCCGGCCGCGAGCCCGTCCGCCTTGACGACGATCGGCGCCCGCTGCTTGCGCAGGTAGGCGAGCGCCTCCTCATAGTTGTCGAAGGATTCGTATGCCGCCGTGGGGATGTTGTATTTTCTCATCAATTGCTTCGTGAACACCTTGCTGCCTTCGATGATCGCCGCGTTCCTGCGCGGGCCGAAGGCCTTCAGCCCTGCCTCTTCCAGCACATCGACGAGTCCGGCGAACAGCGGAGCCTCCGGTCCGACCACGACCAGATCGATCTCCTGCTCCTTCGCGAACTTCGTCAATGGCTCGAACTGATCCTCGCTGATCGGCACGCACTCCGCCAGCTCAGCGATGCCTGCATTGCCCGGCGCACAGTAGAGCCGCTCCACCTTGTCGCTCTTGCTGAGCGCCCAGGCGATCGCATGCTCGCGTCCGCCGCTGCCAACGATTAATATCCGCACCTTATACCCTCCTGCTCTGTGTGCGAGTTCCTATACGCCGCTCAACGTGAGTCTCACGATACGAGTCCCACGCTGGCGCCGGATTCATCAAGCAACTACAGGCAAGGGCGGGGTCCTGGCTCCATCCGGCCTTGAGCCCCCGTCCGCCGCCTGGTCCAGCCCTGGCTTCCAGCCTGTCAGTGCTTGAAGTGACGGATGCCGGTGAACACCATCGCGATGCCGCACTTGTTCGCCGCGGCGATCGACTCCTCGTCCTTGATCGATCCGCCCGGCTGGATGATCGCGGTGATGCCCGCCTGCGCCGCCAGCTCCACGGTGTCGCCCATCGGGAAGAAGGCATCCGACGCCAGCACGCTGCCCTTCGCCTTCTCGCCGGCCTGCTCGATCGCGATGCGCGCCGCGCCGACGCGGTTCATCTGGCCTGCGCCCACGCCGATGGTCATGTTGTCCTTGGCCAGCACGATCGCGTTGGACTTCACGTGCTTCACAACCTTCCAGCCGAACAGCAGCTGCCGCAACTCCTCTTCGGTAGGAGCGCGCTCCGTGACCACCTTCAGCGTGGACGGGTCCAGCTGCAGCGCGTCGTTGTCCTGCACCAGCATGCCGCCTTCGACGGACGTGATGTTGTGATAGCTTGCCGCCGGCCGATCCGCCGCTGCGAAGGCATCTCCCAGGCGGAGCAGGCGGATATTCTTCTTCTTCGTCAGGATCTCCAGCGCCTCCGGCGTGAAGCCCGGCGCCAGCACGATCTCCAGGAAGATCTCATGCAAGAGCCTTGCCGTCGCGCCGTCGATCTCCCGATTCGCCGCGACGATGCCGCCGAAGATCGACGTCGGGTCCGCTTCGTAAGCCTTGCGGTAAGCTTCCTCGATCGTGCTGCCGATGCCGACGCCGCACGGATTCATATGTTTCACCGCCACAACCGCCGGCTCGCTGAATTCCTTCACGATCTGCAGCGCCGCATTGGCGTCGTTGATGTTGTTGTACGACAGCTCCTTGCCGTGCAGCTGCTCGGCGGTCGTGATATTGCCTTCGCCGGCGAGCGGCTTGCGGTAGAACGCCGCCTTCTGGTGCGGATTCTCGCCGTAGCGAAGCTCCTGCACCTTCTCATAGGTAACGGTATAGGTCTCAGGGAACAACTCGCCGTTCAGCCTGGTCAGATAATCCGAGATCAGCGCATCATACGCGGCCGTATGGCGGAACACCTTGGCCGCGAGGCGTTTGCGCGTCTCCAGGGTGGTGTCCCCGTTCGCCCGGATCTGCTCCAGCACCTCGCCATAGTCCGCCGCATCGACCACCACCGTCACGAATGCGTGGTTCTTCGCCGCCGAACGCAGCATCGTCGGTCCGCCGATATCGATGTTCTCGATCGCTTCCTCATACGACACGTCGGGCTTCCTGATCGTGGCCGCGAATGGATACAGATTCACGACCACCAGATCGATGTAGTCCAGCCCCAGTTCCTTCATCTGCTGCTGATGCGCCTCGCTGTCGCGGATCGCCAGCAGGCCGCTGTGCACCGCCGGGTGCAGCGTCTTGACGCGGCCGTCGAGTATCTCCGGGAAGCCGGTTACCTCACTGATGCTGATGACCGGCACGCCGCTCTTCTCCAGCAGGCTCTTCGTGCCGCCCGTCGAGATGATCTCCACGCCAGCCCTGGCGAGTGCCGACGCGAACTCCACGATCCCGGTCTTGTCGGACACGCTGATTAACGCTCTCTTGATTGCCACGGATGAATTTCCTCCTTAACTGTAATGAGTTAGTCACTGCCTTCGCCGATCACTCAAACACCACGCGACGTCCCTCGAGCCGCACCCGACCTTCGCTGATCTGGCGAATGACCTGGGGATACAGCCGGTGCTCCACCGCATGGATCTTCGCCGCGAGCGTCTCCAGCGTATCGTCCGGCTCGATCCTGACCGGCTCCTGGGCGATGATCGGTCCCGTATCCATCCCGTCATCGACGTAATGCACCGTCACGCCCGTCACCTTCACGCCATAGCGGAAAGCATCTCCGATCCCGTCCACGCCGGGAAACGACGGAAGCAGCGCGGGATGGATGTTGATGATGCGCCCTTCGTACGGCTCCAGCAGCACGCGGGTGATGAGCCGCATATATCCGGCCAGCACGACCAGATCGATCTCATGCTCCTCCAGCACGCGCAGGATCTCCGCCTCATAGTCTTCCCGTGAAGCATATTCCTTGGGGCGGAAGGTAAAAGCCGCCACCCCTGCGGCATACGCGCGTTGCACCACCTTCGCCTGCGGCTTGTCGCAGACGAGCAACGCCACCTCGACATCCAGCTCGCGCCGCTTGACCGCATCCACGATCGCCTGGAAATTCGAGCCGCTGCCGGAGGCGAATACGGCGATGCGGAACTTGCGCGGCTGGGCATAGGTGGACGCGTCAATCGAATGCTCCGATGGCTCTGCCGTTTCGTCTATATCCAGCTCCTCGTAGGCCTCCGACGCATCGGGGGAGCGACCCGCCGCATGGATCTCCTGATCTGTGCGCTTCACTATACATCCGCTCCCTTGAACGTCACTTTGCGGCTGCCCGGCACGACCGTGCCGATGCGATATGCCGTTTCGCCAAGCTCACGCGCTGCGGCCAACGTCTCGTCAGCCTGCTCCGCAGGCACGATCATGACCATGCCGATGCCCATGTTAAACGTCGTGAACATGTCGCGGTTGCTGATCGCTCCCAACTCCTGCAGATGCCTGAAGATCGGGAGGATCGGCCAGGAGCCGTATTCGATCTCCACATCCACATCGTCCGGAAGCACGCGCGGGATGTTCTCGATGAAGCCGCCGCCGGTGATGTGCGACAGCCCCTTCAGCTCGACGCGCTCCCTCAGGGCCAGCACCGGCTTCACGTAGATCTTCGTCGGCGTAAGCAACACCTCCCCCAGCGTCCGCCCGTCCTCCGACAGGCCCGGCACCACGTCGGTGAGCTGGTAGCCGTGTTGCTCCAGCAACAGCTTCCGCACCAGCGAATAGCCGTTGCTGTGCACGCCGCTCGAAGCGAGGCCGATCACCGCATCGCCAGGCCGGATGCGGCTGCCGTCGATCAGCTCCTTCCTGTCGACGACGCCAACCGCGAAGCCGGCGATGTCATATTCGTCCGCGCCGTACATGCCCGGCATCTCCGCCGTCTCCCCGCCGATCAGCGCGCAGCCCGCCTGCGCGCAACCCTCGGCGATGCCGGCGACGATCGCCTCGATCTTCTCCGGCACCACCTTGCCGCATGCCAGATAGTCGAGGAAGAACAGCGGCTCCGCCCCCTGCACGACGATGTCATTGACGCACATGGCGACCGCATCGATGCCGATCGTATCGTGCCTGTCCATCATGAACGCCAGCATCAGCTTCGTGCCCACGCCGTCCGTTCCCGACACCAGCACCGGCTCTTCATAGCGCTTCGCATCCAGGCCGAACAGGGCCCCGAAGCCGCCGAGACCGGTCAGCACCTCCGGCCGGAACGTCCGCTTCACATGTTTCTTCATCCGCTCTACCGCTTCGTTGCCGGCGGCAATATCGACTCCGGCCTGTTTATACGCGTCGGACATTGGTGATCCCTCTCCTTGACATTAAGGTGTGTAGTATTGGTTGAAGGCTGCCTGCTCTGACGGACCAAGCGACACTATACAACTGATTATGGAGCCAACCTGATCTCTGACGGACACGCGGACGTTATTGGCAGCCGATCTGGTCATTTCACACGAAAATCGGCCCATCTGTCTCCACTGTCCATTGGAATTTCAGAAGGCGCTAAAATCGCCAAAGTCGTGTCATCTGAGTCCGTTACACGCCACAGCCCTGTTCACGCATCCATCTGGTCAAACACATACCGCCTCAAGCCTTCACAAAGGCCGATTGCTCCGTGCGAAGCTCCAGCTTCGGTGACTTCTCCGAGATGATCCTGACATCCTCCGAGACGAGCGAGCGATGCCCGTACAGCTCGGTCGGATAGCGATTGTCGAAGCAGGCGGTGCACATGCCGCGGTTGAACTCCTGCCCGTCGCCGCGCCCGATCGCCGCCAGCAGCCCTTCATGGCTCAGGAAATGCAACGAATCGGCATTGATCGCCTGGCGGATCTCCTCCACCGACTTCTGCGCCGCGATCAGCTCCTTGCGGTCCGGCGTGTCGATCCCGTAGAAGCACGGGTTCATGAACGGCGGCGAGGAGATGCGCACATGCACTTCCTTCGCTCCCGCCTCGCGCAGCAGATTGACGATGCGCAGCGAGGTTGTGCCGCGCACGATCGAGTCGTCGATCATCACGACGCGCTTGCCTTCGACGACCTTGCGCACGGCGCTCAGCTTCATCTTCACGCCCTGCTCGCGAAGCGCCTGGCTCGGCTGGATGAACGTCCGCCCCATATAGCGGTTCTTGATCAGCCCGAGCTCATACGGGATGCCCGTCTGCTCCGCGTAGCCGATCGCCGCCGAGATGCTGGAATCCGGAACGCCGGTCACCACATCCGCGTCGATGAACGCTTCTATCGCCAGCTGCCTGCCCATCCGCTTGCGCGCCGAGTGGATGTTCACCGAGTCGATATCCGAATCCGGCCTTGCAAAGTAGATATACTCCATCGCGCACACCGCCCGCCGCTTCTCGGCGGCGAACCGTTCGGAACGCAGCTCCGGCTTGCCGAGCTCCAGCACGAGCAGCTCGCCCGGCTCGATGTCGCGCACATGCTGCGCCCCGATCGCGTCAAAAGCGCACGTCTCGGAAGCGAATACATAGGCATCTCCCAGCTTGCCCAGCACAAATGGTCTCAGCCCGTGCGGATCATTGGCCGCGATCAGCTTGTCGCGCGTCATGAACAGGAAGGCGTACGCGCCGTCCACCTGCTGCAGCGCCTCGCGCACCGCATCCACGATGTCGTCATGCTGCGAGCGGGCGATCAGATGCGCCACGACCTCCGTGTCACTCGACGTCTGGAAGATCGAGCCCTGGCGCTCCAAGCGTTTGCGCAGCTCCACCGCATTCACCAGGTTGCCGTTCGTGGCGATCGCGAGATCTCCTTCGCGGTACTTGAATACGAGCGGCTGGGCGTTGACGATCTTGCTCTCGCCCGACGTCGAATAGCGGACATGCGCGATGCCCATCGCACCTTGCAGTCCGCTCATGATCTCGGTGTTGAAGATCTCCTTCACCAGCCCCATATCGCGGTGGTAGTGGAACTCCCGACCGTCCGAGACGCAGATGCCTGCGCTCTCCTGACCGCGATGCTGCAGCGCGTGAAGGCCGTAATAGGCGAGATGGGCCGCTTCCGGATGACCGAACACCCCGAAGACGCCGCACTCCTCGCGCAGCTTGTCGAAGAAAAAGTCATGATCGTTCACGACGCCTTCATTGTAGTAATCCCCGGACCAGAGGGCGCGGCCGTGATCCGCCCCCCGTCCCCCTCCGGACCCGTTCACTTCATCAAACATGGGATCGCATCCTTCCAGACCTGGGCTAGCTGCTTGACAGGAGCGTCTACCGCCTGGCGGCCGTTCACTCCGATCTTCAGATCGTTTCCTCTTACCGTTCCGATCCTCGTGACCGGCACGCCTGCTTCCCGCACCTTCCGCTCCAGTTCATCCGCCTTGTCCGGTTTGGCCGAGAGGATCACGCGGGACTGGCTCTCGCTGAACAGCGCGAAGTCCGCGCGCAGCTCCGTCGCGATCTCCACCTCAGCGCCGAGGCCGCCGCTGATGCAGCTTTCGGCCAGGGCAACGGCCAATCCGCCGTCGGACAGGTCATGCGCCGACGCGACCAGACCCGACTGGATCGCATCCAGCACCGCGTCCTGCATGCGCTTCTCCACATCCAGGTCGATCATCGGCGGGCGGCCTTCCGTCACGCCGTGGATCACATACTGGAATTCGCTCCCGCCCAGCTCCGCCTTCGTCTCGCCGAGCAGGAAGATGACGTCGCCTTCCGCCTTGAAGCCTTGCGTCGTAATATGATCAAGATCATGCACCAGACCGACCATGCCGATGACCGGCGTCGGGTAGATGGCGCCTTTCGAATTCTCGTTATACAAGCTGACATTGCCGCCGATGACCGGCGTGCCGAACTTCTCGCAAGCCTCGCTGATGCCGTCGACCGCCTTCTCCAGCTGCCAGAACACCTCCGGCTTCTCCGGGCTGCCGAAGTTCAGATTGTCCGTGATCGCCAGCGGCTCCGCGCCGGAGCAGACGACGTTGCGCGCCGCTTCCGCCAGCGCGATCTTGCCGCCGACCTCCGGATCGAGGTACACGTAGCGGCCGTTGCAGTCCGTCGTCATGGCGATCGCCTTGCGCGTGCCCGGCACCATGACGACTGCCGCGTCCGAGCCCGGCCAGACCGCCGTGCTCGTGCGCACCATGTAGTCGTACTGGCTGTACACCCACTCCTTGCTGGCGATCGACGGGGAAGCGAGCAGCCTCAGCAGCGCATCCTGCACGTCGGCCACCTCCGGATAGCGGGTGGTGTCCACCGAGGCGTTCTTCACATAGTATTCCGGAATGCGCGACGGCTTGTGATACACCGGACATTCGTCGACCAGCGCGCGCACCGGGATGTCGCCCACGACCTCGCCATCCTTGATCAGGCGGAGACGGCCGTCATCCGTCACGCGGCCGACTTTCACGCAGGGGAGACCCCAGCGCTCGAAGATCGCCTTGGCCTGCTCTTCCTTGTCCGGCTCGACGACGAACAGCATGCGCTCCTGCGACTCCGACAGCATCATCTCATACGCTGTCATGCCCGTCTCACGCTGCGGCACGAGGTCGAGGTTGAGCTCCATGCCGTTGCCCGCCTTGCTCGCCATCTCCGAGCTGGAGCAGGTGAGACCGGCCGCGCCCATGTCCTGGATGCCGACGACGATGCCCGCGTTGATCAGCTCGAGGCAGGCCTCCATGACGAGCTTCTCCATGAACGGGTCGCCGACCTGCACGGCAGGACGCTTCGCTTCCGACTCCTCCGTCAGCTCCTCCGAAGCGAAGGTCGCGCCGTGGATGCCGTCGCGGCCGGTTGCCGGTCCGACATAGAACACCGGGTTGCCGATGCCCTGGGCGACGCCCTTCTGGATCTTGTCGTGCTCGATGATGCCGACGCACATCGCGTTGACGAGCGGATTGCCCTCATAGCTCTCGTCGAACATCACCTCGCCGCCAACGGTCGGGATGCCGACGCAGTTGCCGTACCCGGCGATGCCCGCCACGACGTTCTCGAACAGATACTTCACCCGCTCGTTCGTCAGCTTGCCGAAGCGCAGCGAGTTGAGCAGCGCCACCGGACGCGCGCCCATCGAGAAGATGTCGCGGATGATGCCGCCGACACCTGTGGCCGCGCCCTGATACGGCTCGATCGCCGATGGGTGGTTATGGCTTTCGATCTTGAAGCATACCGCAAGATTGTCGCCGATATCGACGACGCCAGCGCCTTCCCCGGGCCCTACGAGCACCCGCGGCCCCTTCGTCGGGAACTTGCGCAGCACCGGCTTGGAGTTCTTGTACGAGCAATGCTCTGACCACATGACGCTGAACACGCCGATCTCCGTATAATTCGGCTTCCGCCCGAGGAAACCGCAGATCAACGCGTACTCATCGTCGGTGACGCCCATTTGCCTGTAGATTTTCTGTTCGGCGATCTGCTGCGCCGTCGGTTCCTTAGCGGACACTTGCTGCGCCATGTTTCTCCCTCCAAGCGTTTAGTACGGATGTGAACATCCTCTTGCCGTCCTCCGAGCCGAGCAGTTTGTGGATCGCCCGCTCCGGATGCGGCATCATGCCGACCACATTGCCCTGTTCGTTGCAGATGCCCGCGATATCGTCCACGGAGCCGTTCGGATTCTCTCCCGCATAGCGGAACACGATCCGGTTCTCCGCCTTCAGCTTCGCCAGCGTCTCCTCGTCGCAGTAGTAATTGCCTTCGCCGTGCGCGATCGGGATGTCGATCAATTCGCCGACCGCGTAATCGCGGGTGAACGCTGTCGTGTTGTTCTCCACGCGCAGCATGGCTCTCTGGCAGCGGAACTTCAGCGACTCGTTGCGCCGCATCGCTCCGGGCAGCAGCCCGCTCTCGAGCAGGATCTGGAAGCCGTTGCAGATGCCGATCACATACTTGCCAGCTTCGGCCGCCTTCTGCACCTCGCTCATCACCGGTGCGAACCTGGCGATCGCGCCGCTCCGCAGATAGTCCCCGTAAGAGAATCCTCCCGGGATGATGATCGCATCATATCGGGACAGGTCAGTCGCCGTATGGAACACATAGTCTACCGGTTGCCCGATCGTCTGCTCGACCGCCTTGTAGCAGTCGATATCGCAGTTCGAGCCGGGAAACACTAGCACGGCAAAGTTCATGGAGCACTCTCCCTTTCGTTCGTATGATCGTGTATGGATGGCGCCTGGCCTGCTCCGTCCGGCCCCGAGCTTCATCGGGCCGCAAGTTCGGCTTGCTCACACCGGCGCCGCCCTGGATTTCCTCACGCTTCCTGCAGTTCGAATCGGTAGTCCTCGATGACCGTATTGGCCAGCAGCTTCTCGCACATCGCCCTGACTCTCTCCTCGGCCGCCGCGCGGTCGCCTGTATTCAGATTCAGTTCCATGTACTTGCCGATGCGGACCGACTCCACCTCGTCGAAGCCCATGGAGTGAAGTGCGCCTTGCACGGCCTTTCCTTGCGGATCCAGAACATTTTCCTTGATCGTCACATAGACAGTCGCTTTGAACATGGACAGGTGCCCCCTGACTCTTAATAGTGATCAATGATATATGGAATAAATGAAAAGACCCCATCAACACTCATGCCATCCTTTACCCGACATTCATATCCTTGCAAGCTCATGCGAGCGTGATGCCCGTCAGGCGCCGCAGAATGTCCCGATACCTGGCGGATGTCTCCTCCACCACTTGCGGCGGCAGCGGCGCGGGCTTCGACACCTTGTCCCAATCCGAATTCGCCAGATAGATGCGCACCGGCTCCTTGTCCATGCTGTCGATGTCGATATCCAGCGCATAGTTCTCCACCGCCCAGTAGCGGGACGAGTCCGGCGTGAAGATCTCGTCGATCAGGATGAGCTCGCCGTCCAGCAGCCCGAACTCGAACTTCGTGTCGGCGAGGATGATGCCGTGCTGCTCGCAGTAGCTCTGGGCATAGCGGTACAGCTCCAGGCTGCACGCCTGCAATTTCTCCGTCAGCTCGGCTCCGACCAGTTCCCTCATCCGTTCGATCGGGATGTCTTCGTCGTGGCCGACGTCGTTCTTCGCCGACGGGGTGAAGATCGGTTCCGGCAGCTTCTCGTTCTTGCGCAGGCCAGCGGGAAGCTTAATGCCGTTAATCTCGCCGCTCTTCACATATTGCCGCCAGCCTCCGCCGGTGACATATCCGCGGACGATGCATTCGATGTCGATCCGCTCGGCCTTCTTCGCCACCATGATGCGGTTCTTCATCACTTCCGGGTCGGTGATGATGCCCTCCAGCTTCGTCACATCGCAATGAACGACGTGGTTCGGCATCAGCCCGGCCGTCTGCTCGAACCAGAACTTGCTGACGAGATTGAGCACATTGCCCTTGTCCGGCACCGCCGGCTCGAGGATAAAGTCAAAGGCCGAGATGCGGTCCGTCACCGCGATCAGATAATGCTCGCCCAGATCATACATTTCCCGCACCTTGCCCTTGTATGCGAGCGGAGCGTTCACATACGGCTGCGCGGTTGAGATGGCTTGTGTCGACTGCATGTTCTCATCCCTTGTCGATGGTATTGGTATGGATAAAGCAGGCTTCTGTCAGTTATCAGATCAGTTCCAGCCGGCGGAAGATCGTGTCCACATGCTTCAGATGCCAGCTCGGATCGAAACAATCGTCCAGCTCCTCCTTCGACAGATGCTTCATGATCACTTCATCCGATTCCAGGATGTCGCGGAACGAACGCTGTTCCTCCCACGCCCGCATCGCGCGCGGCTGCACCGTGTCATACGCCTGCTCGCGGCTCATGCCCTTGTCGATCAGCTTCGTCATGACGCGGCCGGAGAACGGCAGGCCGAAGGTCCGCTCGAGGTTGCGCTTCATGTTCTCCGGGAACACCGTCAGATTCCTGATGATGTTGCCGAGACGGTTCAGCATGTAGTTCAGAAGCTGCGTGGCATCCGGCAGGATGACCCGCTCCACGGACGAATGCGAGATGTCCCGTTCATGCCAGAGCGGCACGTTCTCGTAAGCGGAGATCATATGGCCGCGGATGACGCGGGCCAGCCCGGAGATGTTCTCGCAGCCGATCGGGTTGCGCTTGTGCGGCATCGCCGACGATCCCTTCTGCCCCTTGGCGAACGGCTCCTCCACCTCGCGGAACTCGCTCTTCTGCAGCGCGCGGATCTCGGTTGCGAACTTGTCGAGCGAGGTGGCGACGAGCGCCAGCGTCGCCATGTATTCGGCATGCCGGTCGCGCTGCAGCGTCTGCGTGGAGATCGGCGCCGGCTTGAGGCCGAGCTTGCGGCAGACATATTCCTCGACGCGCGGGTCGATGTTCGCGTAGGTGCCGACCGCGCCGGAGATCTTGCCGTATTGCACGCCGTCGGCCGCGTGTCTGAAGCGCTCGAGATTGCGCTTCATCTCTTCGTACCAGAGCGCCAGCTTCAGCCCGAAGGTGGTCGGCTCGGCGTGCACGCCGTGGGTGCGGCCCATCATGACCGTGTCCTTGTACTTGACCGCCTGTGCGCGCAGGATGTCGATGAAGTTCAGGATATCCTTCTCGAGGATCGCATTGGCCTGCTTCAGCAGGTAGCCGTTCGCCGTGTCGACGACGTCCGTCGAGGTCAGGCCGTAGTGCACCCATTTGCGCTCTTCGCCCAGCGTCTCCGATACGGCGCGCGTGAAGGCGATGACGTCGTGACGCGTCTCCTGCTCGATCTCATAGATTCGATCGATGTTGAAGCTGGCGTTGGCGCGCAGCTTCTCGACATCCTCCTTCGGAATGACGCCCAGCTCGGCCCAGGCTTCGCAGGAGCAGAGCTCCACCTCCAGCCACGCCTTGAATTTGTTCTCCTCAGTCCATATGGCTGCCATCTCTGGTCTGGTGTAACGTTGGATCATGCAAGGTTCCTCCAGGTTCAATGATGATATGAAGATGGATCAGACTGGCGCGGGTTGCTTCGGCCAGTCGTCCATTATCTGTCTCTATCAGTCCGTAACGGTCATATTGTTCGTTGATTGATCTGGCGATATGCGGCCATGCGGCGTACGATCCCTTTCCTCTGGCAATGTCGCTTCGCCAGTCGGAGATTCCATCCGCAAGCCTCCGATCCGCACCGGAACTGGTCTGCATCAGGCTGATGGCCGCGTCTGACCGACTCTCGCATCTTATCGGCCCTCTGACCGCTCCCAATCTCATCTGCGCCCGCTTGCCATCAGCGCCAGATCCCCGATTGTTCGATCCAGGCGAGCGCTCGCTCGACGTCATCCGTGAGCAGGTTCACATGCCCCATCTTGCGTCCCTTCTTCGCCTCGGCCTTGCCGTACAGATGCACCTTCGCCGTGATGCCTTGCGTGCGCTCCAGCTCCGCTTCGCCGCCGGTCGCGATCCAGTCCAGCAGCGGCTGCAGATGCTCGCCCAGCACATTCACCATCACCACCGGCGTCATGAGCTCGGTCGAGGTCAGCGGCAGGTCGCAGATCGCGCGCACATGCTGTTCGAACTGCGACGTTCGGCAAGCTTCCATCGTATAATGCCCCGAGTTGTGCGGGCGCGGCGCCAGTTCATTGACGTAGAGCCGGCCGTCCGCGGTCAGGAACATCTCCACCGCGACCAGTCCGACAACCTCAAGCGACTCCGCAATATTTAGCGCCATGCGCCTGGCCTGCTCGACAATTTCCCAGGAAATACGAGCGGGCGCAATCGAAATGTGCAGGATATTATTCACGTGGATATTCTCCGCCGGCGGGAAGGTGACCACTTCACCGCCTGGCGAGCGCGCGGCGATCACCGAGATCTCCTTGTCGAAATGGATAAACTTCTCAAGCACGAGCTCGCTTCCAGACCTTGACAGAGCCTCATACGCTTCCGTCAGCTGGCTCTGCTCGCGGATGACGTATTGCCCTTTGCCGTCATATCCGCCTGTTGCCGTTTTCAACACGCAGGGCAAGCCCAGTCTCGCCGCTTCCCGTTCGAGATCCTCAAGGCTGGTGATCGGCGCATAGGGCGCAACGGACACGCCGGCCGACTCGACCGCCCGCTTCTCGCGCAGCCTGTGCTGCGTCGTGTACAACAGCTCGCTGCCCTGGGGGACGTAGGATTCCTCCATCAGCATCGCCGCGACGCCTGCGTCGACATTCTCGAACTCGTAGGTGATCACATCCGACAATCTGGCAAGCTCACGCGCCGCTTCCCGATCGTCATATCTGGCCGTGATCTGCCTGTCTGCCGCCTGACCGCAGGGCGCATCCGGCGTCGGATCGAGCGTGACGAAGCGATAACCCATGGCCCGTCCGGCAAGCGCCAGCATCCGGCCGAGCTGGCCGCCACCCAGAACGCCGATCGTTGAACCCGGCAATATTCGCCTGCTCTGCGGCTTGGCAGGATGGGTCTTGTGCAGTTGTTGGTTTTCCGAATTCATTGTGTCACCATTTTCCGCAGTCCTGCTATCTTTCATGGTTCTCTCTCTGAGCCTGTTCTCTCCGGTCATGTGCTCTCTGTTCCTGTTCTCTCCGGTTCCGTTCTGTTCTGCTCCACTCTTATCCGCATGGCTTGCCACATTCTTGCTTGCGTCCCGACTCACCGCCTATTCCTCCGCCCCCAGCGAGTCGCTGACCGCCAGCACCTTCTGCTTCATGTTCTCTCGCCACGCGACCAGCCGCCGCTGGACTTCCCGGTCCGTGCTTCCGATGATCTGCGCTGCGAGAAGGCCCGCGTTGGTCGCTCCGGCCTTGCCGATCGCCACCGTGGCCACCGGCACGCCGCCCGGCATCTGCACGATCGACAGGAGCGAATCCAGTCCGTTCAGATTCGATGATTTCACCGGCACTCCGATCACCGGCAAGACCGTCTTCGCCGCCACCATCCCCGGCAGATGCGCCGCCCCTCCGGCACCGGCCACGATCACGCGCAACCCGCGCTCGACAGCCGTCTCCGCGTACTCGAACATCAGATCCGGCGTGCGATGAGCGGAGACAACCTTCTTCTCATATGGGATGCCCAGCTCATCCAGCACGTCGCAAGCATGCTTCATCGTCTCCCAATCGGAGGTGCTGCCCATGATAACACCGACCAAAGCAGACATCAGATACCCTTCTTTCGTTTCATCTATGGCACCATCGAAACCGCCAAGCGCCTGAGTCTTCGTTGTTTCATGCGGCTTTCCCGGCCATGGCGCCCGATCGATTTCGTTAGCCTTTTTCATTCAACATGGATAGTTTATCAATACTTAACATGGGGTGTCAACCGAAAAACACGAACAATTAATATTTAATGATAGATAATAGTTCGGTTTTGTTCGTGGTTTCATAAAGGCTGTTAATCGTCCGAAAACTCTTGATGATCAGAGGATTTGGCAGGTTGCATAGCTTTGGCGGTTGCTGATCAGTCGAAGATCGCCGTTTGGGCCCAATCCCTGTTTGACAAACGTTAGCTGCCGGGAAATGGCCTTGTTGCCGCAAATAGCGCACTGACGTTCCGTTACGAATGTCGGCAATGGCGGGAGGTCGACTCGCCACGGTCTGCCGTCACCTTATTCTGCCCACTCCTGCCATATGCAGCAAAGCGGCTCACGTCAAGGAAGCTCCCGTCCAACAAAAAACATGAACAACCGGCACAGGCCAGCCATTCATGCTTCGTGGGATGGAGACATTACCGATATGAGGAATAGATCCGCTCGATATAGCCGGTGACGGCCTCGTCGTAATCCGGGTACGGGTACCCCAGATTGGCGCCCGCGGCTTTCGAGTAAGACCGGAACAGCTCACAGCAGAGGAACAGGGACCGCCACATCTCCTCATAGCCGCTCATGGAACAGGTGGACAGCAGCTTCTGCCAATCTTCTGAGGGCAGGTAGCGATCGATAAACTTGCAGTTCTTCCCCAGGCTGAAGTTGAACCCTTGCTCCGAGCCGATCTTCCACCCCATCATCCGCAGGAGGTTGGGATGCAGGATCCCATGCAGATGATCCGTCGCATACAGGATCTCCCGTCTCGCCAATCCTTTCACAACGTAGGTTGTCACCCACCAGAATTCATTGCAGCAGTCATCATATTCCCTGGCAGTCGGCTTGCGGATCCAGTAGAGACGATCGGTCGGGACGACCTCATGCTGGACAAGCGCATCTTTATCCAGGAGCACCCGGACCAGACCGTCCGATTTCCCGAAATAGGACTTCACATCCTGAACGGGCACCAGCTTCAGATCGACCCTTACCCCATCTCTGAACAGCATGAGATACGAGAACCATCCGCCCAGCTCCGGCGGGAACAGCTCCATATCCTCCGGCTTCTGCATGATGAGCCGCTCGCCGAACACATCGAGCCACGCATCGCTCGCCTTGAACGAATCCATCTCCGTCACGAAATAGGAGATGTCATAATCCTGGAAAAGGTCCGGCGCGATGTTGGGATTCGTGCGCGAGCCTTCCATCGTGACCAGGCGTATCCTCGCATCACGCTCCGCATAACCGAGCAACAGTTCCATCATTTCCCGCTCCGTCCGCATCGGCTTCGCCTCCTGACGATCATGTGCTTGCTCCTACATTCGCCAGACGGACCCCAAAGTCCTGTTCCGGCCCAACCGCATGTCCCGGCCATAAAAATGGGCTTGCACGCACCACCGTCACCGCTCACAGCATCAAAAAAAAGCGCCCGCCGGAGACAACCCGACGGGCCAAAATGTGTTACATGCAATGGTTAAATGGTGATATGGAATGCGTATGACTTACGCCTTACCCCAGATGAAATAAGCGATGAAGACGAAGAACATCGCATACATGATCCAGTGAACCTGCTTGCCTTCGCCCTTCACCAGCTTCACCAGCGGATAGAGGATGAAGCCGAGTGCGATCCCCTTCGAGATGCTGTAGGTGAGCGGCATGGCAACGGCCGTGATAAATGCCGGAGCAGCCTCCTGAATTTCGCCCCACGCGATCTTGCCGAGGTTGGCGGCCATCAGCACGCCGACCATGACGAGCGCGGCCGCCGTCACCTGACCGGTGAAGATCGAGAGCAGCGGCGAGAAGAACAGCGCCAGGAAGAAGAAGAACGCGGTCGACACTGCTGTGAATCCTGTCCGGCCGCCCGCACCGATACCAGCAGAAGATTCGATATAGGATGTTGTCGAAGAAGTACCTACAATCGCGCCGGCGATCGTCGCAACGGAGTCCGAAGCGAGGGCGCGGCCTGCTCTTGGCAGCTTGTCATCCTTGGTCAGACCAGCCTGGTTGGCCGTAGCCAGCAGCGTACCTGCCGTATCGAAGAAGTCTACGAAGAAGAAGGTGAAGATGACGACGAGCATGTCCAGCGTATAGAAGGATACGCCGTTAAACTTCTCGCCCAGGATCGGATCCAGGAACGCACCGAACGCCGATGGCGCAGGCGGAATGCTGATCACCTTCTCAGGCAGCGGAATGATGCCGAAGATGATGCCGACGATCGCGGTGATCACCATGCCGTAGAAGATGGCGCCATGCAGTTTGCGGGTCATCAGAACGGCAGTGATCACGATGCCGAACAGCGCCAGCAACACGCCGCCATCCGACAGGTCGCCGAGCGCCACCAGCGTCGAGTCGTCGTTGACGACGATGCCCGCGCCCTGCAGCCCGACGAAAGCGATGAACAGGCCGATACCTGCAGAAACCGCATACTTGAGTCCCGAAGGAATCGCATTGATGATCGTCTCACGGATGCCGGTGAGCGCCAGGATCAGGGTGAAGACACCGGAGACGAAAACGCCAGCCAGAGCCGTCTGCCAGGGGATGCCCATCGCGCCGACAACCGCAAATGCGAAGAAGGCGTTCAAACCCATGCCGGGAGCGGTGGCAACCGGATACCTGGCGACAAGACCCATCACGAGCGTGCCGATGATCGCTGCAACTGCGGTCGCGGTAAAGGTGGCCTCAGGATCCAGTCCAGCCGCGCTGAGGATGTTCGGGTTGACCGCCAGTATGTACGCCATGGCCAGGAAGGTCGTCAAGCCTGCGATAAACTCTCTCCTGAAGTTTGTGCCATGCTTGCTGAACTCAAAATAACGAGCAAGGCCTTTTTCGGTACTTCCATTGTTCGACAAAGTACATACCTCCACACATCAATTTTTTTCGATCATGAGTCTTCAAGACTATCCTGCCCATGCGTCTGCCCGAGACATTCGCGCGGGTGGGACACCACCATTATTGTAAAAGCAGTCTCATGACCTGTCAACGAAAAAAACGAACACTCCGAAAAATTTTTTCGGAAATGTTCGCTTTTTCCCGGAAGACCTAGACCGTTACAAGATGGATCATTCGAATTTGAACGTCAACAGCGCATAATCACCGGCATGCGTCCGCGCCCAGCGCTGCCACTGCCGTCTGTCGTTGCGAACCGGCAACCGGGCATCATACGAAGGTCCCAGCAATTGTCGAATCGCCGTCATGCTGGCCTCCGTACCCCGCCCCGTCTGCAGATCTCCGATCAGGTGCGGAATCGCCGCTGCGCCAAGCTCCGCGAGCTGAGCTGCTTGCTCCGGCGCGGTCAGCCGCTGGTCGGCCAGGATGGCCGGCACCTGCTTCTCCGCCCTGTCGACGTGAGCATCCCAGGCAGACTTCCAGGCCTCCCTCGTCCTCCAGTCTGCCTCCGCCAGGTTGAGCTGTCCGAGCTCCGCGATCCCTTCCGCAAGCACTCGCCCGACCGACTCATCCTCCTGTTCGAGATAGCGAAGCAGCATCGGGATCACCCTCACATCCAGAGACACCAGCTGCCGATAAGCGGGCGAATCTCGCCAGGCTGCTTCCTCGATGGTCCAGCCAGCCTCCGCATGCTCCACCGTCAATACCCGCAGCTCCGCGACCAGGCGTTCCACCTCGTCCGAACGCTTGCGCGCCTCCGCGCTCTCGATCCGAACATTGACGATCCACAGCACCAGAACGACGGCCGCGAACAGGATGCTCCTCCACGCATGCTTCCTCACATCCCTGACGTATGGCATGTTGTTCACCCCTGCTTCGTGATTGGACCGCGAGCAGACAGCAGCAGACCGGGGAGGCTGCTCTGCCATCCTGTCGGAAGCCCAGATATTAATAAGGTATTATCGAGACCGGCAAAATGCCACATAATCGCGGCCAGGAACCGATCGACAAGCCATATCCCCATCCTCCCGGACGTTGCCATGCAAAAAAAGAAGCCGAGGAATCAGGGATTCCTCAGCTTCTTCAACCTTGTGACCACAAACGGGATCACCCAGCGACGCTCGAGCAGCAGCCCGCACACCAGGAGCACCGGCCAGGCATCGAGCGCGAGCCGGAACAGGGATGAGAGCTCCAGATGATCGTACAGAGATGGCAGCCCCTCAGGCGTTCCTGCCTGCATATAGCTCCACGCCCACACCAGCCACCACCCGACCATCAGGCCGAGCGCCAGATGAGCCGTCATCTTCGTCACGTAGACGAGGATCAGCACGATGACCGGCACATAAAGCGTAAAGTAAAAATCCGATATCTCCCAGACCTCCCGTACCTCGCGGCAGATGATGAAGGCGATGCCGGCATAGGCAAGGGCAGCGGACAAACGCTCATCGTTCATCACCGAGCGGTACACGAGCAGGCTGATGCAGGCATAGATGATCACCTCACGCACGATAGAGGGTTCATAACGCGCGAAGCCCTCCAGGGCGGCGCAGATGAACAACACGCACATCCATACGAGGAAGGGCGCCAGCGATTGCGAGAACGTTCGCTGCGGGGCAGGCGTCCGTTCGGCGAACAGCCACATCAGGCCGGCCATGATCAGGCAGAACGGCCAATGCGACAGCGCCTCCAGCGTCAACCGGTCACTGAACAGCGTGAATACCATGTCGCGAAAGGTTCCTTCCATGCCGTCCCGGATCATCAGGTATAACATCATCAGCCAGAATCCGTACACGAAACCGCTGGCCGCCGCAGAATCAAACGAGCCGAGCAGGACCAGCAGAAATGCGCCGATCACCAGACAGGCCGCGGCCGCCGGATAAGAGGCGAACCAGCCCTCCGTCTGACAGACCGACAGCGTGATCAGACTGCAGGCGAAGGCGCTGTACAGCGGCTGCCTGATGATCTTGGCGAGATAGGTGAACAGATGAACCGAGACCAGCAGCAGAATCGTCGGCATCGAACTTTCCTGCTTCCAGAACAGGCCGACTCCCGCGTAGATCAGGCTGAGCAGCAGGCAGAGCCGGTCAATCCCGTTCAGAACGGGCAGCCTGATCACTCGCAGCTGCGTCAGAAGCTTGCTCATGCTTCCCGAGCCTCCTCTCCCGAAGGTGACGGTTCAGGCATTCGCGCAAGCGCCATGATCGCCAGGCTGCAATCATCGACGGTCTGCTCCCGGATCACTTTCTCCAGATTGCTGTGCAACGCCTGTTCCACGACATCAGCAGCATATTTGTCAGCCCATTCGCGGATCCTGAGGAGAGCGGGCGCCAGGCTCTCGCTCTTCCGGTTGTACAGCGACTCGGCTGCCCCGTCGGACATCAGGAAGAAACCCGATATGTCGCCCAGTTCTCCGCGATAGATGCGCATCCGCTCCTCCGCCTGGTCCGATGTCGTGAAGAAGGTGGTATTGTGAAACTCTCCGTTGTCTGGCGGAGACAACACGAAGGGGGTTCCTGCTCGCTCGCCGCCGATCACGCCGTCACCGAGATGGCCGGCGATATAGCGGTCGCCGCTGACGGCGACGAACAGCAGGGTCGACGAATAATTCCGGATCGGTTCCACGTAGTCCGGCGCATGAACGATGCTGCTCCTGATCTCCTCCAGCAGGATCCGCACGCAAGTTTCGCGATCCGCTTCGATCAGCTCCCCGAATCGCTCCGATACCACACGTGCAGCCGTCTGCGCCGCGATCTCCGCACCCTTGTCCGCATGGCTGCACGAGCCGGCTCCATCCGCCAGCGCAGAGACGTATACGCCGCTTCGATGGAGCGAGAACGTGTAGTCCTGGCACGGCATATCGTTCTTCCTGTGGGCTCTGCCCTGAACGGAAGCACCGAACATCTTCCAATGGCTGCTCAATTTCCACGACTCCTATTCACAGTAAAACTCTCAGGTTGCAGATCGTTCTGGCTTACAGCGTCTCCCAGGAAGCCCAGCTGGCCGGAGACTCCAGCGTCACCTTCTCGCCAGGCATCGATTGCGAGGTGCTCGAGACGCTCTTGCTGAGCCACTCGAAGAAAGCCACGAAGTTCAGGCCCTTCAGGCGAAGCGGCGGACGCTTCGGCGAAAATTTCTTCAGGAACTCCATGTCCGCATCCGGGCCGATGCCGATCGGGAAGATCGTCAGCTTGCGGTTGTTGATCAGCTGGCATGCGCGGGCAGCCGCCTGCTCCACATCATCGGTCGGCATGCCGTCGGTCATCAGCACGATCCACGGCTGATAATAATCGACGCCGCTCGCCGAGTACAGCTGCTTGCGCGCTTCCAGCATATCGAGCGCCAGATTGACCGCGGCGCCCATCGGCGTGCGGCCGCCGGCTGTCAGCGTCGGTACCGCCTGCCTGTGGATGCTGCCAAAATCCAGCACCTTCTGCACGGTCGAGCCGAAGGTAACGAGGGCCATCTCGGCAGCCGCGCTGGCGATGTCGTCCTTGCGGATCGCCTCCATGAAATACCTCACGCCGTTGTTCAGCTCCTCGATCGGCGCACCGGTCATCGAGCCGCTCACATCCAGCACGAGGCAGATCGGCACGCGTGCCGTCGGATTCTCGGTCAGTTCCTGTGTGCTGATTAACAAATCATCCATCGCGTTTCGTCTCCTTTATCATGTTGTCTGGTGGATATTATATATTGGACAGAAAATCGATCAGCCGATCCAGCAGCGACTTCTTTCGAGCCGGCTGCGCCTTCTGCGCGCCCGATCCCGGCGATACCTGCGGCCTGGTTCCGGCCTGGGGTGGAGTGCGGGGACCCGCGTTCGGCTTGCGGACGGTCGCACCCGTCCCGGTTGGACCCGTTGGTCCCCATGGTCCCTTCGTACCCGTCGGTCCTGCAGGGCGCGCATTCGTGGTCGGTCCCGTGCTCCCTCCCGTTCGCGGACGCGTTCCCGCCTGCGTCGTTCCACCCAGCTTCGGCTGGGCGTTGCCGGGATAGGCTGCCGTCGTTCCTGCGGCGGCCGCCTGCATGCGCTGCAGACGCTGCAGACGATTGCGCTGGAAGCATTCCTCGCAGATGAACGGCTTGCCGGCCTGCTCCAGCTTCTGCTTGTGGTTAATGTGGACCTGCTTCTCCTGACCGCATTTGGAGCAGGTCATCATGACGGCCTTGCCTTCCGGAATCTTGTGGCTCATCGGGAAGAGCTCGTCGCTCGACCACTGCTTGACGATGCTGTAATGGTATTGCTGGATCAGGAATTTGAGCTCGGATACGGATACCCGCTCATTTTCCTTGAACGTCTTGTACAGGGCTTCCTTCACCTTGTAGGTCAGATGGCTCCAGATGAAGCGCCACGGCCCGTCCGGCGCCTTGCCCGTCGAATCGTCTCCGAACGGATACGGGAAGTCCATCTTGCGGATGTTGTCCTCCGGCGTTCCTCCGCCCTGCTGCGAGTATGGCGGCTTGCCCGGCAGCAGGGTCATGAAGATCAGCGTCGCCACCGCGAAGTACTCATGCTCGAAGGTGCGCAGGAACGTGCCGAAGTTCTTGCCCTGGATCTCGGGAGCGGTGAAGTTGACCGTGCCGACGGGACAAGGATAATTCTCGATCTGATAGCTGTCCGTATCGACGAAGTAGACCTCCCGGTCATTCTTTATCAGGATATTCATCGGGTTGATGTCGCCGATGATGATGTTCCGCTCATGCAGATATTCGATCTGCGAGAGCATCGTATGGCACAGCTTGACCAGATTGGCCCGGGTCCAGTCCGGGAAATTCTTGAGCAGCACCGGCTTGGCGAACAGGCAGGTCTGCATCGGCTTGCCTTCGGCCGCATCCATCAGATAGCCGACGAATTCGCCATACTGATTGGTTACGATATCTCTCGGCCAGCAGATGCCCTTCCGTTCCACCGGCACCGTGAGCATCAGCTTCAGCTTCTCGCATCTCGCATGCGTGAGCTTCTCTTTCTTGTAGATCTTGCAGACGAGTCCGGTGTCCGTTCGGTAGATGTCGCCCTCGCCGCCGCGTCCGATCGGCTCGCCGAGCCGGACCTGGCCGTACCTGGCGGAGATCACCGCGTCCCCCTCTCCAGGCAGATGACGGCATGACATCAGTTCATTGCCGCCGGATTCGACATGCGTGCCGAGTCGGAACCTGATGATCGGCTTGTCGTCCTCGGCTGTCTGCTCGTCGTCCACGCCCAGCTCCGCATGCGGTTTCTTAACATGAGGCGATTGGCCGGCGTCGTCCCCTTGCCTGGCCTCGCGGTGGCGTCCATGGCGGGGCGCAGCGGCAGGTGCGGCTTGCGTGCCGGAGCCGTCGTCGAAGCGCCATTCCGACAGTTGACCGTGCATATTGACGCGGAATACGCGGATCGGTTGACCGCTTACCGCGCGTTGATGGTTCAGATTGTATACATCCGTCGCCAGCCCCTTGTCCTGCGTGATCAGCGCCAGCTGATAGCGGACCCGGAACTGCTGGAACACATAGAGGATCGTCTGGTCGGTGAACGGATCGTTCTGCGAGCCGAACACCTGGACGAGCCCTTCGTCTATGTACTTCTGCAGGATGGAGGCTGCCGTGCGCGAGCGCGTGCGCTTCTCCTGATCCTCGTGATTCAGAAACTTCTTCACTTCCTCGAGCACCTTGCCCGGCAGCACGAGCTTCTGTCCCGTGCTTCTGAGCGCCTGCTCCATCGGCCCGTGGAAAAAGGCTTCCGACGGAGGGAACATCCATGAGCTCGTATCGACAAACACCTTGTGCTTCAGCAGGATCGCGTTCAGATCGATCATCGGCCCACCCCCTCCCCGGCGGTGTGAGCCAGTTGATGCTCCGCGTCCCGCACATGATCCTCCGCTGCGAACAGCAGCCTGAGCAGCTTCTTCGATGAAGCGGGAGCCGCCGCATGCAGCTCCATCGTCGCCTCGATCGCCTGCTCGACATGCCTGAGGCCCGTCTGCAGGGACCGGATCGCCGCGGCAGGCACAGAGCGTTCAGCCCTGGCGGCATGCCCGTCCCCGTTCGATACCGGCGCCACCGCCATGTCCGCATCGATGTCATGCCAGTCCGCAGGCACTTCGATATCATCGATAACCGTTATGTACGTTTCTTCCGATTCCGCTTCCCTTGCGTGTGCGACATCGACAACCGGACCGGGCTCGCCAGCTTCCGGTTTAGTAGTGCCGACAGCAGCTATAGCCGATTCATGGACAGCTGCCGCCTGAGCACCAGCTTCAGCTTCTGCCGCGCCTTCATCTTCCGCCTCGACCCGTGCTGCGAACTTGACGCCCGCATCCGCTTCGCACGATCCGTCCGCCGTCATGGTCCGCGCGACCGTTTCCGCTCCAACCACGACGCCTGCTGACCGATCCTGCGCACACGCTTCTGCCGATTCGGCTGCGTTCGTTTCCGCTTCGCCCGATCTGTCCGCCGTCATGGTCCGCGCGGCCGCTTCCGTTCCAACCACGTCTCCTGCTGACCGATCCTGCGCACACGCTTCTACTAATACGGCTGCGTTCGCTTCAACTTCGCCCGATCCGTCCGCCGTCGTGGCCCGCGCGCCCGTTACCGCTCCAACGACGCCGCTTGCTGACAGCACCTGCGCACCCGCTTCAGCCGCCGCTTCTCCTGCCGTCTCGACCTCAGCTGCATCATCCGCGCCTGTCGCCGCCCTGGCGTCCGCATCCGTCTCTTCCTTGCCGGCCGCTTGCTCCCCTGCGCCTGTCTCCATGCCTGCGCCGGATGTCCTCCTATCCGCCGCATCATCCGAAGCCAGCGCAGCTTCGGCCGAAGCCAATCCATCATCCAACCCCGCTTTCCTGACTAACTGTGCCCGAGTTCCGGCCTCTTCCTCTGTCTTGCCTCTCACATCCGCGAAGAAATGCAGGAAGTCCAGCACCCCCTTGCGGCTCCAGCCGCCTGCTTCTCCGGTCAGCCTCTGCATCGGATAACCGAAGAGCAGCTCCTCACCGTCGTATACCGCGATGAGCTCGTCCAGCTCAAAGGACTTCGGCCTCGGAATCGTGAACATCGCGATCTCTTCCTGAAGGCCAGCCCGTTTCTTCAGATGCGAGAACCAGCGTCTGACCTGATCAACCCCAACCGCAGGCTGTCCGGCATGATCCCATGCACTCCTGCTGTAAGCTGTTTGCTCATTCTCGACACACTTCTCGCTTGCCAACCACTCTTCCGTCACTTGCAGCCATGTTTGTATCATCCGCGCTTGTCCTCCCCAAACTGCAATTACTGCCATAGCCTACAGCATGCGGTCCAGTCGATTCTATTCGATTCGCTTCATATACCAGCTCTTTTCAATATTACGATTATCTCAGATATGACGTTTCGTGTCGATTGCTATTCTATCAATTGGTATTTATATCAATCGATTTTATAGAAATAGAACGTTAATTTATCTTTATTGGTCGATTTGTCCTGCTACCGACTGCCATTTCTAGTCGTTTCATTTCGCAATTGATCGACATGCTTTCAGTATATTGGAATCCGCTTCCTTTATTAAAAGGAAAATATCACATAAATGTAGAATAATATACGTTACCTGCGTCTTCGGGCGGTTTTCGTCTGAAAAAAAAAGGGAGTGAACAGGCAATCGGACTAATGTGAATATGCGAACGAACACCGTGCCTGGAAATCCATGCAGGTCCATGAACACAATAAAGAATGGAGAGGTAAATCGTGAAAAAAACATCCATCGTACTCATCATCGCGCTCATCGGATCATTGCTGGCATCGATGCCGACATTCGCCGCAACGGAAGATGCGCAATTGACCAACCCGTACAGCTATGAGTTTGATTATGAAGGCTATCATTATGCGATCCGTTTCGATCAATTTGCCGACAAGATTGAGAGGGTGTTCGGCGACGATTGGGAGATTTACCAGCGAAGGGTAGTGGATGTTCCGGTGCTCAAGACGCCTGCTGTCAAGGAAGTGAATTCCTGGAAATTCAGCCCCCTGAAATATCGCGTTGAAACCAACAATCCGGATGCCCGTTACGTCATTGTTCAATTCGCCAGCGCATACGGCGGCCAGCTGGGTATTCAGGAATCCCTGGAGCTCCTGGATGGTCAGGTGGAGTACACCTATGATATGAACAGCATGTACCCGGAAAACGAGATTTTCCTGGTCGACTTGTATGTTTACGATGAAGACTATGAGCTGATCGTTTATGCTTACAACATGTACATCATGTTTGACAGCTTCAAGCATTCGGAGATGTTGGCGGAGAACAAGCCTCAGGCGGCGGCAACCGCCACGGCCCAGCCGAACAGCTCCAAAATCTATGTGGATGGCGAGGAAGTCCAATTCCAGGCCTACACGATCAACGGCAACAATTACTTCAAGCTCCGCGATCTGGCGTATATCCTGAATGATACGGCGAGCAGCTTCTCGGTCGAATGGGATGGCAAGAACAACGCCATCAGCATCACGACAGATGAAGAGTATGTGCCGGTAGGCGGCGAGATGACGATCTCGAACAATACGGCGCCGCAGAAGGCCACGCTCTCCACATCCACGATCTATTTCAATGGAGAGCCGGTCCAGGTTACGGCCTACACGATCAACGGCAACAACTATGTCAAGCTCCGCGATATCGCCGCGATGGTCGATTTTGACGTATTCTATGACCCGACCGACAAGGCCATCCATATCGATCCATGGTATTTCTACAGGCCGGATTTTTAATGAATGAGGAATCCGGACAAGCCCCCGAACAGCTCCTGTCCGGGGGCTTTTTGATTAGCTGGGTGCCTCAATAAAAAAGGTGCCGACATGGCACCTGTCGATGCATATGCAATTGCTCGACTTATTCCCACTCGATCGTAGCCGGCGGCTTGGATGTGATGTCGTAGACGACGCGGTTGACGCCCGCCACTTCATTGACGATGCGCACGGAGATCTTCTCCAGCACGTCCCACGGAATGCGCGCCCAGTCTGCGGTCATGCCGTCTATTGACGTGACGGCGCGGATGCCGACGGTGTAGGAGTAGGTGCGCTCGTCGCCCATGACGCCGACGCTCCTCATATTCGGCAGGGCGGTGAAATACTGCCAGATCTCGCGGTCGAGTCCCGCCTTCGCGATCTCTTCCCGGAGGATCGCATCGGATTCGCGCACGATCTCCAGCTTCTCTTCCGTCACTTCGCCAAGCACGCGGATCGCCAGCCCCGGACCCGGGAACGGCTGACGCCATACGATCTCGCGCGGCAGGCCCAGCTCCTCGCCGACCTTGCGAACCTCGTCCTTGAACAGCGCCTTCAGCGGTTCCACCAGCTCGAACTTGATGTCCTCCGGCAGACCGCCCACGTTGTGGTGCGACTTGATCGTCTGCGCGGTCGCCGTGCCGCTCTCGATGATGTCGGTATAGAGCGTGCCCTGCGCGAGGAAATCAAACTTGCCGAGCTTCTCCGACTCCTCCTGGAAGCAGTACACGAATTCGTTGCCGATGATCTTGCGCTTGCGCTCCGGATCCTCCACGCCGCGCAGCTTGCTGAGGAAACGCTCGCGCGCGTCGATCTTGACCACCTTCATGTCGAACTTGCCGACGAACGTCTCCATGACGCTCTCGGCTTCATGTTTGCGCAGCAGGCCGTGATCGATGAACATGCACGTCAGCTGATCGCCGATGGCCTTGTGCACCAGCACGGCGACTACCGAGGAATCCACGCCGCCGCTCAGCGCGCAGAGCACCTTGCGGTCGCCGACCTGCTCGCGGATGTCGCGGATCGTGTCCTCGATGAAGGTCTCCATCGACCAGTTGCCCTTGCAGCCGCAGATGTTGAACAGGAAATTCTTGAGCATGTCGTTGCCGTACAGCGTATGGACCACTTCCGGATGGAATTGCACCGCATAGAACCTGCGCTCCGGATGACTCATCGCCGCGATCGGCGCATGCTCGGTGCTCGCGTCGACGATGAAACCGGCAGGCGGCTCGGCGACGCGGTCGCTGTGGCTCATCCATACCTGCTGCTTCAGATCCATGCCCTGCACCAACTGGCAATGCGGGGCGAACTCGACGATCGCCTTGCCGTATTCGCGCTTGCCGGCGCGCTCGACGCGGCCGTTCAGCTGATGCGACATCATCTGCATGCCGTAGCAGATGCCGAGGATTGGAATGCCCAGCTCATACACACCCGGGTCAACGAGCGGCGCATTCTCGCCGTATACGCTCGCCGGTCCGCCCGAGAATACGATGCCCTTCGGTTTCAGCTCGGCGATCCTGGCCGCTGACGTCTGATAGGACATCAGCTCGCTGTACACGCCCAGATCCCTGATGCGGCGTGCGATTAACTGATTGTACTGGCCGCCGAAGTCCAGTACGACGATCATTTCTTCCGGCTTGTTCATTTGCGTCCTCCTGTATATGTACCTCCGCGTACAGAGGCTTGTCATCGAATGTCATCATTATATAGAAAGCCGTTCACGAACGTCAAGGAAGTGCGCCAAACGGGCGGTCCGCGGCCCGGGATGTGGTCCCGGGTACCGTCTGGGTGGCCATTATGTGGTGTAACACGGGACGTGGCCCGGTTCACCGATTGGGAGACCTTAGGGACAGGCAGACGGGCCCGGGAGGCCGCCAGGACGAGCCGGATTGTAGCAGCCCGGCTCACCGTTTGGAATCAATCGCGGGATTCCGCTTGAGATGCCTCTCGGGATGTGGTACGGCCGCTTGAGATGCCTTTCGAGCCGCCCGGAACGTGGCCAGGCTCATCGCCTGGAGGCCTCATGGGCTCCGCCGTTCAGGACGCAGCCCGGCTCACCGATTGGGCGGCCTCCCTGGGCACACCGTCCGGGACGATCACCGCCTTATCCGATCGCCTCTCGCCACAGGCGGCTCATGCGCCCGCGCGAGATGCGTTCCGGCAGCCGCTCATCGTAGCGGATCGCTTCGTACAGCAGCGCCAGCTCCACGAGCGCTTCCCGCTGCCCGTCCCTCCGCAGCTCCAGCGACTGGACATACTCGCGCAGCGTCTGCCCCGGCTGGATCGGCCCATACTTGCGGATGATGCGTTGCCACATCAGCTCGAGCATGAGGGCTGTTCCGCCGCGCCGCTCCATCTGGCTGATGCGCCGTTCGAGGCGCATGTAGCTGAGCCTGTGCCGCAGCAGCATGTACAGGATGACGATCAGCGCGATGACCGCGGCCGCTGCTGTCCCTCCGATCACCGCCTCTGACCAGGGGACGGACATGAACCTTTCCTTCCAGGCTGTCCATTTCATCTCCAACCAGGCCAGCCAGTCTCCATCCATCTGCTCCACCTCCTTCATCGTTTCTGAGGCCAGGATCCATGCGGGACCCTTCCACCATACCCCACCGGACGACATGCCGTCCGAATCTGGTGACTTCGCTGCCAGAACGACGGAAGCTGATTCGAGACTTCCCGCATACGAAGGGGTGGGCTCGAAGGCGACCCAGCCGATTCCCGGGATATAGGCCTCCACCCAGGAATGAGCATGAAGCGCGCGCACGTCGCTCCATACATGGCCGGCTTCATCCACCTGCACTTCTCCCGGCGCGAAGCCTTTGACCCAGCGGGACGGAATGCCGTTCATGCGCAGCAGCACCGCCATCGCCGTCGAGAAATGGTCGCAATATCCGGTCCGCTGCTCGAACAGGAAATGCTCGACGAACTCGCTGTCCTCTCCCGGCTTGTCGTTGGCGTTCAGATCATATGTGTAAGTTGTGCGAAGATAGGCAGCGATCGCCCGCGCCTTGTCCAGGTCCGTCTCCGCCCAGGCGGTCAGCTGTGCGGCCAGTTCATAGACCCGTTCGCCCATTTCCGGCAACTGCAAATAGCGCAAGCGTTCTTCCTCCGTCAGACCGCTGGTGGTTCCGCGTTCAACTGCGGTCCGATAGGCTTCGTCGATCAGCGGCGCATCCAGACTGTCGTGCGTTCCTTCCTCCGCCGTCAGGCTGCTGGTGATTCCGCGTTCAACTGCTGCCCGGTAGGCTTCGTCGATCAGCGGCGCATCCAGGCTGTCATGCGGAACGGGAACCACCGTGATCCGATAGGATCCGAGCACCGCTTCTCCTGCGTCCACCATGTAACGCCGGGATTTCGCATCCTGCAGAGGCGGATGAAGCTGCGGGTCCAGGAGTCTGCCGTCGCTGGCGGCAAGCTCCGCGACATCCGTGATCGTCCCGCCCGCGAACAGCGTCCCCTGCAGGAACATGGCAGCGGTGCTGTCCAGATGAACCTCCTGCTCGATCGGCGTCATGGACAGGAACGATTCGATCGTCAGCTCGTCGTCCATCGCTTGCGTCGACCCATCTGACGAGTCGCCGGACCCGGCGGGCGAATCATGCCAGCCAGCTCCGTCGTAGTACGACTTCGTCTCTCCGCGCCAATAGGTCAGTTTGCCGGATCGCGCCGTGAAGATCGGGAAGTTCGCCGGGATGACGCTGCCGCCCAGCTCGTAATCGCCGGACGAATAGCCGCTCAGCGAGAGGTTCGCGAAGCCGGACCAATCCCGATCAGCCGGGATGGACCATCTCCCGTTCGTCCATCTCGCCACATCCTGGGCGAACTCCAGCGCATTCCAGCTGAGCCGCTGCGACAGCCTCGGCTCGTCCTCCGCCGCCAGCCATCCTGTGGCCAGCGCTGCTAACGCGATGCATATCGCCCCCGCGTATCCAGCAGCACTCCTCGCAGCTGCGCCGGCCTTGGCGAACAGGCCTGTCGTGCCGCCGGAGCTGTCCCTCATCCATGCGGCATCTCCAACAGCAGTCTGGTTCCTTGCCTGGTTTGGGGTAACTTCCTCCGCCGACGGATCCCGCACAGCATCATCCAGTCTAGTGGTTGCTGACATTTCGAAACCAAGGATCGATCGCCAGCGCACAGGCGCAAGCAGCACGATCATCAGCAACCCCGCAGCAAGGCTGAGAATGATGCCAGACGTGGTCGGGAGGCCAAAGACGATCTGCAACCCGGCCAGATAGCCGATCGTAGCAGCGACGAACCAGCCAACATACTGGCGGCGCACCACGATGTAATGCAGGGAGTAAATCACCAGAGCCATGCCGATGAGCAGGAGCAGCGTCCGATTTTCACCGCTTATAGCTGTCGTATGGCTTCTCGCCACCGCTTCAAGATCCCGCACGGTAACCGCGATGTATGTCTCCCACCAGGAGGGTTCATACAGATAGCTGTCATAGAAAAAAACACTGATCACCAGGAGCGCCACAGCGAGCTTCAACGGCCACAGAAGCAAGCCATGGATGCGCAGATAATCCAGCGCCACGAAGCCGAACAGGGCGAGCTGGAAGGGCTCCAGCATATAAACCTGCGTGATCGCCGAGGCTTGCTGCATCGGCCGCAACCATTCCACGAGCAGGATGAACAGCAGCAGCGAGGCAATCCCCATCGTCAGCCATGGGTAATCTTCGGGGTCTGCAGGTTTGCGGGATCGAACATTCTGCGGCTGAGTGTCCCGCTGACCGCCCTGATCAAGTCGATCAGTCTGCTGTGAACCGGGAAGATGGCCGGACTCCGGGTGGACCACGGTGAGGTCGCGATGCTCGATGGCCGAATCCCGCCATGGGGCAACCCGCATAGCTTTGTCAGAGTCAGCCATATCGGATGGCACCTCCCGGCATGCGTCCTTCCTCGTGCATCCCGGGGGGCACGAGCTCGTGATCAGGCTGAAGGGCGATCACCCTCGTTCGGCAGCCCAGGATTTCCAACTGGCGCAGGAAACGCTTCTCCTCGGCTGGCATCAGGTCAGCCGCTCCATGCACCTGCGAGGCTTCCACACCCGTCCTGCTTTCATCAGACACCTGGACGTTGTTCAGTGCGCCGCGATCCGCGCTACGAAGATCGCCGTCCGCAACTGCCGGATCGCTCCACGCCTGGCCGTTGCCTGAACCAGGAGGTTGCACGCGGGCTGTGGCTGCCTGGCCGATATATAGGAGAGTTACGGCGATGCGGCGCTTGCGCAACAGGGCGAGCGTATCCACGAGCTGCCCATCCAGCCGCGGCGTGATGACGATGAGCGGCACCTCCGGCTTCAGCCGTGCTGCGCGCTGCCGCAGCACGTCGCCGATCGCCGCCGCACCGCGCGGCTCAGCCCGCGCGAGCAGCTCCAGCGCCCGCCGCACCGCCGTTGCGGGCGCTTCCGCCTCTGCTGCGGCCATCTGCGTGCCGCAGCAGAGCTCGACCGCCAAGCCGTGCCGCTTGGCGTCGTACATGACGGCGCAAGCTGCGCTTGCCGCCGTCTCGAACCGGGCGCGCGCCATGCGCCCGCGCCCGTAGGCCCGCGCCGCGTCGTCGAGGACGACGGCGACGCGGCCCTGCTGCAGCGCATCCGGCTCCTTCGTCTTCAGCTCGCCGGTGCGAGCCGTGCTCCGCCAGTGGATGCGCTGCAGCGGATCACCGTGCGCATACTCGCGCACGGTGCTGACGAGCGGCGATGCTTCGACCATCGCCATCGCCGCCACGGCCGCGGCCCGGCTGTCGCCGGAGTGCCGCGGCATCTCCAGCGCAGCCTCCGCCATCGGCTGCGGATACACCGTCAGACGGCGCGGACCTGCGCCGTCCAGCCTCCAGCGGCGGCCGACGATGCCGACGGGCTCCGCTGCCTCGATCGTCGCCGCCCCGAACGTATAGATCCCCCGCCTGAGCCGCGGGATCTCATAGCCATATTCGACCCGCCTGCGGAAACCGGGAAACACCATCTTGCGGTGACCATACGCCGGCTTGCCGTCCGGTCCCTTCAGCTCATCTCGCACGATGATCCAGACGAAGGGAAGCAGCGGCCCCTGCCGGCGGATCGACACCGTTACCTGGATCGCCTCGCCTGCGTGCGCCTCGTGACGCGATACCTCGCGAGTCAGCGACGGTCTCTGCGACAGTCCGATCTGCGCCAATGCCGCATACACCATCAGCGTGCCGGTCGTCATCGCGACGAACCACGCCGCCTGCCCGCCGAATTCAAGCGCCCAGTACCAGGCCGCAGCGGTGCAGAGCAGCCACCAGGCTTGTCCCATGACACCGGGCATGATGCGCACGGCCCTGGCCGATGCCGCGCGCTTCATCGTCCCTCACCGGCCGCCTGACGGAAATTCGGCACCGGCACCCGATGCAGCAGCTCGTCCAGGAACGCTGATGAATCTTTGCCCCTGGCTCTGGCTTCCGCCTTCACGATCAACCGATGCCCCCACACCGGCTTCACCATCGCCTTCACATCGTCGGGGATGACGTACGCCCTGTCCGCCATCATCGCTCTCGCCTGAGCCGCCCGCATCAAGGCTGCGGCAGCCCTCGGGCTTGCTCCGAGCCACACGGCAGGATGCTCCCGCGAGAGCTGCGCCAGGCGGATGATATATTCGCGCAAGGAGCGGTCGACATGAATCTCCCGCACGCGCTTCTGCAGCTCAATCAGCTCTTCCTTGCTGATGATCGGGCGCAGCGTCTCGATCGGATGCCTTCTCGCCGTCAGCTCCAGCATATCCATCTCCGCATCCGCATCCGGGTAACCCAGCGAGAGCTTCAGCATGAAGCGGTCAAGCTGAGCCTCCGGCAGCATAAATGTCCCCTCATGCTCGATCGGATTCTGCGTCGCCATCAGGATGAACGGCTTCGGCAAGTCATAGGTCACGCCATCCACCGTCACATGCTCCTCCTCCATCGCCTCGAGCAGCGCTGCCTGCGTCTTCGGTGAAGTTCGGTTGATCTCATCCGCCAGCACGAAATTCGCCATAATGGGCCCTGGCCGAAACTGAAAATCTTGCAGCTTCTGATTATAGATCGAAACTCCCATAATATCCGAAGGCAGCAGATCAGGCGTAAACTGGATGCGCTTCAGCGTGCAGCTGACCGTCTGGGCAAGCGCTCTCGCCAGCATCGTCTTGCCGACGCCCGGCACGTCCTCCAGCAACAGGTGGCCGCCGGCGAGCAGCCCGATCATCGCCGTCCTGATCGTCTCGCGCTTGCCTCTGATCACTCTCTCAACATTGTCTATCATGCTTTTGATAAGTTCATGCTGCTGATCAAATCCTATCACTGATAGCGATGAACGCATGGCTCGTCATCCTCCTAAATATACGAATCTCGCTATCAGTATTGACTGATCGCCACTATCTTAACCCTGTCATATGAACAAGCTTTCCCCGACGCAACAAGACCCCCTCGGCGCTCGGCGACACGGCTTTATATGAAAAATCGCACAACTCCCTGCAATCCGGCTGTCTGCAACACATTTTGTATGATAAATCGTACAATCAAACCTGACTCTGCATGTGAAGAAAGATTTTGTACGAAAAATCATACAACTTGATCCATTTGCACCATCTTACGCAAGATTTTGAACGAAAAATCGTACAAAACACTCCATTTCTTTCATCTTCAGCACTATTTTGTATAAAAAATCGTACAACTTGCTCCAATCCTGCCATCCGCCACACATTTTTGTACGAAAAATCGTACAACTCAACCGACATATACGCGATACGATAACCGTGCCATCCGATTATCAGCAACAATCGATGGAAACACAGCCTTCGTACACCCATCCGCGTCCCAAGATGCATCCATCAAGCTGCACCCCTTATGCAGCAGCCGGTCTATATTCGCACCTGCACTTCCTTGACCGCACGGCTCAGATCATAGGCAGGAATCGATCCGCCCAGCAGCTCAACCGTTCTGCGCAGAGGCAGATACAGCTCGCCGTCCCTGACCGTGACCATTGCCAGCAGCGAATGCAGCCTGGCATCTGCCACGGGCACGCTCCTTATTCCGAACACACCCTGCTCATACGCAAGACCACCGGCGTGTGTCCCCGATGCCAGATTCGCGCAGCATCCCACTCTCCCGGTCCGATCGTTAGCAGGCATCAGCAGCGAATGCAGCCCGGCACCCGACACAAACCCACTCCATATTCCGAACACACCCTGCTCATACGCAAGACCACCGGCGTGTGTCCCCGATGCCAGATTCGCGCAGCATCCCGCTCTCCCGGTCCGATCGTTAGCAGGCATCAGCAGCGAATGCAGCCTGGCATCTGCCACGGGCACGCTCCTCATCCTGACATCGCCTGGCCCATACACCCGACCGCTGGCGTACCACCTTGATGCTGCCGCTCTTCCTATCTCTGGTCCCAGCGCTTCCACGATTCTTGCCAGCTTCACCTGAAAGTGGCCATCCAGCACGTAGAAATCCTCTGACCCCCATTCATACCGCCGCCCATTCACCACCAGCATCAATCGTTCTTCATCCGTTGAGGCTTCATAGGCCTCCTCCCTCATCTCACGCACTGTGGCGACGAGTTCCATATTCCGGACATGATCCTGCCAGCTCGTTGTCCGCTTCCATTTCAGGGTTCCCGGCATGAACCGCCTCGGCTCAACCGAAGCGTCCAGCGCCGCAAACTGGTACCCCAGCCTCTTGTAATACCGGATGATCTCCCGAAGCGCCTGTACCGTCTCCTCATGCCCGCTGCCGTCATGAAACAGCACGATCAACTGATGCTTCAGAGGCGCCCCTTGCACATTGGCGATGATCTCCGACGCCGGCACCCCCTTCCGCCGCGAATCGCCGCTATCCACATCCCAGTCATATACGAGGTATCCCGCCTGATCCATATAGTAAGAGTAGAATGGATCGAAGTGCCGGTAAGTTCCTCCCGGCGCGCGAAACAGCCGCGTCCGTATGCCAGTCGTGCGCCAGATGGCGTCATCGGTTTGCGTCACCTGCTCGAAGAAGGATGAAAAATTCGTATACAACCGCTCATATTCATGGTCATACGAATGATTGCCGATGGCATGACCCTCCTCGACGATCCGTTTCACCGTGTCCGGATATCGCTCCACTAGACTGCCCAGGACAAAAAAGGTCGCCCGCACCTTCTCCTCTGCCAGGATATCCAGCACTCTCGGCGTCAACGTCGAAGGCCCGTCGTCGAAGGTCAGATAGACGGTCGGCTTGTCCGGCACCCGATAGG
Organism: uncultured Paenibacillaceae bacterium; assembly: GCA_937957685.1. GTDB lineage: Bacteria > Bacillota > Bacilli > Paenibacillales > DA-C8 > Insulibacter. The sequence continues at coordinate 47,481 of CALGAO010000077.1, forward strand.
ATCTATCCGAATCGCCTGTCACCGATTCGCCAGCAGCCAGCCTCCGATAGATCTCCTTCTGCTCCTGCACGCTGGCCCCCGAACCAGCCTGCTTCTCAGCGTCATCTCGATTACGAGCGACGGTCTCTTGCACACTGGCATACACAACCTCTACAGCCCGCCCTGAACGTGCCACTTCTCCTGCACTCCCCCCGACATCAACCCGCTTCCCCGCAAACGCAAGCCCTGTCCCGTCTTCGCTATTGCGAGTAACCGGCTCCTGTGCACGGGCATACACAACCTCTACAGCCCGCCTTGAACGTGCCACATCTCCTGTACTCTTCTCGACAGCCTCCCGTATCTCTGCAACCGCAAAACCCGGCCCATCTTTACCAGGTTCAACAACCGCCTGCCTGTGACGAGCAGCCAACTGTGCATGTCCAGGGTTATATGCGATGTCCCCGCGGTCCTCCAACGCAAGCTCCCTTGCATGACCATGTCCCGCATCAACCGGCTTTCCGTCGACCCAGTCCGGCCCACGACTACCGACATTCATCTCCATAACCTCATGATACGCTACGGACTCCGATTCCCTCGCAAAGTGATATCCCGCATCAACCGGCTTTCCGTCAATCCAATCCGGCCCACGACTACCGACACTCATCCCCATCATCGTTTGATCCGATGCAGACTCCGATCCCTCCGCAAAGTCATATCCCGCCTCTACCGATCTTCCGTCGATCCACTCCGGCCCATGACCACCAACATCCATCTCCACAACCGCATGCACCGCTGCGGATGCCTGTCCCCATGTCCGCTCATGGCCCGACCTGATCACCGATCCGCTCGCTTCTATCATCTCATCAACATGGATATACCAGGAAAGCAGCATCAACGATACCAACAGCGCCGCCCTTCTCCGCCACCATATGCGCCGCTTGCCGCGCACAGCCTTCAGCTTCATCCTTTCTCCCTCCAAGCCCGACCGATTGCTAGAATTATATGGACTGACCGGGAGAAATAGACCTGATAGAAAGACCCGCCGTCCGTCATTGACTATTATCATTATTTATATTATTATCATTATTGATAATAATAAGCTGACAAGGAGCATGACCATGAGCAAGAACCTCAGCAAAGCCGACCTCATCCTGCATCCGGTCCGCATCCGCATCATCACCCTGCTGGCTGGCTCGCGCAGGATGACGCCGCAACAGATCGCGCAGCAGCTGCCGGATATTCCACAGGCCACCCTGTATCGCCAGCTCGGCATTCTTGCCCGGGGCGGCATCCTGTCTGTCGAGAATCATCGGCAGGTCAGAGGCGCCGTGGAGAAGATCTATTCGCTTCCTGAAGGCAACGGCATATTGGGGAAGGAAGATGTGCGAGGGATGAGCAGCGAGGAGCATCTGCGCCTGTTCTCCGCCTTCCTGTCGAACCTGATGAACGATTACGGCAGGTATCTGGCCCAGGAGCATTACGATGTCTACACCGACGGAGTCAGCTATCGGAAGATGGCCGTTTATCTGGACGACGAGGAATTTCTGGAGCTGCTTACGCAGATTCGCGAACGGATCAGCCAGGCCAGCGGGAACAGCGCGCGGGCGGGCAGGAGGCTTCGCCATCTCGCCGTCATCGCGATCCCGGAGCCAGCAGACCATCCAACCACAAAGGAGACATGATCATGGCCAAATCATCATACACCGTCCAATCATTCATCCCCTTCCTGCCGCTGTATGCTGCCGTCCCGGTCGCATACGCCCTGGTCTTCGGCAGTCTGGGATACCCCGTCCAATGGGGAGCGTTCGGCATCGGCGCCCTCGGCTGGATGATCGCCCTGTTCCTGCGCGCCCCGCTTGCGCTCCTCGCGGGCAAGTTCGCCAACCCTTCGACCGCCAAGCTCATCGTCGTCGGCTCCTCCGGGCCGCTGGAGGAGACCGTGCGGCTGATCGTGCTGGCGCTGACCTCCTTCTCGCTGCCCAATGCCCTGTCGGTCGGACAAGGCTGGGCGGCGATCGAGGTCGTCTACGCCGTCATGAGCGGCATCATGATGATCGTGCTCGCCAACGGTACGGATGAGAAGTCTGTTCAGGCCCGTCAGATGATGGAGCAGCAAGGGATGCGCACTGATCTCAGCCCGCTGGTCGGGGTGATCGAACGCATAACGGCAAGCGCCTATCACATCGGCGCCGCCCTGCTCATCGCGTTCCAGCCATGGCTCGTGCTGCTGCTCGTTCCTGCACACAGCCTGCTGAATCTCGGCGCCATGCGCCTGATGAAAACCTCGATCGTCTGGACCGAGATCCTCGTGGCAACCGTCGGGATCGCCGCGCTTGCCGCTGGCTGGCTCGTGCATATGTAAGCTGCCGGCGCACCAACGCCCGCCGACCGTTACCCGCAGCCGATGATCCGGATCACCGACATCTGGGCCTTGTTCAGGAAACGGATCGGCAGGTGCGTGGTGCCCAGGCCGCTGTCAACATACAGATGCCTGTCGGCCAGGATCTGAAACATCCCCTTGTCGTACTTGGGGAGCCAGCCCTGGTTCGGCGCATAGATCGCTCCGACGAACGGCAGACGAACCTGCCCGCCATGGGTATGCCCGCTCAGGATCAGATCCACGGGGATCTCCGCGATACGGGCCACCAGATCCGGCCGATGAGACAGCAGGACCGTGTACAGGTCAGGGTTGATGCCTTCCATCGCCTGGTTGACGTTTTTGCGCGGGCCGTCTTCCACGCCCGCCAGATTGAACGCCGTGCCGCGCACCTCAAGCTCCACGTTCCCGTTGTTCAGCACGATCACACCGCGACTGACGAGCCCGTCGAGCAGTTCACGTCGCAGCCGGTTCGCATTCTCATGATTGCCGGAGATAAAATACACCCGTTGATGCTTCGCGGTGATCCGCTCCACGAGCGAAAACACGCGCCCAAGATCCTTCGTGCTTCGATCGATCAGATCGCCGGTGATGACGATGACATCCGCATCGACCTGATGAATGGCCTCCACCAGCGACTCATTGTCCTTGCCGAACACCTTGTCATGCAGGTCGCTGATCTGCAGGATCCTGATCTCCTCTCCCGCCGGTATCTTCCTTGTCGTGAGCTGAACCTCAACGACCTTGAAGAAATTCGTATCCAGATAGATCTGCACGATAACGGCCAGGAATAAAACGACGATCGCCAGCAGGATGATTCGTCTGATCACATTCTCACCACTTCATCCGGTAATGGGTATACTCTCATTCTAACAATATCATATTTCAAAGGATATATATGGATTTTCTGCATATCCCATATTCCCACCTGCCCTAAGCGCCCACTACGTCTTCATCCCCGCCGTTCCATGCCGGCAGAAAGGCTGGGTGCCATTCCGAACCCATCACACAACAAGCTCCCGTTGCCATCGAAGCACACGGGAGCTTGTCTGCAAGCGGAAGGGACACCCTAAGGTGTCCCTCATAGGGGCCATTCCCTGCTCAGAACGTTCGGAATTCCACGATGACCTTGGCTGCCTCGGCGCGTGTCACCGATGCGCCCGGGCGATAGGTGCCATCCTCGTAACCGCCGATCAGACCGATGAAGGTCGCCTTGGCCGTGGCCTCCAGCGCCCAGTCCGGCACGCTCTCGCCGTCGCTGTAAGGCAGCTTCGACGAATAACCTTCCACCGCGCCATTGGCATACTCGTATGCGCGGATCAGCATCGTCACCATCTCCGCGCGGCTGATCGCGTCACCGAAGCCGAAGGTGCCGTCCGGCTTGCCCTTCGTGATGCCCGCCTTCTCAGCCGCCGCGATCTCCGCGGCATATAGGCTGTCTCCGGGCACATCGGGGAACGACGGTTCGCCGCCGTCGCCCGTCAGCCCCAGTGACCTGGCCAGCATCGCCACAAATTCTTCACGCGTCATGGCGCTCTCCGGTTCGAAGGTTGTGCCGGTGGTCCCACCGATGATCGCCGCCTTCGTCACAGCCTCGATGTATGAACTTGCCCAGTGATCCGCAGGCACATCAGTATAGGTGGATTCACGGACCAGCGTCTCGTATACGGCAATCGCGATTTTCTGGACGAGCGGATTGCCGATCGACTGGGCCGTGGCATAATCGCTGGTCGTGGTCACCTCCGTGAGCACCGTCACGGCCGTTTCCTTGCCCGGTATGAGGAAGTATCCCGTGTCGTGGGTGACGTTCGCATTTTCCCCGGTCTTGTGAGCGATCGTTACATCCGGAAGCACCGCGCCGAACTTGGTGTTCACCTCCTGCGCCTTCATCCAGCCGATGATCAGCTCGCGGGACTGCGCGGAGAGCAGATCCCCTTCGTAGATCTCGCTGAGCAGGCTCGTCAGGTCCGCCGCATTGATGTAGTTGTCCTGCTGTGGCGTGGGCGCGCTGGCGAACATCTTGCGCCCGAGATGCATGACCGTAAGCCCCAGATCGTCCATCAGCTCCTGGACGGTATCCAGGCCCACCACGTCGATCAGCACATTGGTCGCCGTGTTGTCCGATTGGGTGATCATCAGGCGGGCCAGGCGCTCGATCGTCACCTCCTGCGGGAAGGTTTCGTATTGGAGCGAGCCCGTGCCGCCAACGACGACCTCCGGCAGCACTGTGACCCTGTCCTCCAGGGACAATACCCCTCTGTCCACCTGACGCATCAGCGCCGTCACCAGCGCCATCTTGATCGTGCTGGCCGGCGCATACGATTGCTCCGAGCCGAACACCGCTTCCTTCTTCGTCTTGCCGCTCAGATCCTTCAAACCAACGGATACGCGGATGCCTTCCCGCTGCGCCTGATCGATGATCGGCAGCAGGGTCAGCGCCATCTCCGGCCATGTCGCTTCATCCGTGGACACCTCCGGGTAGTCAAGGAGAAAGTTGTACACGGCCCTGGCGATGCGCTGCACGATCGGATTGCCAAGCTGTTGCGCCTTGCCGGAATCCTCCGGTTTCATCACCTTCGTCAGGACGACGATCGCGATCTCCTTGCCCGGCTCGAGGAAATACCCGACATCATGGCTGACGTCGCCCAGTTCACCGGTTTTGTGGGCGATCGGCTTGCCGGCCAGCGCGGCTCCGAACTTCGTCTTCACCTGCTGATCCTTCATCCATTCGAGGATCTGGTCTCGGGATGCTTCGGAGATGATCTCGCTGGTATAGATCTTGTCCAGCAGGATGAGCAGCTCCTCCGCATTGACATAGTTCTCTTCCTTCGGAGGCTTGGCAGTGGTCATCATCTTGCGCCCAAGCTGCATCACGTCGAAGCCCAGCTCGTCGATCAACTGCTTGACGCGCTCGAATCCAAGAAGATCGATCAGCACATTCGTCGCCGTATTGTCCGACTGGATGATCATGAGCCTGGCCAGCCTGGCGATCTCGATGTCCTGCGGGAACTCCTCCTGCTGCAGCGTGCCTGCGCCGCCCACCACCTCTTCAGGAGTCACCGTGATCACATCATTCAGAGTATAGATGCCAGCTTCGATGTCCTGCATCAGCGCGGTAACGATCGCCATCTTGATCGTGCTGGCTGCCAGATAAGCATCCCCGGATCCCATCAGCAAGCTCTCACCGCCATAGGTGCCGCTCAGGTCCTTGATCCCGACCGCCACTTCCACACCGGCTTCCATTGCGGAGTCGATGATCGGCTGAAGGATGGTTTCCAGCCTGGTCAGCTTCCCGCCCGCTTCGGCGGAAGGCGCTGCATATACGGATTGCGAGAGCAACAGAGACCCAACCAGCAACAATGCCATCCAACTTTTAGCGATGCTTCTTCTTGTTGTTCGCATGACTCCATCTCCCAATCTTTATGTAATGTTTTATCACACTAAATCATTAGTGTGTAATATTACATTACACCCTGGCCTTGGAATAGTAAATCTAAACAATTTTATTCCATTGATTACGAAGTTTTATGTAAGATATAATTACATATGGTAACTCGCCTCCTATGGCCGAATCCATGGATGGTCAAAGCAAACGGACCCGCAAGACGTCATCGCCATATCCGATCTCAGGCAATCACGTCTCGCGAGTCCGTATCATTCATTTGGCAGCAGATACCGTCATGATACCGTCAGTCGCTTCTGCTTCTATAAATAATTCCATCCTGCCAGTGCCGTTACTCCGACACGCATGATCCCGTTCCCGACTTCCTCCAGGGATCGGCGAACGGGACGAGCCAGGCAAACCCGTCACGATTCCAGCGACCTGATGTAGGCCAGCACTTCCTCCACATGCCCCTTCACCTTCACCTGGCGCCACTCCTTGATCAGCTCGCCATCCTTGCCGATGACGAAGGTGGAACGGACGATCCCCATGTATTCCCTGCCATACAGCTTTTTCTGCTGCCACACGCCGTACAGCTCGGCCACCAGATGGTCGACATCCGACAGCAACAGGAAGGGCAACCCGTACTTGTCCGCAAATTTCTCATGCCGGCTCACCGGGTCGGTGCTGATGCCGATGACCTTCACATTCATATTGGCAAACTCCGGATGATAATCGCGGAAGTCGCAAGCCTCCGCCGTGCAGGTCGCCGTCATATCCTTCGGATAAAAATACAACACCACATACTGCCCCCGATAATCGGACAGCTTCACCTTCTGACCGCCTGCAGCCGGGAGTTCGAAGTCAGGCGCCTGCTGACCCAACTGCAACAATGTCATTTTCTTTAACCTCCTTGTATAAATCCAGAGCCCCTGCTTGCTCGTCCGCATCTCATCTCCATGCCATGAAACCTTAACAGAGTGAGTGTAAAATGTTTGTGGGCAGAAAAAAGGAATAATTGGTGAACGAATGCGGAAAAGCATGGAAAAAGGCTTCC
>CALGAO010000078.1 GCA_937957685.1 uncultured Paenibacillaceae bacterium
GAGGTCTCCGATCCGACCAGGGCGATGTCGATATGGCCCGAGAGCAGGGCGGTCATCGTCCGGTCTCCGCCCGGTGTTGTGGTCAGCTCCACCTCCAAGCCTTCATCTGCGAAATATCCCTTCGTCAGAGCCACATACTGTGGCGCATAGAAGATCGAGCGGGTTACTTCACCGATCGTCATCTTCTGTTTGCTGCCGCCTGAACATCCCGCGAGCAGCGCCATCATGGATAGCAGGACCGCCAGTCCCATCATGAATATTCGCTTCTGCATCCCCATTCCTCCAGATTGAAATTGAAGATTGTGTAATATCCTATGCAGAAGCCCAGACATGTGCTATCAGGATGAGCGGGAAAACCGGACATCTTCGCGGGCCAAAAACAAGGCTCCCCCTGTGACAGATCGTGAACTGTCACCAAGGGGAGCCTGATCGCCATGGAGGGTCCGGGCTAGTCCGTTACCCGATAGTAGGCGGTCCGCTGATTCGGAATCCAGCTCTCGCGACCGTCGCTGGGCGACCATTCCACCCATGCAGCCGCGGATTCATTGTAGCCGTAGTACGTCGTGGTCATCCCTTCGCGATAGGCGAACAGATCACCGCCGAACATGATGTAACCGGTCGCGTCGATCGGCGTCACCGGCTCGGGCTCGCCATTTCTCGGCCACCAGAACAGCTTGTCCGTGTCGCCGTCATCCGTGACCTCGGCCAGATAGGCGCCGGAGCTCGTCACACCGACCAATCTGCCGGGCGCACTCGCCTCCGTACCGCTTCCTGTGACGTACAAGGTGATGACCTGCCCATCCCGGCAGGTGGTCAGATAGTAACCATAGCCGTTCGTCGGCACGGCGATCGCCAGCGGCATGATCCCGTTCTCCGTTGACGGCCACAGATCGGATACGACCTGCGGTTCTTCGATGATCTCCATCGCCAGGTTATAGATCGTCATGCTGCCGCGGCCATAAGTCTGTCCATTCTGCAGGATGGACATCTGCGTCAACACGAAGAGACGATTGTTCCTGCGGTCGACCTCATAAGCGATCACCTGCTGCTCATGATCGGCGATCAGTTCCTGCGAAGTTCCGGACTCAATATCATATGCCCAGAGACTATAGGATGCCAGATAGAGGAGCGTGTCGTTGTCCAACCAATCGATGGGAACGTACACCTCGTCATCCCGCACATGGACGGATCGCTCGAGGATCATCGGCGATTGGCCTCTGCGCTCGATGACGATGCCGTAATAGGCGCCTCGCCCATCCTCATCTTCATGCAACTTCACGAGTCCAGCATACTTGCTGGCATCAGGTGAGAAGATCAGAGCATCATAATAGGCGTCCCGCTTGCTCCAACCTGCAGTGCCGCCCGAGGCTGCGTCTAACCAAGATCTGGACGGCGTCTGATGGATCACGAGAGAATGAAACTGCCTGTCCAGATAATTGCCGTCCCTGGAGCGGTACTCTGCAAGCGGCCATTCGAAGTTAGGCGAGCCCAGTTCAACTTTGAACTGTGTATCGCTTAACCATTCCGATCCAGGCAACTCAATCCGCTGCATCGGTTCAGTGAATCGGATGACGACGGAGCTTTCCTCATCCGATACGAAGAGATGGATGCGCCCATCGGATTCACCGGGAATCTGCAAGGAGAATGGAATGCGCAGATGGCTCGGATTGAGCGTGAAACGAAGGTGGGCATCCTTCCTGAGCAGCGTGATCTTCTCCAGATCGCCCAGTGTGAGTTCGGCTTCATCCGCGATATCGCGAATCTTCACCTCATAACTGCCAGGTTCTTCACCTGATGACACCTCGTATTCAGCGCCGATCAGACGTATGTATCGCTTCAGATCCGCCATTTCGAGCATCGTACCCGGGTGCAGCTGCAGCTTCAGGATGACCTCTGGTTCATGCACAGACCAAGTAACCGGCGCGTCCGGCAGCTCGTCCTCATAAGCAACAACTTGCTCCGAACTGCCATCGCCAGTCTGCCATAACTCCAGTTCTGCCACCGCTTCGGATAACTTGATCCTCGTTTGCGAGGATGAGCCCCCTGGCGGTGTATCGACATTCCCAGGCTCCTCACTTCTGCATGCCGCTAGAAACACCAGCATGATGCATAAGTACACCGTAATTCTCCAGTATTTCATTGGAATTCTCTCCTGCCTCATATCATTGGCATTCGGTACTGTATCTATGTCTAGCGTTACCAGAATGGCTTATTTGTATATATTGACGTGACATAACCGCAATCGGTTTCAGATATATGTAACTGTTGGAAAGAAGATTTACATGATTCGATGATTTCCAGCGCCCGATTTCGGAGTATACTATACACAAAAGAAAGATTCCGGTTCATGCGAGGAGGGATCCTCATGCAATTGTTCAGTCCCACTTACGGTTCGTTGACCGAACAGGCGGTTGTTGAGCAGATCAGCCGCTTCGTCAGACAGGATCCGCACGCTGACTACAAGCTGGTCATCGGCACGGATTCGCACACGACGCATCAAAGCTCCACCTTCGTGACCGCCGTGATCGTGCACCGCATCGGGCGCGGAGCCAGATTCTACTTCCGCCGCTTGCGCTCCAGGCCGATGCACGACCTCCGTTCACGCATCTACAAGGAAACGGAGCTGAGCCTCGATCTGGTGGGCCAGCTGATGAGAGTCGGTCTGGATGAACTGTGCGCGGAATGGCCGCTGGAGATTCACGTCGACATCGGCAGACATGGCGAGACCAAGGCGCTCATCCAGGAAATCACCGGCTGGATCACGTCTGTCGGCTATATCGTGCGCATCAAACCGGATTCTTTCGGCGCCAGCGCCGTTGCGGATCGGTTCACCAGCTGAGCTTAATCGAACAGGTCCTCGAAGATATCGAATACTCTTCGCTTCTTGTGTTTCTTGCCATATTTCCGATCATCATCACGATATTCCCGATATGGCCGATGCTCCTCGTATGCCTGTTTGCTCTCGTATCCTTCCCCGATCTCCGGATATTCTCGCCGATATGCGCGCTCGCCCTCCAGCAATTTCTCCAGTTCTCCGCGGTCCAGCCATACCCCCTTGCAGCTGGGGCAGATATCGATCATCACGCCTTCCTTCTCAACCTCACGCATCCGCACTTGATCACATACCGGACATAACATCATCATACCTCCTCTTCTGAATCAGACTGCATCTACTGGCACACATCGCCATCCAAGATCATGGTCGCCAATCACAAGAGATCCTATGCGCATGCACCATCTGTCGACTCCATATGGGTTCATTTACCTGATCAAGTTCATTATAGAGCAGACATATCCCATATGCTATATTTCCAGTTGGATGAGCCCTTTACTCATGTAATACGTCATCCCATGCTGCCTGGTCTCGTCTTCGCGTACAGAACCAGATGTTCAACATCTCCTGTCAGGATAGAGGATGTTCACCCGACTGCCGCTGACTATAGAAAAGCTGGACAGAAACCTCAGCGGGTTCTGCCCAGCTTGCATGCAGATGATCATTATCGTTGGATCATTCCCATTTATGATTGTGGCAACATCCTGTCAGCCATTATTCCAACCAAGCATTTACCTTGTCGGCGTTCTGTTCGACCCATTCCTTGGCTGCTTCTTCCGGCTCTGCTCCGTTCTGGATGGCGATCATCACTTCAGCCATCTCATCCGGCGTCCAGTAGAATTTATCGAGGAACGCATACGCGTCCGGCATGTCTTCCTGCAAGCCTTGGCGGACGATCGTATGGATCTGTTCAGCGTCGCCGAACACCTTCTTAGGATCTTCCAGATACTTCAGATCCATCGCTGCGAATTTCCAATGCGGCGTCCAGCCGGTGACCACGACCGCTTTGCCAGCTGCATAATCATCCTGCAGCACTTGCGCCATCGCTTGCGAAGAGCTGGATACCAGCTTCATATCGAGCCCATATTCCTCGATCGCTCTCTCCGTTGCCTGCATGACACCGGCACCTGCTTCTATACCGATGATCTCCCCTTGAAACAGCGCCGCCACATCCGGGTCCGCCAGATCCTCGATCGATGTCGCTTCGACATAGGTTGGCACAACCAGGCCGATCGCAGCACCTTCCAGATTCGGACCAAGATCGACGAAGCTATCCTTCAGCTCTTCATAGTAATTGCCGTGTGTACCCGGCAACCAAGCCGCTACCATCGCATCGGCGCTGCCATCCGCAATGCCTTGCCACATCGGTCCGTTATCGACTTGCAGCATATTGACCTTGTAACCCAGACGATCCTCCAGCACCGTCTTCACGACATTCGTGCTGGCAATCTCCGAATCCCAAGCGACATAGACAAGTGTAATCTCCTTGTCTGCGCTTTGTCCATCGGTGCCTGCTGCACCCCCGTTGCCGCTGCAAGCGGCGAGCACCATCGAACATCCAAGCACCAAACTTACTAGCCATAAAGTCATTTTCTTCATTACCCTACTCTCCCTTTCCTATTCATGACATTCTGAGTGATACGGTCCAGGATGACCGCGAGGATCACCACCGCCAGACCGGCTTCGAAGCCTTGCCCGATCTGCAATCTCTGTACCGCGGTAAGCACCTTGTCCCCCAGCCCTTGTGCGCCGATCATCGATGCGATCACCACCATGGACAAGCTGAGCATGATCGTCTGGTTGATCCCAGCCATGATCGTTGGCACAGCCAGCGGCAGCTCCAGCTTGATTAATTTCTGCAGAGGTGTGGAGCCAAATGCTTCCGCCGCCTCGACCAGATCACGCGGCACCTGGCGAATGCCCAGATTCGTCAAACGAATCGTCGGCGGGATCGCGAAGATGACCGCAGAGATGACGCCGGGCACTGCTCCCAGACGGAAGAACATCACTGCCGGCAACAAGTAGACAAATGCAGGCATCGTCTGCATAAAGTCCAAAACCGGTGTGACTACCGCCTGTACCTTCTTGCTGCCTGCGCACGCGATGCCCAGCGGAATGCCCAACACAATCGAGATCAGAGCCGATGTCAGCACCAGGGACAGCGTCTGCATCGTCGCCTCCCAGAAGCCAAGATTCCAGATCAAGAGCAGCCCGATCAACGTAAACAGCGAGATCGTCCAGCGCGACAACCAGAAGGCGAGAGCAGTGAACAATAGGATCATGACGGGAGCCGGTGCCAACTCAAACACCCACTCGAACGTTCCGATGATGCTGCTGATTACCTTGCTGATGACGGTGAACAATGGCGCCATGTGGACCTTGAGCCAATTGACGAGCACATCGATCCAGTCAGCCAGCGGAAGCTTCGGTATCGTCATCGCTGCTCACTTCCTTCCGTGTCGCTTACGCCAGCCAGCGCAGCAAGCACTGCACCGCGCACCACGATGCCGAGCAATCTGCCCTGCTTATCGGTAACGGCAACCGGCACCCGCGTCTGGCTGACGAGATCAAACATCTCGTTGAGTCGGGTATCTGGAGAGACAACCGGCACCTCCTGGATGACGATCTCCGACATCTTCTTGCCGGTTCTCACTGCATCTGAAGCGTCCTCTGCTGTCACGGCGCCAAGCAGCTTGCGGCTCTCATCGACGAGATAGATATTCGAGATGCCATTCTCCCGCATGAACTGCAAGGCTACCCTAGGTCCGCGATCAGGCGTCATCGTGACCGGACGTTTCATGACGTGCGAGGCAGTAAGCACCTTGGACAGATCGACATCCTCTACGAACCGCTCTACGTAATCGTTAGCTGGATTGGTCAGGATCTCCTCAGGCGTACCGATCTGCACGATCGAACCATCCTTCATGAGCGCGATGCGATCACCGAGTCGCAGCGCCTCATCAAGGTCATGGGTGATGAATACAATGGTCTTCTTCATGCGCGCCTGAAGCTCCAGAAGTTCGTCCTGCATATCCTTGCGGATCAGCGGATCGAGGGCGCTGAACGCCTCATCCATGAGCAAGATGTCCGGATCGTTCGCCAGACCTCTCGCCAGGCCTACCCGTTGCTGCATCCCGCCGCTGAGCTGATCAGGACGATGGTCCTCCCAACCTTTAAGGCCTACTAACTGAAGCGCGTTCATCGCCTTCTCCCGTCTCGCTTTCTTGTCCACACCTTGAATCTCTAGACCGTACTCGACATTCTCCAGTACGGTGCGATGCGGGAATAGCGCGAACTTCTGAAACACCATGCTGATCGTCTTGCGCCTTACCTGCCGCAGCTCTTCCCGTCCCATCCGGACGATATCCTGACCTGCGATCAGCACTTGTCCTGCGGTAGGCTCGATGAGCCGGTTCAGCAGACGCACGAGGGTCGACTTGCCGCTTCCGGACAACCCCATGATGACGAAGATCTCACCTTGTTCGATTGCAAACGATACCTGATTGACACCTACAGTCAGCTTTAACTCTTTAGCTATTTTCTCTTTCGTCCATTTTTGCTCCAGATAGGGCAGAGCCCTCTTCGGATCATGGCCGAAAATTTTGGTCAATCGATTGACCTCTATGATAGGCATTCCTTCGCCCCCTCTCCTCTCCTATCTCAAAAAACTTCATCAAATAAGTGCTCATGCGGCATCTCGACCTTGAGATGCTGCGATGTGAATCTCGCTCCGTGTCACAACTTCCACTATCATTGTGCCTTAATCTCTATATCATGTTCAACCTTTGTATACTTTGATAATTGTACGTAAAGTTTATAATTTATAGACTTATAATACTGAATACTCCCGATTTCGCCCATATCCTGCCTAGTTATCCCCTTTACTTTCACACAATTGTTCTCTACAATGGGGGTTGTATCGAGCGCATCGGTCTACCGTTCTTGAATGGGAATCCACAGATGAGAGGAGGTTATGCCCCATGGTTCAGGACGACAAACCTGTATTGCCCGAAGATCTGCAGAAGCGCATCGACAAATCACGGCAGAGAGTGATCGAATCAATCGGGAAGAATATGGATCTATATGGGGTGACTCTGTCTGTTGGATACATGTATGGCCATATGTTCTTCCGGGATACGCCTGTGACCTTGGATGAGATGGCTTCCATCATGGGTCTGAGCAAGACGAGTGTCAGCACTGGCATGCGTACGCTGCAAGACCTGAAGATGATCAACAAGGTATGGGGAAGAGGTTCGCGGAAGGATCTGTATGAGGTCGAGCAAGATTGGTATCAAACGTTCATAGACTTTTTCTCGATCCGATGGCGCAAGTCCGTCGAGATGAATCGCCACGCCTTGGAGCGATCGCTCAAAGAGATGAGGATGATCCTCGGGGAATGTGCAGATAACGAACCGGTTGTCAGGATGTTGCAAGCAGATATTGAGAAGATCGAGAACGCGATTCGCTACTACGAATGGTTGAATCGACTCATCGACACCCTCGAATCCGGCAAAATATTCGAATTAGTACCGGTTGATCCAAACGACAAGGCCCAATAAAGAAATACTTGGCTGGCGCCAAGTCCTTTAGGACGCAGGTGGCAGCTTAGTATTTCTTATGTCTTACGAGAATGTATGGGAAGTTATACTTTCTATAAGACTAAGCAAACGGCCCGCTCACTCACAAGTCCGCTGGTTATCCCAGAGATCTTGGAGAGAGCGGGCCTTTTATATGAAGACATTCAAGATCATCATATACATGAACACGATCAAGCCTCTTAGGGGTAAATCTTGCGACCGGTTGCGTCTGGCACACCAGACTTGCGGTAGAAATAGGTATTGATCACGTCACGCCAATGCGCGGCATGTTCGACCTGCTCCTCCAATCTGCTGAGCACGCTCTGAAACCGTTCCTCGTCCATCTTCCCCTTGAGGCTCTTCCAGGAATGGAGCAACTCAACGGCTTGTTCGGCACCTTGGAAATGCGTATCGTAGATATGCTGGATGACCGTCTTGCCGGAATGCAGCACATGGCTGTACGGTACGTGATGGAAGAACAGCAGCAATTCATCCGGGCAGGAATCCAACGATTCATACATCTCCCGGTTCGGTGAATGATATTGCTCTGTAAAGGCGGTTCCTGTCGCCATCGTGCGATCAACGCCGATCCCGTTGCGATCTGCATAATGATAAGTGCCCCAACGGGAATATTCGTAGCCGTCCACGTCGGGCCCATAATGCGATCCAGGGGTCACCATCCAACCGACGCCCAGCGGCGACGTATAACTCTCATAGATCGCCCAGGAGCGCATCAGCATCGAAACGATGGTATCGGTGACCTGTTGATCTTTGCCGAATGTCAGTTGCGACCACTCTCTGGCGATGCTCTCGGCAGACAGATCCGGGTCCCAGACAAGCCGACCATATCCATACAGATTGGCTTGCGCAAGCAGGTGACCGGTCCAATTCTCGTCATCGCCGATATTCGAGACGGCCGCGCAACCGCTATACCGATTGCCGAACAATGAGCCGTTAATGATGCGCTTGATCGTGGATCCCGGTCCTCGCGCATAGGTGTCGAATTCAACGATTTCCTTCCACTGAGTGACCAGATAGCATAGATGACGTTGTTGCCCGGTATATTCCTGGGTAATCTGAAACTCCATCATCTGATTGGTCGACTCAAGCGTGCCGAAGAGCGGTGAGACCGGCTCCCGCACCTGGAAGTCCATCGGCCCGTTCTTAATCTGCAGGATGACGTTGTGTTGGAACCGTCCATCGAGCGGCTTAAAATGGTCATAGGCGGCACGTGCCCGATCCGTGGAGCGGTCTCTCCAATCCTGCATGCAGTTGTAGACAAAACACCGCCAGATGACGACACCTCCGTACTCTTCCAAGGCTTCGCCCAGCATATTGGCACCATCCACATGATCGCGCCCGTAAGTAAATGGACCGGGTCGATGTTCGGAGTCAGCCTTCACCAGGAAGCCGCCAAAGTCAGGGATATGCCGATAAATATCTGCCGCTCGATCCCGCCACCACTGGCGCACGGACGGGTCCAGCGGATCTGCTGTTGCCAGTCCGCCCAGCTGTATGGGAGCGGCGAAGTTGATGCTAAGATACACTTTGATGCCGTAGCGGCGAAACACTTCCGCGAGCCGCTCGACTTCAGGCAACAACGCTTCGCCGATCAAGCCTGTCTCTGTCTCATGGACATTGACATTGTTGACACAGATCGCATTGATACCAACGGAGGCGAGCATCCTCGCATAATCGCTGACCCTCGACATATCTTGGACGATCTTGCCATCACGATAGAAGATCGATCTGCCCGCATAACCGCGTTCGATGCTGCCATCCATGTTATCCCACTGATCGATCATGCGCAGTTGGCAAGCAGGATTGCTGATCACCTCCAGATCGATCAAGTTCTCCTCCAAAGCTACCAACCTCAGCAAAGCGAATACTCCGTACAGCAAGCCACGCGCAGATCCGCCCAGCAAGAGGAGACAGCGCGGCTCACCGGGGCGAGCGATCAGCGCGTACCCTTCTTCGGAGATCCGTGCCAGATCGGGCAGTTCGAATCTTGATATCAGATGATGATCGCTGGCCAGTCCGATCACCAGACCGGAGAGCGGATCGGGGCCGGATGCCAGATACGGACGATGATCCAGCATTCTCGCAAGTCCCGAGATCAGTTCATGGATAGCTGTCTCGATCACTTCCATAGAGCTCGACCTGCCGGCTGCTTTCGCAAGCAGATGATCAGCACCGGTTTCGTCACTGACCTGGCACGCCGCTTGTACTTTCCCGATGAGTGTGATCTCACTCAGCAGCTTGATATGCCTCTCTCGCCAACTGCTGCTCACCTTCTCTTGCTGCAGCCACGCTCGATAACTTTTGCCAGACATTTGGTTTCCCCCAAAGTTCGATACTTTTCTGCGACCTTTAATCCGCCTTCATTATATCTTTAATCCGTCCTCATACTTCGGCGAACTCTCGGAATCATCCTCAGTATGGTTATGTAGATTGGGCTATGACGCCCAATAACCATTCTACAAGTGTTTTCCAAGGCTTGCAAGCGCTCTCTCGCATCACTTGCGGGGAGTTCTCTCGGGAGTTTCCTTGTCGATTTGGCATATTTTAAGCATGCACCCCACATAAACCTTCAAAAATAATCTTTAATATTTCCTCATCTTCTTTAATATTTCACTCCGAACAAACAGGACGTGGTGTGTGAGATGCCGGACTATATTACCCTGCAGACGAATAAAGACTGGAGCAAGTCATCAGACCCGCCCCAGTCTTCCACCGTAATCGCGATGATATGAACTTATATGATGTGACCTTTATTCCTTGACCCCGCCAACGGTCATCCCATGTACGAAATATTTCTGCAGGAACGGATACACCAAGATGATCGGTACGCTGGCAACGATCGTCATCGTCGCCCGAATCGCCTTCGGTGTAACGGTCTGGCCTCGGTTGGCCGCCTGCGCGAAGAAGTCTACCTGCCTGCTGGATGACTGCGAGTTCGTGTTCTGCAGGATGCGCATCAGCTCATACTGCAGCGTGCTGAGATGCTTCTTCGATGAGTTGTACAGGAAGACGTCGAACCAAGAGTTCCATTGGTACACCCCTGCGAACAGCGCCACCGTCGCCAACACTGGCACGGTCAACGGCAGAACGATGCGGATGAAGGTCATAAATTCTCCCGCGCCATCGATCCTGGCTGATTCGATGATGCCCTCGGGCAATCCTTCGATGAAAGAGCGGATGACGATCAGGTTGAATACGCCGATCAGCCCTGGAATGATATAGATGGCAAACGTGCCGATCAGATGCAGATCCCGCATAAGCAGGAAGGTCGGAATCAAGCCGCCGCTGAAATACATCGTCAGGATAAAGGTGATCGAGACGAACTTACGAAGTACGAATTCGGGACGGCTGATCGTATAGGCAACCATCGCAGAGCAGAATACCTGAACCACGGTACCGATCACCGTACGAAGGATCGAGATCATCGTCGCGTTCAGAATCTGCGACTGTTGGAATACATGCGCATAATTATCCAACGTAAACACACGCGGCCACAAGTAGATGCCACCGGATACCGAATCAATCGCATCGTTAAACGAGATCGCCAGCGTGTTCACGAATGGATACAGAGTAACCACTACGAGCAACAGCATGAGGAGGATATTGACAGTATCGAATACCCGGTCATTCAGCGAAGCGTAGCGCCCTCGGCCAATCCTTAGTTGATTCATGGAAGATCCCTCCTATCTCACGCTTAGAACAATCTCGCTTCGCCGAGCCGTTTGGCGATGCCGTTGGCGATAAACAACAAGATGACACTGATCACTGTCTTGAATATGCCTGCTGCGGTGGCGAACGAGAAGTTCCCCTGTTCAATCCCCCAACGCAAGACGAATAGTTCTAGCGTCTCCGCATAATCCATATTCATCGGATTTCTCAACAATACTGAGACTTTTTTCCTGTAATGCGATTATTTCCTTGGCTGTGGAGGATGTCAATGGCAAGATGTGGGCTGTGAGTCAAAATGCTTGGACAGAATTACGATTTTCATTTACAACGGCGGAGATCGTGCTATAATTACTGAATGCTTTGATTTCAGACAGAGATAAGGGAGATTCCTTTGGAGCCCAAACTTCAGGAGAGAAACATCAGGAAACTGACGTTATTCGGATTAACCTGGCCCATCTTCATCGAGCTCTTGCTCCATATGCTGATGGGCAATGTGGATACCTTCATGTTGAGCCAATATTCCGACCAGGCGGTCGCAGCCGTCGGGGTGGCCAATCAGCTGTTGAATATGATCAATATCATGTTTAACTTCGTGGCGGCAGGAACGGCCGTGCTCGTCGCCCAGCATATCGGGGCGGGCCGGTTCGACCAGGCCAACCGTGTGGCAGGCACGTCGATCGTGCTGAACATCGGCATCGGCGTCGTGCTCAGCGGTGTGATCGTGCTCATCAGCGAGCCGGCGCTGCGCCTGATCGGCATCGAGGAAGACCTGATGCCCGAGGCCAGATCGTATCTGACCATCATCGGCAGCTTCATGTTCCTCGAGGCGCTTCTGCTCACGGTCTCGGCCGTGCTGAAGAGCCACGGCTTCACGCGGGACACGATGTACATCACGATCGGCATGAACATCATCAATGTCATCGGCAACTACATCTGCATCTTCGGCCCGTTCGGCCTGCCGGTGTTCGGCGTCCCGGGTGTCGCCTGCGTCACCGTCATCACCCGGACCGTCGCGTTGGTCGTGATGTCCCTCCTGCTGTTCCGCAAGGTGAAGCTGCCGCTTGCCAGGGACATCTTCCGTCCGTTGAAGGAGCACATCGTCGGACTGCTGAAGATCGGCGTGCCTTCGGCCGGCGAGAATCTGTCCTACAACATCTCGCAGCTCGTCGTGACCAGCTTCATCGCGATGATCGGCACCACCGCGCTGGTGACGCGCATCTATTCGATGAACCTGATGTACTACATCATGCTCCTGTCGATCGCGGTCGGCCAGGGCACCCAGATCCTCGTCGCGCGGATGATCGGCGCCGGAGAGATCCATCAGGCGTACAAGCGTGGCCTGCACAGCCTGTATATCGGCATGAGCTCGTCGTTCGTGATGGCGATCGTGTTCAACCTGACCGGCAAGCCGCTGCTCGGTCTGTTCACCGACGATCCAGCCGTCATCTCGCTCGGCATGACGCTGCTCACGCTGTCGCTGATCCTCGAGCCCGGCCGGGCGTTCAACATCATCCTCATCTCGGCGCTGCGCGCCGCAGGCGACGTGCAATTCCCCGTCTACATGGCGATCCTGTCGATGTGGGGCATCTGCGTGCCGGTCAGCTATCTGCTCGGCATCCACTTCGACATGGGACTGGTCGGCGTCTTCATCGCCTTCATCCTGGACGAATGGGTGCGCGGCCTCTGCATGCTGTGGCGCTGGCGCCGCCGCGGCTGGCAGAACCATGCGACGATCCAGGCGGTGCGTCGGTCGGGTTCATCCTCTGCCGAAGCCTGATGCGCGTTGACGTCCAGGGATTTCATGGTCAGATCGAACAGCGATCAGATCAATCAGCGATCACCTGTGGGATCACCTGTGAAAGAAGAAACCAAAAAGTGGAAACGAAGAGTGTCCACCTCGCCTGGCGGCGAGGGGATGCTCTTTTTTTTCTTTCCCAATATCACAGCGCCAGCGCCTGCGCAAGCCTCCTCACGAAAGTTCTTTAGTTTGCAGGGTAATCTTGTTTAATTTGTATGGGTAGGGTCGGGACTTCCGCATGGCGTACAGAGATGACCTGTGTTGGATACGAGGGTACAGATGAGCCTGGAGTGTGAGATAGACTCTTAAGTGAGGGTAAGAATGCCATGCCATGAGCGGGATGTTCCAAAATGGGCTGCCGAGCAGGTCAGGTTTCACTGACTCACGATGGCAGCCCATATCTTGTCCAGCCTCTATTCGGTTTACTTGGCGGCGTCCCCTGCACCGATCGTCTGATCGATGAGCGGGAAGTGGCAGGCCACCTGACGGCCCGGCATCACCTCGAGCAGCTCTGGTTGCTCGTGCTTGCACCGCTCCTGCGCGAACGGACAGCGCGGGTGGAAGCGGCAGCCGCTCGGCGGATTGGCCGGCGACGGCACGTCACCCGTCAGCACGATCCGCTCCCGCTTCAGATGCGGATTCGGAACCGGGTTGGCCGACAGCAACGCAGCCGAATACGGATGCAGCGGATGATTGAAGATATCGTCCGAAGGCGCGATCTCCACCATCTTGCCCAGATACATCACGCCCACGCGATCGGAGATGTGGCGTACGACATGAAGACCATGGGCGATGAACAGGAACGTCAGGTTGAGCTCCTTCTGCAGCTTCATGATCAGGTTCAGCACCTGGGATTGCACGGATACGTCCAGCGCCGATACCGCTTCGTCGGCCAGGATGAACTTCGGGTTCAGGGCCAGCGCGCGGGCGATGCCCACCCGCTGCCGCTGTCCGCCCGAGAACTCGTGCGGATAGCGGTTCCTGCGCGTCGGGTCCAGACCGACCATCTCCATCAGCTCGACGACTCTCTTGTCGATCTCGGCCTTCGACATGTTGGTGTGCACCTTGAGCGGTTCACCGATGATGTCCTTCACCAGGAAGCGCGGATTCAGCGAGCCGAACGGATCCTGGAAGATGATCTGCATCTCCTGGCGCAGCTTGCGCAGTTCCCGGGACTTCATCTCGACGATGTTGCGGTCATCGAAGATGATCTCCCCGTCGGTCGCCTTCTGCAGCTGCAGAATGACGCGGCCGAGCGTCGACTTGCCGCAGCCGGACTCCCCGACCAGACCGAAGGTTTCGCCCCTGTAGATATCGAAGGAAACATCATCGACCGCCTTCACGTTGCCTACGGTCCGGCTGAGCAGCCCCTTCTTGATCGGGAAATATTTCTTGATATTCTTGACCTGTATCAATTTATCATCCGAGTTCATGATTTCTTCACCCCGGCTTCCTCTTGGTATAACCAGCATGCCGTGCGGTGCGTGTCGCTCAGCTGGATCGAGCCAGGCTCCATCGCCCTGCACTTGTCGGTGGCATGCGGGCAGCGCGGATGGAATCTGCAGCCGCTCGGCAATTCGCCAAGCCGCGGTATCGTTCCCTTGATCGTATACAGCTCCGATCCGCGCGTGGTCTCATAACCCGGGATCGATTCCAACAACCCCTGCGTATACGGATGGCTCGGATGATCGAATATATCAAAGACCGTGCCTTCTTCCACGATCGTGCCGGCATACATGACGGCGATCCGGTCAGCGACCTCGCTGGCCACGCCCATATCGTGGGTGATCAGCAGGATCGACATGCCGAACTCCTGCTGCAGGCTCTTGAGCAGATCAAGGATCTGCGCCTGCACCGTCACATCGAGCGCGGTGGTCGGCTCGTCGGCGATGAGAAGATCCGGCTTGCAGGCGAGGGCGATCGCGATGACGACGCGCTGGCACATGCCGCCGGACAGCTCATGCGGATACTGCTTCACCCGAATCTCGGGAGCCGGGATGCCGACGTGACCGAGCAGCTTGATCGCCTCTTCCATCGCCTGCTTGCGATCCATGCCCTGGTGGATCATCAGGGTCTCGGCGATCTGATCGCCGACGGTGAACACCGGATTGAGCGCGCTCATCGGGTCCTGGAAGATCATCGCGATCTTGTTCCCGCGGATCTTGCCCATTTCCTCCTGACTCTTGGTCGTCAGATCCTCACCCTTGAAGAGGATCTCGCCATCCACGATGAGACCGCCCGCGTAATCCAGTAGGCGCATGATGGCAAGGGAGGTCACGCTCTTGCCGCTTCCCGATTCGCCAACGACGCACAGCGTCTCGCCGCGCATGATCTCCAGAGAGATGTTATCCGCCGCTTTAAGCAAACCCTTGTCCGAGATGAACCCTGCGGTCAGGCCGCGGATTTCGAGAACTTTTTCCGCCATTCGTTAAGCCTCCTTACCGGGTGTTTCTTGCCCCGCGGGTTAAGCGCCTGTTGCAGTCCATCGCCGATGAAGTTCACCGCCAGCACGACGAGCAGGATGCATACGCCCGGATAAACGGTTAACCACTTATTCGTCAGCATAAACTCCTGGGCGTTGGACAACATGAGGCCCCACGATGTCTGCGGTGCCTGAATGCCGAGTCCGAGATAGGAAAGCGCGGATTCGCTCAGGATCGCTCCGCCCACCATCAGCGTGGCATTGACAATGATCGGGTGGATCGAATTGGGCAACAGATGTTTGAAGATAATGTTTCGGTTCGGCACACCGATCGCCCTGGCCGCTTCCACATACTGCATCTCGCGCAGCTGCAGGAAGTTGCCGCGGACGAGACGGGCGACACCCATCCACGAGGTGAATGACAGGATCAGGATCATATAGATAAATTCATCGCCGAAGATGGCAAGAACCAGGATATTCAAAAAGAGTGTAGGCAGTGAATACATCACATCAACGAATCGCATCAGGACGGTGTCGATCCAACCGCCGAAGTAGCCGGAGATCGCACCGACGACGGAGCCGATGATGACGGAAGCAAGTGCGACCGAGAAGCCGATCGTAAGAGAGATTCGTCCGCTGTACAGGAGCCTGGTCAGAATATCTCTTCCCAGCTCATCCGTTCCCAGCAGATGACCATCCGAGAAAGGCGGGAGATTTGAATTCTTCAGATCAATCTTCGCCGGATCGTATGGCGTCAGAAAAGGTGCGCAGAAGGATACAATGACAAAAAACAGCAATACAAAAACACTCACCATCGCGTACGGATTGCGAACAAACTTGCCGGCAGCAATCTTCCATGGCCCGGGAGGCTTGCGCAAGTCAGCTTGACTGTCAGCAGCGGTTATCTCTTGTTGATCCAGATTCTCACTCACTTGGAGCCCCCTCCTTTGCGTCCGAGTTGAACTCTCGGGTCTACCACCGCATACAGGATGTCTGCCAGCAGGTTCCCGAGGATAACAAATACCGATGTGACCAGCACAATGGCCATCAGAACCGAATACTCTCTGGCGTTGGCCATGCTCACGAACAGGCGGCCCATGCCCGGCCAGTTAAACACACTTTCCGTCAGCGCGGCGCCCGATACGAGGATCGGCAGGTCCAGACCCAGGATGGTCACGATCGGGATGAGCGCATTGCGCAGCGCGTGACGGAAGACGACCCTGCTTTCCTTGACCCCTTTGGCGCGAGCCGTTCGGATATAGTCCTGATCCAGCACTTCCAGCATGCTGGCGCGTGAATATTTCACATAAGAAGCGAGGAACCCGAGCGACAGCACCGTAACCGGCATGATCAGGTGCATGACCAGGTCGCCGATATCCCCTTGCTTGCCGTACGTCCACATGTCCGACAGCGGCAACCACTTCAGATTCATCGCGAAGATCTGCTGCAGGATGATGCCGAACCAGAACGTCGGCATGGCAAAACCGAGATAGGAAACGATCGATGCAAATTGGTCCGATATGCCATAGACTTTCGTACTGTTGTAGATCCCCCACGGCAATGCGATGATCAGCGTCACGAGCCATGCCGCAATCATCAGCACCAACGTGTTGCCGACCGTCGGCCAGAGGATATCCCCAACAGGCAAGTTGTTCTTGAACGTGGTTCCGAGGTCACCCTGCAGCAGTCTTCCCATCCACTGCAGATACTGGATGTGAACCGGTTGGTCAAGTCCGAGATTGCGCTTCTGCACCTCGAACGCTTCAGGAGATACACCAGGAGCAATCATCACCTGCGTAGGTCCACCGGGAGCGAGGTGAATAAGCGCGAAGGTAAACACGGTAACCAGGAACAGCGTGACAATCGCCTGAATCGTTCTACGAATTAGATATTCACCCACATTAACCCTCCTAACGAGGCGGTATAAGCAGAGAAAGGAAGGGAATTGCTCCCTCCCTTACTCCGATTATTCCAGCATAGTTCTGTCGATTCTGGTTGTTATATTTGCCGAGTTACGCTTATTCTACCCACCAGTTGATGACATGGAAGAAGTATCCGTAAGCCAGGGATGGTTCTGGTGCGTCTTCCTCGGCGTAGTGAACTCTCGGACCGATACCGATCGCGTTACCATAACGGTACAGGAACACGTACGGCAGATCTTCAGAGATGATCTCGCCGATCTTGTGGTAAATCTCTGTCCGCTTCGCCTGGTCTGTTACCTTGTAACCTTCCTCCCACAGCTTGTCGAGTTCCTTGTTGACGTACCAGCCCATGTTCTGGCCATCCGGCGGGAAGTACTTGGACGAGAAGATGCTCTCCGCATCCGGGTCCGGATTGCCGAGCGACCATGCGAGCAGGATCGCCTGGTATTTGCCCGGGTTCAGGTTTTGCTCTACCCAGGCGGAGAAGTCGATACCGGCAGTCTTCACTTCGATGCCGACTTCAGCAAGGTTGTTCTGGATAACCTGCGATACTTGC
Source organism: uncultured Paenibacillaceae bacterium (assembly GCA_937957685.1). Lineage (GTDB taxonomy): Bacteria > Bacillota > Bacilli > Paenibacillales > DA-C8 > Insulibacter. The sequence continues at coordinate 17,799 of CALGAO010000078.1, forward strand.
TCACGACGGCTGTTGCCCGCGTTGTATTGCAGCTCGAAGGAGAACGGAACGCCGTCCTTCTCGAGGATGCCGGTCTTCTCGTTCATGACCCATCCGTCTTCGGCAAGCAGCTGCTTCGCCTTCTCCGGATTGTATTCATAATGAGTTGCCTTGTCGCCCGGGTCAGCCCAGGTGCCTGGCAGGAACGGCGAGTTCATCAGGATGCCGGTACCCTTCAGGACGTTCTCGATCATGCCTTCGCGGTCGAGAGCGTAAGCGATCGCCTGACGAGTCTTTTGCGATTCGAACAGGCTCTTGCCGCTCGGGAAGTTCTTGCCGTCGAAGTTGAAGCTCATGAACTCATATTGCGGACCCGGCTCAAGGATGAGCGTGATGTTCGGATCTTGCTTCACGGCGTCGTTCGCAGTGACCGGGATCGCGCTGACATGGTCAACGTCGCCCCTCAGCAGCGCCTGAACTTCGGTGTTCTGGTCAGCGTAGATCTTGTATACAACCGTCTGGATCTTCGGCTTGACTTCGCCCCAGTAGTTCGGGTTGCGTTCAAACACGAGCTGTTGTCCTTGCGTCCATTCCTTCCATACCCAAGGACCGCTGGTTACCGTAGTCTTGACATCCTTGCCGTAAGGATGCCCTTGCAGTTCCTTAACCGGCACACCCTTCAGAACGTGCGCAGGCGCAGGTTCGAAGGTGAGCGAGTAGATGAACGGCGCATAGACGTCACTCAGCTTGAATTCGACCGTGTAATCGTCGATCTTGGTGATCTTCTCGATCTTGTCGAAGGAAGCGATCAACGGAGATCCGGTATCCTCGTTCATGATCGTCTCGACGGTGAAGATGATGTCATCAGCCGTGATCGGCGTGCCATCGCTCCACTTCGCGTAGTTCTTCAGCTTGACCGTGTAAGTCAGGCCGTCATCGGAGATGATCGGCTCTTCCGCTGCGATCGACCAGGGTTCCGCCGTAACGAGACCTTCACGATTGAGGTCATAGAGCTTCGCCATCAGGAAGACCACAGCGTCACCGGATGACGTGTCATTGACGAAGATCGGGTTGACCGTGACGATGTCCGAGAAGGTGGCCAGTGTGATGGTGCCGCCGTCAACCGGATCACCGCTGTCACCGCCGGACGAACTGCTTCCTCCGGTATCGCTGGAGTTGTTGGTGCTGCTGTTGTTGGTCGAGCCGGAATTGTTGCTATCGCTTTTGTTCGCGCATGCAGCCAGCATGCCGCCCACTAACAGCACACAGATGAGCAGCAATAAAGATTTCTTCCAGGTACTTCTCATTTGCACTCCCCCACATGGAATAAAATAATGTAAAAAAAATTTACATAAGTGGATTATAGCAATTATACAAAACCGATGTCCATACAATCGCTGTAAAGCTTTACCCCGTTTACACTTTTAAAGGATAAAGCGAGAAAGGTGACAATTATTGGGTTTTCAAGGATCTTTTCTTTGAATTTAATGGAATATGTCACGACAGATTCCATGTCTTATTATTATCAGATTCCTTGTCGGATAAAGACATGACGGATGTCACAGAGCCGTCGCCAAAATCAAACAGACCGTCGAAATGAATCGAATCGCTTCACCAGTTCGATCCCTTTTCGACGGCCTGTCATAAAACTTCTCTATAACCCGCCAATAAATAATTCATCATGCAAATGTTGACTGAATCGAAAAATTTTATCCTTTTCAGGAAATATCCAGTGTAGCATGTCCGCGAGAATGCCGGTACAGCTGGGCATAATATCCGCCAAGGCGCAGCAATTCTTCATGCGTCCCCTGCTCCACGATCTTTCCGCTGCGCATGACGATGATGCGATCCGCATGCTGAACGGTCGACAGCCGGTGGGCGATGACTAGCGTCGTGCGCCCTTCCGAGACGACGCGCAGCGCTCTCTGGATCAGCTGCTCCGTATGCGAGTCGAGATTGGCGGTCGCCTCGTCGAGGATCAGGATCTTCGGCTGATAGACCAATATCCTGGCGAAGGAGAGCAGCTGCCTCTCCCCGGCGGACAGGCCGCTCCCTCTCTCCGACAGGCGGGTGTCATAGCCGTCCTTCAGGCGCTCGATCATCTTGTGTGCGCCGACGAACCGGCAGGCGGAGATCACGTCCTCCCGGCTGATCTCCTGGTTGAACAGGCGCACATTGTCGATGATCGTGCCCGAATACAGGAACGGCTCCTGCTGCACGAGACCCACGAGCCGGTGCAGCGACTCTCCCGGCAGACTGCGCACGTCCACGCCGTCGATCGTGATGCTGCCGCGCTTCACATCATAGAAGCGGGCGAGCAGGTTCACGAGCGAGCTCTTGCCCGCCCCGGTCGTGCCGACGATGCCGATGAATTCTCCAGGCTTCACATGCAGATCCAGGTCATGCAGCACCTCCTGGTCGTCGGTGTAGGAGAACCGGATATGGTTGAAGTCGATGCGGCCCTGCACCTGTTCGGGGTCGAGCTGCTTCGCCGAGGCCTCATCCGGTTCGCGCACCTCCGGCTCGATCGCGAAGATGCGCCAGAGGCGATCAACGGAGACCAGCGTGGACTGCAGCGTGTTCCATTGCTGGGTGATCTGGTTGATCGGCTGGAAGAATTGTCGAATATAGGAGATAAAGGCGTACAACACCCCGAAGCTCAGGCTCTCGTGAAACACGGCGATGCCGCCGATCCACACCACCAGCGCGACGGAGACGTTGCCGAGGATCTCAAAGGAGCGGTTGAACAGCACCGTCGTCCGCACCTCGCGCATCGTTTCCTGCAGATACTGCCGATTGTGCCGGGTGAATGCCTCCGTCTGCTCCTTCTCCTGATGGAACGCCTGGATCAGGCTCATGCCGGCGAGGTTCTCCGCGACGAAGGCGATCGTGCGCGACAGCTGCGAGCGCGAGCGCTGATAGGCGTTGCGCAGCGCCTTGCGGAATGCCCAGGCGATCAGCGCGATGATCGGGATGAGGATCATGCAGTACAGGGCCATCTCCGCATCCAGATAGAACATGAAGCCGATGATCATGATCAGCGACATGCCGTCGCGCATGATGCTGAGCAGCACCTGGGTGAAGAACTGGTTGATCGTCTCCGTATCGCTGGAGACGTTGGTCACCAGGCTGCCGCTCGGATGACGGTCGAAGAACGACATCGACTGGTTGGTGATGTGGCGGAACAGGTCCTTCCTCAGCTGGGCTACGATGCTCTGGCCCGCCCGCTGCAGCAGATTCGCCTGCCAATAGGAGAAGACGAAGACAAGGCCGACGAGCAGCAGATACAGAAGCCCGATCCCGATGACCTGCGAGATCCGGCTGTTCTCCGAGAGCAGCCCGTGGTCGATCAGGATGCTGATCAGGTACGGTTGCATGAGATCCGCGAAGATGGCGGACACCGCCAGGATGAATACCAGCAGGAAGGTGTAGCGGTGCGGCCTGGCATAGGACAGCATGACGCGGAATGCCGTCTTCCGGTTCATGAGATCCCCTCCTCTTGCAGCGCGTGCAGCGAGGCATAATAACCGCCGCGACGCAATAGTTCGTCATGGCTTCCCTGTTCGATGATCCTGCCTTCATCCAGCACGTAGATGCGGTCCGCATGGCGCAGCGCGCTGATCCGATGGGCGATGATGATCGTCGTCCGTCCCGCCCGCTCCTTGCGCAGGTTGTGAACGATGCGCGTCTCCGTCACCGCATCGACCGCCGATACGCTGTCGTCCAGAAGCAGGATCGGAGCGTTCTTCACCAGGCCGCGCGCCAGGCTGGTGCGCTGCCGCTGTCCTCCTGACAATGTCAGGCCGCGTTCGCCGAGCTTCGTATCGAATCGGTCGGGGAGCTCGATGATATTGCCATAGATCTCCGCCATGCGCGATGCCTCCTCGACCCTGCTGAGATCGAGCTGGCGGTTGGAGAAGGCAATGTTGTCGCGGATCGTGGTGCTGAACAGGAATCCTTGCTGCGGCACATAGGCGATGTTCGTGCGCAGGCTCTCCAGCGTGATGTCGTGAATATCCCGTCCGCCGATGAAGATCGTGCCGCGCGGCGGATCATAGATGCGCAGGAGCAGCTTTAACAACGTTGTTTTTCCTGCGCCGGTCTTGCCGACGATGCCGATCGTCTCACCGGCTCCTATGCGCATATGGATGTCCCTGAGCGACGGCTTGTCGGACTCCGGATAGGTGAACGTCAGTCCGCGAATCTCGATATCGACCTTCTCTCCTTCGATCGGCACCGCGTTTTCGGACTCCCGGATCTCCGGCCGCTCCTCGAGCAGTTTGTTCAATCGATCAAGCGAGGCTCGCGCTCTCTGCATCGTGTTGATCACGTTGCCGATCTGCTGCAGCGGCTGCGCGAGCATGCGGATGTAGATGGTCAGGGCGACGAAGTGCCCCAGCGCAAGCTGACCATGCAGCGTCAGATACCCGCCGTAGATGATCGCGATGACGAGCGCCAGGCCGCCCACCATGGGCAGGAGCGACTGGAACATCGAGCTCATGCGAACGAGCCTCAGCTGGTTGTCGCGAATCTTGTCGACCGTCTTGCCGAATCTTGCGCGGGCGATCTCCTCGACGGCGAACGTCTTGGTGACGCGAATGCCGCCGAACTGCTCCTCCGCCGAATCGGTCATCGCCGCCAGCGCCTCCTGCACCTGGCTGGATCGGGCGCGTATGCGCGGGCCGAAGTAGACGACCATGAACGGTATGGACATGAGCGGCAGAACGCAGACCGCCACCAGCGACCAGGGCATGTTGCTCACCGCCATGACCACGACGATGGACATGAGCAAGATGATCGCCGAGGTCAGCTGGTTGATCGCGTTGGCGATCGACTCACGCACCGATGACACGTCGTTCATCACATAGCTGAGCAGCTTGCCGATCCCGTTGCGGGAGAAGTAGGTCTCGCTCAGTTCGGTGAAGTGCTGGAACAGCTTCTGACGCGCCTGATACTCGAACCTGCGGCCCAACCGATGATTCGAATACTGGCCGATGCCGAAGCACACGCCGTAACCGATCCCGATGGCGAGCAGCAGCAGCCCGTAGCGCTGAACGCCTCGCAGATCCAGCATCTGATGCTCGAGATCGGTGGTGAAATTGCCGATCACGATCGGAAACAGGGAATGGATCACCTGTCCCGCTCCGATGATCGAGATGGACAGCACATACCACAGCCAGTTGCGTCTGATGTAATCGAACAGCAGTCTCTTGCCTCTCAACCCCATCCCCTCCAAACACAGACATGCCGAGAAGCGTTTGCAAGTGGTCTCATCCTGGTGTACCGAACAGAGCCGAACCGTTATATCCACCGTTAACTATACCACATTATTGAAGGAATGGGGGAAACTCGATCAAGATTTATGGGTTTCTTGCAGCAAGTTGCGGCAGGATTCGACATGGATATGTAGAATGATGTAGGTACCAGCTGATGAAGTCGTTTCCCCATAACCAGTGACTCCTTTTTTCGTCGCCACGTCCATGTCCCCGATTGGTCAGCTGACAACAGGCCGATCTTTCAGCAGCCTTCATCCGGTACCATCATGCCCCTGGAATCGAATCGACAGATGGACAGGCAACCATCATCCTGCGGCCATACATACCGATCGCTTGTCACCTTGACGCCAGGAATCGCCGCCCATCTATCCTGCACAGTCTGGTCCTGTCCGCACATCCGCAATATGGCATGGTTATCCGTGACCGGTTTCCTTGACGCTCCGCAAGATCGCTTGATCTATTCATGTAACTTTCCCATGTTCATCTGCACATCGATTGTCCATTCTGTCGTTCATCAGCTTCGGCAATCTCCAGGCATCCGCCTGCTCATCACTGTTTCTTCACGATGCGTACCGGTTACCTGGCAGTTGAGCATAAAGCAAGGCTGTGTTGATCTTTGTTGTTGTGAATGGCGGGATGAAGGAATTGCGGACCACGCAGGGACCAGCATGCCGCCGTGTCGGAACGTCGATCCGCTAATTGTGGCCAAACGGCTTTTTCCCAAGGCTGACGGAATGTCAGTGCGTGATGGGATGATTCGGGTCGATGTTCCAGACTTTGGGAGTTCCACAACGGATCCACGTTCCGTTAACGTCAGGCCATCCGTGTCATAAGCAACAACCGATGGAACCACAGCCTAAAGAAAATCAACATATTGTGATGATGGGAGGATTCCTGCATGGAGCTTCAACGATTGTACAAGCATGTTTCTTCTGACCAGGGCAGATCTCTGCAAGAGCTTGATCTGATCCGCCGGAACACGGCCGCGCTTGCCGCGCTCGCTTTCCTCATGCTCATCAGCTTCCTGGGCCTGACGCTCAGCACGCACTGGGAGCAATCGCTGGTTCCCGCACTCCTCATGCTGATCAACGTCACCGTACTTGGCATCCTGCATTATCGAAGGCTATGGATAAGACAGTTGGGGTATATCGCCATTATTGGCTATTCGTTGACAAACTTCTACACGATCATCTCCATGCCCGCGCTGACCAACTTCCTGACGATCTATTTCCTGCTCCTGTTATCCGTCGTCTTCAACCATCTGAGGCTGAGCCTGATCACGCATGCCATCGCGTTGGCCGAACTGTTCTACATGCTGATCGGCCAGGCCTCCATCCTTCAGATCGACAACCAGCTCGCCGGAACCTATCTGGTCTATTACCTGGTGATCGCCGGACTGATGCTGGCGCTGCGCAGCATCGTATCCGCCACGAACAGGGATATGGAGCGAGCAAGGGCAGACAGCGAGCGCTTGCGGCGTCAGCAGGCGGAGCGAAGCCAGACCGTCCTCTTCCATGTCAACGAGGTGTCCAGTCGTCTCAGCTCGATCACGGCGACCAGTGAAGACACGACCCGAGCGTTCGGCGAATTGACCACGTCCTTCAACGAGATCACGAACGGGGCCAGTGCGCAGATGGATTCAACGCTGTCCATCAATCAGGCGATGCTCCATATGCGCGACCTGATCCAGCGCATGACGCGCTCCTTCGATACGCTGAACAGCAAGGTGGCCGAAGCGCATGCAACCACTGCCTCCGGCGCCCAGGTCATGACCGGGCTGGAATCGACGATCGGGAGGTTCAGACAGGATATCGATGACATGGCGCGCGACATCATGACGCTCCATGCGCAGATGGAGGAAACGACGAAGATCAGTCAGGCGATCCGCGAGATCGCGGGCCAGACCAATCTGCTCGCGCTGAACGCCAGCATCGAAGCGGCACGCGCCGGTGAACACGGGCTGGGCTTCGCCGTCGTCGCCGGCGAGATTCGCAAGCTGGCCGATATGACCGCCCGGTCAGCGGAGCAGATCTCGATGAAGCTCCAAGGCTTCTCCGAACAGATGGACCAGACGAGTGACAAGATGGGACTCATCACGGGCCGGATGGACAAGAGCAGCGAGGCGACCAGGCTGACGATCCGTTCCTTCGACTCGATCCGCGCCTCCATCGATGCGGTGAAGCAGCTGTCGGACAGCTACACCGGGCTGCTGGGCCAGATCATCGAGTCCTCCGGTTCCATCGAGGAGGCGACGCAGCATCTGGCATCCACCAGCGAGGAAGCGACGGCCACGATGCAGCAGGCTACCGCCCTGACGCAATCGCTGCTGGAACAGAACCAGGTCACCCTGCAGCGGCTCAAGGAAGCGGAAGCCGGCCTGAAGCAGCTGGTCGAATCCTGATCACAGGGCAGACGAGAAAGGACGTTTGGACGCTGCCGCTCGTTGAGCGGGCAGACACCAAACGTCCTTAGACGTCATATAGCGAAATTCATCACGAACCGATGGAGCCGCCGGGACGGCCGTGCCCCACGCATGATCAGACCGATCTGCCGCAGCGAGCTCAGGTCGTGGCGGATGTTCTCCGCCGGCTCTCAGCGATGCTGCGTATAGACATTCGCCCTGGATACGGCCTGGATCGCGGCGCGTTCTTCCCGCGTCAGAGCCGGAGCGCGGCAAGCGGCCACGTTGTCCCGCAGCTGCTCGACGCTGCTGGCGCCGGCCAGCGTCACCGCCACCGTCGGTTCGTCCAGGCAATAACGCAGTGCCGTATGGGTGAGCGACCGCTTGCCTGCCGAGAGCTCCTGCAGCCTGCCGCGAAGCTCGAGCAGCTCCGCCTTGCTGTAGTCGAGGAATCCCTGCTCCGCCTTGTGAGCGCCGTTATCCGTCAGGATGCCCTTCGCCACCGGTCCGCGGGCGATGATGCTGATGCCATGCTCCGCGAGTAGCGGGATGACCTCCTCCTCAGCCCGGCGGTCGACGATGCTGTATTGGTTCATCACGCTGACGATGTTCGAACGGCGAACATACTCCCGAATGACGTTCGGCCGGATCGAGGAGATGCCGTACCAGCGTATCCAGCCTTGCTCCTTCAGCCGCTCGAACGCTTCGATCGTCTCGTCGATCGGGTCCTCCAACGTGCCGCCATGCAGCTGATACAGGTCGATGTAATCCGTATTCAGCCGCCTGAGGCTGTGCTTGACCGCTTCCATGATGTATTCCTTCGAGGCATCCCATACCCACCCCGGTTGACCCGGAATGATGCGGTTGCCCACCTTGGTCGCCAGCACCACCTCCTGGCGGCGGCCCGCCAGCGCCTTGCCGACGATCGTCTCGTTCAGACCCTGGTCATACAGATCGGCCGTATCGAAGAAATTGATGCCCAGCTCCAGCGCCTCGTCGATGATCCGCCTTGCGGCTGTCTCATCCGTTCCGAGCGACATGCAGCCGAGCCCGATCTCGGATACGAGCAGATCCGATCGGCCCAATCGATTCTTTTGCAAGCTGATCACCTCTCTTATGTATGTGTGATGGATGTGATGCAGGGACGGAGGTGCCACGTTGTCCGGCTCACGATGAGAGAGCGCTACGGATCACTGGGACAAGGACGCGCCTTGCTCGACCGCCTTGCCTGAGTGACGCACGTTCAGCACGCACACCATCGCCAGCAGCATCATGCTCGCGGCATAGACGAACAGCATCGAATAGTCCGTCCAGTCGATGATCTGCCCGACAAGCGGCGGCGAGATGATCGCTGCCAGCGAGGAGACAAGGTAGTACAAGCCGGTTCTTGTTCCGATGCTCCTCTCCCTGCCTGTGGAGACGACGAACGGATAGGAATTGATGTTGATGCAGGCCCAGAAGATGCCTCCGATGATCAGCAGGACGCGCAGCCATGCGATCGATTCGATGAACGGAACGGTTGCAAATACGCACATCAGCCCCGCCACGCCGATCAGGATCATCTTCTTCTTGCCGAATCTCGTGCCAAGATATCCGCTCGGCAGCGCGAAGACCAGGAAGGCGAGCGAGAAGAACGTCAGCAGGAACGACGCCTGGCCGTCGCTCAGCCCCAGATGCAGCGTGCCGTACAGGGTGAACATCGCTTCCACACCCTGATAGGAGAGGAACCAGAAGAAGATCGCCAGCAGCAGAAAAACCGTCGTCCGATCGAGCTCGCCGCGCATGCGCACCTGTTTCTTCTCGGAGACGGTGTACGAGATCGTGTCCCGCTTCTCCTTGATGCTTCGGAAGACGATGAACAGCGCGAGCAGCGTCAGCAGACCTGCGCCTATAAATGGCAGATTGCGGTTCGCGTCGTACAGGATCGAGCCGACGCCAAAGGCCGCCACGGTGCCGATGCCGCCCATGAAGTTGATGATGCCGTTGGCCTTGGAGCGCTGTGCGTCCGGGGTGATATCCGGCATGAGGGCAACCGTCGGCGAGCGATACAAGCTCATGGAGACGTTCATCAGGAACATGAACACCACGAGCGTGAGCAGCGACGTATAGAGCGGGATCATCGACATGAAGATCGCGGCCAGCGGCATGCCGATCAGGAGATAGGGCATCCTCCTGCCGAATCTGGTCTCCGTGCGGTCGCTGCGGTTGCCGATCCAGGGCTGGACGAACAGCGCCAGATAATTGTCCATCGTCATCAGAAAGCCGATCACCATCGCGCTCTCGATGAAATCCTCAAGAAACAGGGGAACAAACGCATTGTACAGTGCCCACGTAAGACTGATGCTGAAGAAGCCGAACCCGAGGAGCCATGTTTTTCTCATCAACTACCACTCCCTGATCATAATGACCTGGCATGTATGCCTGGATCTGCTCCGACTTCCGTATCCGAATCTGGTGCATGTCTTCCGGATGCTCCCCTTCCGTTCGCTTCAAGGCTGTACGCCAGACGAGGCGCAGTCTCTCACCGCTGAACCGGGACGCTGTCCGCTTCTCTCTATCTCTGCCTGATGACCGGACCTTGATCCTCAAACTCCTCCGCTTGCAGGCGCCTGATGTTAGCCGGGTGATGCTGCCTTGGTCCGTTACTCCCTGGCGGACAGCAGCCTGGCGAGTCGGTCAGGATAATCCGTGATGATGCCGTCCACACCCGCTTGCAGCAATGCGGCCATCTCCGCCTCTCCATTCACCGTGAACGGATGATAGCGGATGCCTGCTTCCTTCGCTCGCGCGACCCACTCCTTCGTGACCGCCAGATAGATCGGATGAAGGGCGGAAGCGCCAACCCGCTTCGCATATTCCCAGGGCTCGTACAGCCCCTCCATATAGAGGATGGCCGTGCGGATCTCCGGCGCCAGCTGCTTCATCAGCACGAGGGAATAGTGATTGAAGGAGGAGATGATCACCCGATCGGTCAGTCCATACTTGCGAATGAGCTCGACCGTCCTGCTCTCCAGTTCCGGATACTGCACGACGCCGTTCTTCAGCTCCACATTCAGATAAAGATCATGCTCCCTGGCGAGTTCCAGCAGCTCCTCCAGGGTCGGGATCCGCTCGCCGCGACAGGACTCATCATACCAGGCGCCAAAGTCCAGATCCTTCAGCTCTGCCAGCGTGTGGTCCTTCACCCAGCCGTCAACGCCGGCCGTTCTTCGCAGCGTTTCATCATGGATCAGGACGAGCTGCCCGTCCCGGGTCATCTGCACGTCGGTCTCGATCGCATTGGCGCCCAGTTGAACCGCTTTCACGAAAGCGGCCATCGTATTCTCCGGCGCATGGCCGGAAGCTCCCCGATGAGCAAAATTAAAGAATGTCATCGCATACCTCCGTCTGGTTCAATCGTGATATCCTGTGTATAATCTTCCATGTGTCATGGCTGCAATAAGGCAGCTGTGCTCATATCTTCTGCAATCAGCAGTTCCGATCAATGATGTTCCAGATGCTTGAGCGTCTGCCTGAAAATCTGCTCGATATGATCGTCATCCAGCGAATAAAACACGGTCTTGCCTTCCTTGCGCCGCTTGACGATGCGCATGTTCCGCAGATAACGAAGCTGATGCGACACCGCCGACTGCCCCATCTGCAGATAAACGGTCAGATCATTCACGCACAGCTCACGGCCGATCAGCAGGCTGATGATCCTGACGCGAGTCGGATCGCCGAGCGCCTTGAACAATTCGGCCAGATTCTGCGCCTGCTCGTCGCTCACCATCTCCGGATGGCGTTCATCCAACATGATGTTCGCTCCTTCCTGGCCATCGCGACCACCTTCCATACATTCACCATCTTCCGTCATGACGTCCTCGAGTCCTTGATGCGCGGCATTCATCGCCGGATTCGACGGCAATCCCTCGAATCATCTGATTGCATTATACATGAAAAAATTCGCATTTAATATCTTGCCAACCACATTTTTCAGTGGTATGATCAACACATGAATAGTTGCTCATATGTTTATGTATTTCGGAATCTTTACGATTAAGTAACCGCTGTCGAACTGCCGGATATACTGTTGATATCAACGTGCAGGGACTCTTGTCGTTGCCATTGAGCGCAAGCTCATGAGGATGCGACTGGCGATACCGATGAAGAGCGAGCGTCCTGGCAACGGAGTATGGCGGGAGCATCGTCCAGGGCCAGCGTGAAGGAGGAATGTACGATGGCCAAACGTCATCAGAACAAACAGTATGCGCATGAACACGAGCACCCGCACGAGGCCGGGGCCGATCATGCGCATGAACACGAGCATCGGCACGAGGCCGGGGCTGCTCATGCGCATGGACACGAGCATCGCCACCATGTCGGGGACGCTCATGCGCATGGACACGAGCATCGCCACCATGTCGGGGACGCTCATGGGCATGGACACGAGCATCGCCATGGTTCAGGTCATGGGCATGCGCACCACGGACATGATCACGGGCATAGCCATGTACACGTCCACCCCGGTAACCGCAGAGGGCTGACGTTGGCGCTGATCATCACCGCCGGCATCATGCTGCTCGAATTCATCGGTGGACTGGTCACGAACAGCCTCGCTCTGCTAAGCGACTCCGCCCATATGCTGAGTGACGTCGGCGCGCTTGCTCTCAGCCTCATCGCCCTGTGGTTCGCCGCCAAGCCTCCTTCCGCAAGCAAGACATATGGATTCTATCGCTTCGAGATACTGGCCGCGCTGTTTAATGGCGTCACCTTGTTCGTCATGGCAGGCTTCATCCTCTATGAAGCATATGAGCGCTTCCTGGAACCGCCCGAGGTCGCGGGAGGTCTGATGCTGGCCGTTGCTGCGGTCGGTCTGTTCGCCAATATGCTGAGCGCCTGGATGCTCATTCGAAACAGCGATACCAAAGGCAACATCAATGTGCGCAGCGCGTATCTGCACGTCCTCGGCGACGCTCTCGGTTCGGTTGGCGCGATCATAGCCGGACTGGCCATGCTGCTGACCGGCTGGTACATCCTCGATCCGATCATCAGCGTGCTGGTCGCTTTGCTGATCCTGCGCGGAGCATGGCGGGTCATCAGCCACTCCCTCAACATCCTGATGGAGGGGACGCCCGTCACGATCGATATCGAGGAGCTCGCCTCCATGCTGAAATCGATCGACGGCGTGATCGACGTGCACGACCTGCACGTGTGGACCATCACCTCTGGCATGGACACGCTGAGTTGCCATCTGCTCGTAACCGATTCGAGCGATTGCCAGCAGATCCTGCAGGAAGCAATCCGCCGGATCGAGGACAGGTTCCGCATCCAGCATACGACGATCCAGGTGGAGAAATCGCAGCTCCAACATGCCCATCTGACGATATAGACAAAGAGAGGCTGTCCGGGAAAAGGTCAACGAACCTGACCAGATCCCGGCAGCCTCTTCTGCATTTAGCGCATGTCACGCGGCTGCGATCGCCTCGAACCGCATGAGACACGATTTTTTCGGCTCTCACACGGCTGCGATCGCCTCGGACCGCCTGAGACACGATTTTTTCGGCTCTCACGCGGCTTCGTCCACTCCGAACCGCCTGAGACACGATTTTTTCGGCTCTCACGCGGCCGCGATCGCCTCAGACCCGCCGCAGTTTCAGCCGCTTGCCCGGCCGGTCACAGCGCGTGTCAGCCTTGCCTGCGCGCTTACAGCTGCACGACGATCGTCTTCGCGCCAGCCTCCGGCACGAGTCGCAGCCCTTGCTCCGTCTGCTCGACGGAAGCGCCCGTCACGCCCGACGCGCTGCCGATGCCGCGCAGTACGAAGCTGTATGGCTTGCCGGCGCCGCTGCCATCGACGTTCAGCGTGATCGTCGAGCCTTCCCGCACCGCCGTGGCCGTCAGCTCCAGTTCGGCCTTCACGTTGTACACCTCTGCCTTCGCCTGCCTGCCTTCCTCCAGGGCAAATACATGCAGCTCCACGCCATCGGCATAATCATAATCCGGCAGACGCTCATTGGCGCCGATCGCCAGGATCGTGTTCGGCCGCACCATCAGCGGCAGGCTGAAGTAATCGTGCTGTTCGTAATGCCATCCGCCCTCCGCTTCCGCGCCGGTGAGCAGATTCGTCCAGCGGCCCTTCGGCAGATAGTATCGGACGTTGCCCTGCTCATTGAAGATCGGCGCCACGAGCAGCGCATCGCCGAGCATGTATTGCAGGTCCAGAACGTCGCAGGTCGGATCTTCGCCGAACTCCAGCACCATCGGGCGCATCATCGGCCATCCGCGCTTCGAGGCTTCCACCGCCTTGCTGAACAGGTAAGGCATCAGCCTGTGCTTCAGCTTCGTGAAGTGGCGCAGCACATCGACCGCTTCCTCACCGAACAGCCAGGGCACGCGATAGGACTCGTTGCCGTGCAGACGGCTGTGCGAGGACAAGAGCCCGAAGGCGACCCAGCGCTTGTAGATGTCTGGCGGCGCCGTCCTCTCGAAGCCGCTGATATCGTGGCTCCAGAAACCGAAGCCGCTCAGGCCGAGCGACAGCCCGCCGCGCAGCGTCTCCGCCATCGACAGATAGTTGGCGGAGTTGTCGCCGCCCCAGTGCACCGGGAACTGCTGGCCGCCTGCGGTCGCCGAGCGAGCGAACAGCATTGCCTCGTTCTTGCCGAGGTTCTCCTCTAGCACTTCGAATACCGCCTTGTTATACAGGAACGTGTAATAGTTGTGCATCTTCACCGGGTCCGAGCCGTCGTAATAGACAACATCCGTCGGGATGCGCTCGCCGAAGTCCGTCTTGAAGCAATCCACGCCCATGTCGATCAGCGCCTTCAGCTTGGACTTGTACCATGCCGTTGCTTCCGGATTCGTAAAATCCACCAGCCCCATGCCCGCTTGCCACATATCCCATTGCCATACGTCGCCAGCCGGCGTCTTCACCAGATAGCCGTTCTTCATGCCTTCCTCGAACAGAGGGGACTTCTGGGCGATGTAAGGATTGATCCAGACGCAGATCTTCAGTCCCTTGTCCTTCAGCCGCTTCAGCATGCCCTCCGGATCCGGGAAGACATCCTTGTCCCATTCGAAGTTGCACCATTCGTACTCCTTCATCCAGAAGCAGTCATAGTGGAAGACGCGAAGCGGAATATCCCGATCGAACATGCCGTCGATGAAACGGTTTACGGTCTCCTCGTCATAGCTCGTGGTGAACGACGTCGTCAGCCACAGGCCAAAGGACCAGGCGGGCGGAAGCGCCGGCTTGCCGGTCAGGGAAGCGTAGTGATCCAGGGCATCCTTCAGCGTCTCGCCAGCGAACACCAGATATTCGAGGCGCTCGCCCGGCACGCTGAACTGCACCTTCGAGACATTCTCGGAGGCCACCTCGAAGGAGACCCGCTCCGGATGATTGACAAATACGCCATAACCGTAATTGGAGACATAGACCGGAACGTTCTTGTACGCCTGCTCGCTGCTCGTGCCCCCGTCCTCATTCCAGATGTCGACGACCTGTCCATTCTTCACGAACGGCGTGAAGCGCTCACCCATGCCATACACGTATTCGCCGATGCCGAGATCGAGCTGCTCGCGCATGTAATCGCCGTCGCCCTCGACCGAGATCGTCGCTGCTCCCTTGTAGCCGGTGCCGGTCAGCCGTCGACCGTCGTACAGGTAGTCGACCTGCCACTTGTCTCCCTTGGCGATGCGCACGGTCAGCTTGCCGCTCGTCAGGCTCGCCTCGTGCTCGTCATTGCGGATGATCACCTCCGCCGGCTCCTCGTACAGCTCAAACTTCGGCCCCTTCTCCACCTTGCCCATATGGTGCAGGTACTCGCAACGAATGATGTTCGGGCGCGGCGAGCTGAACTTCACCGTGATCAGCGTTGCGTTCAGCGTATCGCCCCTGTGCCGGACATGCTTCGTGGCCGCGTACACGTACAGGGCGTCGCCAACCACGCGCACATCGCGAACTTCCGTCGGATTCTGGATGGTGACGCCTTTGCGTACCTGCCAATACCCGTCTGTAAATTTCATCCTGTCCACCTCTTCAATTTGTATGATGATCCTTGTGTGACTTGCAGGCTGTATCTGTGCTGCGATCGCCCGGATGACTTGGTCTCCGGACTCATTTATAATAATATTGATATGTATCTCGTTAATCTTGCTGAAATTTGATCAATAGTTTCGATATTTTGATTCATGAAACGTTTACCACCTTCCAAGGAGAGATGGCCATGAACCGCGACCTGCTCAGACTGAGGGAAGACCGCATCCACGGCTTGCCGGACTATCCCGTCAGCGTATATGAGGTGAACGAACCGGACGGACGAACGCTGTTCGACTGTCACTGGCATGATGAGATGGAGCTGATGCTGATCACCGAGGGCAGGATTCGCGTTCAGCTGGACATGGCGGAGCACGAGCTTGTGCCGGGTCAGGCGGTATTTGTGGGAAACGGCGTGCTGCATGGCGCCTTCCCGGTCGAGCGCACCAGCTGCACGCTCTATGCCGTCGTCTTCCATCCGGACTTCCTGGCGAGCCGCAACCGGGATGCGATCCAGCAGCAATACATCGAGCCGGTCGCGCACAGGCACCTCATCCTGCCGTCGGTCATTCGCGGCGAGACGCCACAGGAGCAGCTGTTGATCGAGCGCCTGCGCTCGCTGATCCGGGCGAATCTAGATCGACGGAGCGCCTACGAGCTGATCACCAGGTCCGATCTCCTGATGATCTTCGCCATCCTGCTGGGCGAAGGGCAGGCCAGACTTGCGCCATCCCGCTCGGAAGCGCAGCATGTGGAGCGGCTCAAGCAGGTGCTGTCGTACATTCACCATCACTACCAGGAGCCGATCCGCCTCAGGGATCTGGCCGATGTGGTCGGCATGAGCGAGGAGCATTTCTGCCGCTTCTTCAAGAAGACGATGCGAAGAAGTCCGGTGGCCTACATGAACGAATACCGCATGCAGCAAGCGAAGGTCCTGCTCACCGATACGGACGACAAGATTCTCGATATCGCCCTGCAGGTAGGATTTGATAATCTGAGCTATTTTATTACCGTATTCAAAAACTACTGCGGCCTCACGCCCTCCCAGTACCGCAAGCAGCATGCCTGAGGAGAGGTTGCTTCTCCCCAGGCATATCCTCCTCTTGCGCCTCCCGCATCTGCACATGGAAATGAAGTCTTGCCGTTTTCTTTACATTTCCAAAACCTTTTCCATTGAAATTGCGTTATAATGGTTAGCAAGTTGATTATGGATCTTGCAAGACTCGCAAGATGACAGATTCGCCTGGAGGCTCTCATGTTACCTGTTCTGAGAAAATACCTGTATCAGCCAGGAATCCTGTTCCTGGCTGTCTTATGGTGCAAAATCGCCTATGCCAGATCGATCATCGTAGGCGGCAGTCTGTGGCAATCCTTCTATATCGAGCTGCCCCTGCTGATCGCCGGCGTCGCCATCATCGAAGCGATCTTCCAGGGCAAGCCGCGGTTGCGCTTCTGGTCATATATGGTGATCAATCTTGTCGTATCGTTGGCGTTGTTCGCGATGATCGTCTATTTCCGCTATTTCAACACGCTGGCCACCTATACGTCGCTGTTCAACGCGAATCAGGTCGGTGACGTTGGCGGCACCATTGCCATGTTGATCAAGCCTGTCTATTATCTGATGTTCATAGATTTGCCGGTCGTGCTCGGCATCGTGGCGGTCAAGGGATTGTTGCGCAAGCCGCTTCGCTTCATCCAGAACGGGTGGCGGATGCGAACCAGGTACGGCGCCGCCCTGATCCTCGCCTGCCTCATCCTCGCGGTCGTCCATGTGCTGCAGGCGATAGGCGGAGGCACGATCAACGAGATCGTCAAGGCGAGAGACATGGGCATCCTGACCTATCAGGCCTATGCTGTCTATTCCGACGTCAAGAAGCAGCTGGTCGCGAAGAGTCAGGAGGTGACGCCGCGCGCCGTGCGGCAGGCCAAGGGCATCCGCCTCGCTGACGATCCGTTCATGCACGGCGTTGCGATGGACAAGGATGTCTATGTGATCCAGCTGGAGTCCTTCAATGATTTTCTCATCGGCCTTGAGGTTGACGGTCAGGAAGTAACGCCGGTGCTGAATGAGCTGATCGGAAGCAGCATTTATTTCAACCGATTCTATCAGCAGATCGGCAAGGGCAATACCTCGGACGCCGAATTCGTGGCGAACACGTCGCTGTATCCCACAGGGACGATGGCGATGTCGTTGCAGACGGCCGGCCGCAAGGTTCCGTCCCTGCCCAGATACCTGAAACCATACGGTTACGAATCGGTCACGCTTCATACGAATGAGATCAAGTTCTGGGATCGCCATCAGATGTATCCGGCGTTGGGATTCGATCGCTATTATGACAAGCAGTATTTCGGGGAAGAGGATGTGGTGCATTTCGGCGCGTCGGATGAGGTGCTGTACCGCAAATCGCTCGACGTCTTCCGCGAGATCCGCGAACGCGGCAACCGCATCTACGCCAATCTGATCACGATGAGCAATCACAACCCGTTCGATCTTCCGGAGGAGAAGCGCAGGCTGAAGCTGCCCGCGCATCTGGAGGGCACCTTCCTGGGCAACTATCTCCAATCCGCGCACTATGCGGACTATGCCCTGGGCACCTGGATCGAGGAGATGAAGGCGGCCGGGCTGTGGGAGGATGCGCTGGTCGTCATCTACGGAGACCACTTCGGCGTCAATGTCAACGAACCGCCGGAGGTGACCAAGCCATTGGCCGAGCTGCTTGGCATCCCCGAATATACCAGGGCGCAGATGTTCAATGTTCCGCTGATCATCCGGGTACCCGGAATGGATGAGGGGCTTGTCCGCCACAATATGGGCGGGCAGATCGACATCCTGCCGACGATCATGAATCTCCTGGGCATCAGCTATGAGGACAAAGTGGTGTTCGGCCAGGACCTGCTCAATCATGATCGCAACCTGATCGGACAGCGCACGTATCTGCCAGGCGGCAGCTTTATCAATGAAGAGGTCATCTTCGTGCCCGGCTCCGGGCTGGAGGATGGCGTGATGTACCCGCTGGAGGATGCGGAGATGGAGCTGCCGTCTCCGACGGCCTACTCGCAGGACTACAGCAAGGCGCTGAAGCTGCTGAGGATGTCCGACGCCTATATCGCGTCCCTGCCCGCATTGGGCGAGGATGCTGTACCGGTCGACGCACCGGCCGACGCGCCTGCAGCTGCGCCGGTTGATGCGCCTGCGAACCATGGCTCCAGCGAAGCCCGAGGCGGTTGAGGATGCCATCATATGGTCCATGACGAATCCACGTTCCGTAAGCGTCAAGCCATTCGTGACAAACAGTCGATTGAAACACAGCCAAAAATAAAAGGCTGTCCAGCAAGGTCAGAATAGCCCGACCAACTGACAGCCTTCAGGGGCAAGTCCGTCCGTCAGTCCAGGCTGACATCCCGGACTTGCCTTTTCATCTATCCACTCATACGAAGCCTGATTACCTGATCGGCAGCGTGTACAGAAGCTGCTGAATCCCCGTGTCGCTGAACCAGACGACCTTGTCCCCGTAGACGATCGGATCGAAGCCCGACAGGCTGTATCCCTCGACGAGCACCGAGTCGCCCAACGGCCTGCCCCTGCCATCCACATACAGGTAGCGGACGCCTTTCAATTGGAACGTTTCCTGCAAGAAGCTGTAGGATTTCATCGTGCCGATCTCGTACTCATTCCACAGAACCATGTACCGATCCGCTCCTGTCCGAACCATGAACGGCTTGGAGGAAGTCATATTCTTGTCCGAATATTTATAGAGCGTGATGTGTTCCACCTGCGAAGCTGACAATTGATTCCTGGGCACGGCAGCGATCATGACGTCCCTGCGCTCGGCTCTGACCCTGATATGCGACAGCTCTTCCTCCATATAACCCTCCAGCTCGTAGGACGTATAGGATCTGACCTTCGAATGATCCACCGTGTGGAACAGAGCCAGGAAGTGGGTGGAGGAAGCTTCGAATCCGCCTACGCTCACCCCTGTCGCATTGGCCCCTTTAGGTCCAGGAATGTTATACAGATTCAACTCCACATATTCCGAGCCGACCGACTTGTTCAGCACGATGGCGCGCGGGGATGCATCGCCATGATCCAGGAGAACATGGGAATTGCCATCGAACACCACATACTGATCGAAAGAGTGACTGACGTGATTGCTCTGGAAATCGCCCAGCTCATTGACCACCCGCATCGTGGGCGTTTTGAATGACAAACGTCAGCTGCATCTGATGGTGCACCCCATCCAGCGTCGCGTACTTCTCGCGCGATGTATGGAATACCAGCGTATCGCCCTGCTCGGCCATCCTTCCTCTGCCGGCATCGAACGGCAGAATGGTATAGATCTCCCCACCATAGACGCTGACGGAAGACAGACGATTGAAGTCCCGGTCGTACTTGACGATGCGGATCACTTCCTTCCCGTCATCCTCCTCCAGGTTTTTCTGGCCGAAGGCGATGTAGAGATATTGCTCACCGGCATAGAAGGCTCCGAAGATCGGCAGCTCGAAGTCCACGCGCTTCGTGGAGATCAGATTCATCTCCCGGTCATAGGTCCGTATCTCGATCGCCGTATCCTCTGTCTTCACATCCTCCTGCCATGGATATGCGGTGACCAGATTCAAGGTCTGGTTGGACGCATCGGCATACAGATACCGTTGCGGGATGGATGCCCAGCGGGTTGGCCTCGCCGAGAGAATGTTGCGCACGGCATAATCGGTTGACTCGGTTCCCAGGCGATAGGTTCCCGGGTAATTGGGCACGAATCGGTATGCCGGGGCTCCCACACTTTCCACGGGGAGAAGCTCGACGGACAGCAGATGTCCGAGGTCTCGCGCATGAAGGAAGAAGGCCCCGTTATACTCGTAGGCCGGAACCTGTCGAGACACCCCGTCCACCATGACCGTTACGGTCATCTTCGACGCTGCAACAGGCACGGTCCACTGTTTCGCATTCCGGTCCAGGAAGTCGATCAGCTTCGCCCGAAGCTCCTCTTCAGCGCCTGTAATGGCAAAATTCCGGCCTGTTGCCAGCTCATAGGACCGATTCTTCGCATCCCGACGGACGATCTCGAAGCGCCGGTTCGTGTCGGACAGCAGGGTGGCGAGGTCGTGGACTCCCAGATAGGGTTCATCGTCGACCAGCAGCAGCGGTAAGGCTTCCCTGCCGGAGTCTGAGAACAGGACTGAATAGGCCAGCTTCGCATTCGCATGGGCGGACGGCTCGCCGGAGCTTCCGTTCTGCGAAGGCGCCGTTTGATCCTTCGGCGCGGTCCCTCCCTCCGGGACGTAGCCGGCGGTCGAATCGATCATCACGGATTGGGTGGCGGCATCCCAGGTGACGCCGAAATCCAGGGCTGCGGCAAGATCGCGAAGCTTGAAGTAGTTGTTGCCCTTGATGGTATATGCGGTCAGCTCCAGCTTCTTGCCATCGAGATATACCGTTGAAGTTGAGAGGTCGCCGAACTCGATTGTATCCGGGGACTTGCCTGTCAGCTCGCCGCCCTGCGGCTTGTACGGCTTGCCGGATGTGAGCATGATCGCATTCCGCTCTCCCGACCACTCGACGCTGAAGCTCTTCTCCGTGCCGCTTAGCGCCATGGCGATGTCCCGCAGCTTGAAATAACCATTGTTCCCGATATTGTAGGCCACGAAGTTGATCTGCCTGCCATCGACCAGGACCTTGGGGGTATAGGGGATGGCGTAGACCGGCCGGTTGTTGCGGTCAGCAGCCAGCGCGGATGATCCCATGCCCCCCGCAGACGACAGGAGCCATGAGACGACGAGACCGAAGCTCAAGATAACAAACAACCATCTTTTTCCATTCTTCACCATATCAACTCTCCATCTGTCTGTGTCGTATATCTTGCAAATATACCACCTAGTATAAATGATTATGATATATTTGCCATTTGATGGAATGAAAAAATATCATGCCATTCCGTTGGCGGCACGCCTCGGGAGAGCCGCCACCTTCGGCGGCATGCTCCATTTCAATAAAAAAACGGAGCCGCCCTCTTTCGAGGGACAGCTCCGTCTTCCGTCCGTCAGCTGTTACAGCTTGACGACGTTTTCCGCTTGTGGGCCGCGGTTGCCTTGTACGATGTTGAATTCAACGCGTTGGCCTTCGTCCAGAGTCTTGAAGCCTTCGCCGACGATCGCGCTGAAATGCACGAACACGTCATTGCCGCCTTCAACCTCGATGAATCCGAAGCCTTTCTCCGGGTTGAACCATTTTACGGTACCTTGTTGCATGGATGTTTCGCCTCCTTCACATTTGACATTAACATGACCTTCTTATTTCTTTCGCAGGACGCTTGCGCATACTAATCGCAGAAAATAAAAAATTCACATCATGGAAAAGGTGTCATCGTACCCAATGTTCACCTTTTGCATAATGTGAATCATAACAGGCCAATCTTTTCGATAAATTGATCATAACACGCGTGGGGCGTCTTGTAAAGCTTTATTTTTCTTTTTCTAAAATCGGTCGGGTTGCTCATCGTCGGAAGGACGGAACGCCGACGAGACGCGGTTCCGCCAAGCGTCCCTGGCAAACGGGCAATCCACCTGCCATCCCCCATACCTGAGTATCTTGCCGGCATCAGCGGAAAAAAGGGCATGTGGTCACGAACAGCGGATCAACATACCGACACGGCAGGGCTGTTCTTCATGGAACCTGACTTCGTTCTCCATCTCAAGCCAACCTCCGCGGCAGCCTAGCTCTCCTGCTCGATCCGCTTCATGAACTCCTCCATCGCGCTGTACCCCTGTTGGCGCAGATACCAGTTGTTCGCGGCCGCTTCGATCAATCCGGCCACATCTCGTCCCGGCTGCAGCTGGATCTCGATATGCGGCACCTCCACATCCATGTACGTCACCGTCTTCTGCGCCAGCTCCAGCTCGTTGTTCAGCTGGTTGTCCTTCCACTGGGTCAGCTCGATGTCCAGCGAGATCCGCGTCTCGTCCTGGAAGGCCTTGCGCCCATAGAGGCGGATCACATTGATCAGGCCGACGCTGCGCAGGGCGAGGAACTCCCTGTTCGTGTTGTTGTGCGTGCCGAGCAGCGTCTGCGGGCTCAGCTTCTTCAGCACGACGATATCGTCGGCGACGAGACGATGGCCCCTTCGGATCAGCGTGTGCGCTGTTTCGCTCTTGCCGACGCCGGACTTGCCCCTGAGCAGGATGCCGATCCCCGAGACGTTGACGCAGACGCCATGCACCGCGATCTCCGGAGCAAGTGCCTTCACCAGATAAGCATCCAGCCTGGCGATGAACTCCGTCGTCGTCTCCTGGGTCCTGAGCAGCGGAATCTGCTCCTGTTCGCAATAGATCTTCAGATATTTCAAGCCATCCTGCCCTGCGGTGACGATGAAGCAGGGTGGATGATATTTGACGATGTTGCCGATGTGCAGATTGCGCTCTTCCTCAGTCTGTTGATGCAGGTAGGTGATCTCCTTGCGTCCAAGCACCTGAACCCGCTCCATGGGGAAGTAATCGAAGAACCCCACGAACTCCAGTCCCGGGCGATGTGCCCGTGATTTGGTGATCTTGCGTTCGAGATGCCCGTGTCCTGCGAGCACCTCCAGGCGGAATTGATCCACCAGTTGCTTTACCGTGATCGACTTCACCGCGCTATCCCCTCTGCCATTTTCTTTTATTCGTAATTGTACACAGCATGCGACATGTGTTCAATGCGATGGACTGCCAGGTTGTTACAAATCAGTTACGAATTCTGGACATTCTGGAATTGCGTGTTCATCGCAGGCTTCCCGGGATGGCAGCGGCGCCTTCCAATGCTGAGTCTCCAACAAGCGCATAGCACATTTGTCCCCGTTCATATAGTTTAGTGCACCTGTCTGGCTGATGAATGGCTGTCAACCAAGCGCGAGGGCGGGGGAGGTGAGGCATGATGAGCGGGTGCAGCCCATGGCACTATGCGAATGTGACCAGCCAGGTATTTCAGGCCTTGCAGGCGAAAGGCCGCCAGCAAGGATTCGCCATTCCCAAGTCTCCGTCAGGAGGATTCACCGTACAGACCGCCGGGATGAAGATCCACTTCCGATATGCATGGAACAAGAGCAGCTCCTCGCTGCAGCTGGAATGCATCAACAAGCCGCAGCTACTGAGCTGCTCCATGATCAAATCGTTCGCTGACCGGATCGTCACACAGTGCGGAGGCCGACCGCTATAACCGATCCGGCGGATCGATGCTTGCTTGCGCCCGGAACCATCGATGCGCCGACGCCTGCCGGCTCATGGCTGGCGGCTCGAGCCTCCATACAGTTCGAGCAGATCCAGCATCTCCTGCCTCAGTCCTTCCCGGAGCGGCGTGCGCGGCCGATAGCCCAGCAGCCGCTCCGCCTTGCCGATGTCTGCCCAGGTATGGCGAGGCTCGCCATGCGGCCTCGGTCGCCGCTCCAGCTTCGCCTTGCGCCCGAACAGCTCCTCCAGGATGGCGATCGCCTCCAGCACGGAGGCGCGCTCCGCGCCGCCGATGTTGATCGTCTCGCCGATCAGCCCATCCGCCACAGCTGCGGCCGCAATCGCCTCCACACCGTCACCGATGTAGGTGAAATCGCGCGTCTGCAAGCCGTCGCCGTAGATCGTGATCGGACGATCCTCGATCATGCTGCGGATGAAGCGGTGAAACGCCATGTCCGGCCTCTGCCGCGGACCGTAGACGGTGAAGAAGCGCAGGATGATGATCGGCAGCTGCCGGTTGCGCTGATAGACGCGACACAGGTATTCGCCCGTCAGCTTGCTCACGCCATACGGCGACAATGGCTCTGGAACGGCATCCTCGCGGACGGCCCCCGTCTTCTCCCCGTAGATCGAGGACGTGGAAGCGTAGATGAAGCGCCTGATCGGCAGAGAAGCGCACACCTCGAGCAGCTGTTGCGTCACCTCGATGTTGTTCACGATGTATTTCTTGAAGTCAGCGCCCCAGCTCGAACGGACACCGGGCATTCCGGCCAGATGGTAGACCGTCTCCGCCCCATCCAGCACCTCATGCAGGGGCAGCTTCAGAAGGTCGCCTTCCACGAGGCGAAACCTCGGATGATGCAAGAGTGTTCGCAGATTGCGTCTGGCCGCAAGCGGCGACAGCATCGCGTCGATGCCCGTCACTTCGCAATTCGTGTCCGCAAGCAGCCGTTCGCACAGATGGGAGCCGATAAATCCGGCTGCTCCGGTGACGACGATTCTCATACAGATCTGCTCATCCTTTCGTCCATCGGCCCTTCGGCCGGAGCCAACATCCCTTCGGAAGGAGGACGCCGCTGGTCGTCCCCATGAACGTTGGTCCCGATCCCGCGGTAAACAAAGCCCAGCGTTTGCATGCGAACGCCAATCAGCATATTCTTGCCGTCGAGGATGATCGGCTCCTTCATCATCTCCCGCAGTCTGGCCCAGTTCGCCTCGGCGTATTCGGGCCAATCGGTGGCGATGATCGCGGCGTCCGCCCCTCGCAGCGCCTCCTCGACGGAGTCAAGCTGCGCCAGCCTTGCCGACCGCCGGCTCTTCGACAGGCACGCCATCGGATCGTGCACCCGGATATAGGCTCCCCTGTGCAACAGCTCAGCGATGATCGACAGCGCCGGCGACTCCCGCTGGTCATCCGTATCCCGCTTGAAGGCAAGCCCGAGAACGGCGATCGCCTTGTCCGCATACGTTCCCAGCACCGGTTCCCAAAGGTCGATGGCATACTTCACCTGCGTGCGGTTCACGCGATGCACCTGCTCCAGAATCGACAGCCTGATGCCCTGCTGCTCCGCCTGATGCAGCAGGGCCTGCACGTCCTTGGGGAAACACGAACCTCCATAGCCGACGCCCGCCTGCAGGAAGCGATGGCCGATCCGCTCATCGAACCCCATCCCGGCAGCGACATCATTCACATGGACACCCAGCCGGTCACACAATCTCGCCAGCTCATTGATATAGGAGATCTTCGTGGCGAGGAAGGCGTTGGACGCATACTTGATCATCTCCGCGGTTCGCGGGCTGCACAAGACATACGGACAATGGATGCCCCGGTATAACTCACGCACCTTGCGCATGGCTCCATGGTGATGGCCGCCGATGACGATCCGGTCGGGATGCATGGCATCATGCCAGGCATTGCCCTCTCTCAGAAATTCCGGATTGGACACCACTTCGAACGGGATGTCTCCCTGTCTGGCCTCGGCGATCCACGCGGTGACCTGCTCATGGGTGCCAACCGGCACCGTGCTCTTGATGACGATCAGCTTGTAACCCTGCATGTGCTGGCCGATCATCCCGGAAGCTTGCCTGATATATTGCAGGTCACAACTGCCATCCGCACGCGCCGGCGTGCCGACACAGATGAAGATCACATCGCATTCCGCCACAGCGGCCGCCACATCATCGGTGAATCGGATCCTGCCGCTTGTTCCGTGCTGGATCAGCTTATCCGCCAGCTGCGGTTCATGGAAAGGAAGCTTGCCTTGCGACAATTCGCTGAGCCGATCCCGATTCGGATCGTAGCCGACCACGTTCCATCCCAATTCTGCCAACAAGAGTCCGGTTGTCACACCGACATATCCCAACCCCATGATCAGGATGCTCATCTACATCCTCTCCTCCTTGATCGCTAATCTACACTATGAGCAAGGCCACAGGGCCGGAAGGGTATGTACCCTTGTTCCTGTAAAATGTGTTCGAACAACATCAAGCGAATGAAAATATGACGGTACCGGGGAAAAAACCGCCAGGCTCCACATTCGTCTATACCACTTGTGTCACGCCCGAATATCATGCAAATGTCCAGATATTCCATATCAATATCACGAAAGGATGAGACAGGTTGGCCAGAATCGATGTGGTGAGAGAAGCGATTCGTCAGAGAGATGATGTGGTAGAAATGCAAGTCCAATATACCGATGGCGAGGTGGCGACCTTCCAGGTTCAGCCGGGCGGCGCGCCCGCGGCAGATCAGCTGGAATCGTTCATCAGCGGCGTCGAATGGGACCGGGTGAAGGAAGTCGAACTGGAATACGCCAACGAGGAAGAGCATGAGATCGACTTCGAGGAGCTCGAAGATCAGGAAGATGACGATGACAGCGATGAAGACGAGGACGAGGATGAGGACGACTCCGATGAAGATCGCAGCTCAGACGAGGATGAGGACGAGGAAGATGAGGAAGATGACGACGAGGAAGATGATCCGGACGACGCGGACTGACGGGAGGAGCCTCGTGATCTTACAACCTGACAGCTATGTATGCGAACCCACCGATCAGGTGGGTTTTGTTGTGGGGACATGACGAGCAACCGGCCTCGGATTCACAGCCATTGCTCCCAGACGCCCTGGATCTCCTGTGCGACCCTCGGCCATGTGAAGTGTTGCTCGACCATCCTTCGGCCATTAAGCCCCATGCGCTGCGCCCTTCCCGGATCGGACAGCAATTCATTGAGGACGTTCGCATATTCGAGCGGATTCTCCGGATCGTGGACGAGCAGGCCGTTGTCTCCGGTGACGACCTCCGGATTGCCGCCGCGCGCCGTCGTGATGAACGGGAGCCCCGAGGCCATCGCTTCATAGTGGACCCTGGCCAGCGGTTCATTCCAGATCGAGGTGCAGACGAACACATCAGCCGCATTGAACCACCGGTACACCTCCTGGGCCGGGATATAGCCGGTGGTGATGACCGGCGTTGGCGACCTGGCCGCAAGCGCCCGCAAGTAGGCGATATAGTCGCTCACGCTGTTGTCACTGTACCCGGCGCCGCCCACGATCACCAGCGTCGCATCGGGATGGCGCAGCTGCCACATCGCCCGCACCAGCACATGCGGACCTTTGTTGCGCGACAGCCGGCCGACGAACAGGATCACCTTGCGGGAGGTCAGCCCATACCTGTCGCGCACCGCCTCCCGCACCCGTCTCGCCTCCTCCGACTCGAGCCAGGGCGCATATCTCGACAGATCGACGCCGGAATAGATCCTGCGCAGCTTCGGCTGCGCCTGCGGATACAGGGAGGCGATCCGTTGGCCGATGTAGTTGCTGATCGTGATGATCCGCTCCGTCTGCTCGATGGCGGCCGATGCTTCGGCCCGATCGATCTTGCCCGGCTCGAACATATCATTGTGCATGCTGAGGATGATCCGCGAACGTGGCGCGGCCTGACGGACAGGCAGGACGAGACGCGGCCGGTTGAAGATATGAATGAGATCATACTGCTCCCCGGAACCAAGGAGATATTGGACGACATTCTGCGCATAGATATCGAAGATGCCTTCGGACGGCACCCGGATATATCGGACCGCGCCGATCTGCTGTTCCGCAGGCAGAGCGGGATCGGTCCGCCCCAGGATCGTAAGCCGATGATGCTGCGCCAGCATGGTGGACACACCGTCGATATAGGTCTGGATCGCGCCGCCCCGAATATTGGGCACGGGCAGCTTCTCCGTACAGATCATCAGGATATTCATGCCTTACCTCCTCTCCTCCTGTCTCAGGAACCTGTTCTGCGGCTTGCCGACCTGCGCGTCGAGCTTCGCGAGCCTGCCTGGCGTCTGCTCGTGCGCCGTGAAGCGGAGCGCACAGATCTGCGCAACACGCTGGCCGATCTGACGCGTCCTGGCGTGCGCAGGAGCACGTTCCCGGAGCCGCCGGTGCGCCGCGCGCTTCCGTTCACCCTCTCTCGCGAAGTGGCCGAAGATGAACGGCTGGCCGCGGAGGACCTGGGGCGATGGTTGCGGCTGTTGCCCGACCTGCTGCGCGTGCGCGATCCGGCATTCATCGCGGAGCCGCTGCCCGATCTGGAAGCGGCGAATCTCCTGCCGCTCCGGCGGCCCCTTCTGGCGCGTCTCCTGCGCCTGGATGCGCCGATCACGCCGCGCTGGCTGGTGAAGAAAGGCGCTGCCGGAACAGTTGCCGGAACAGCCTCCGAAGCTGCCGCCTCCTCCGCTGCGGGCATGAACGCCAGCTCGTCGAAGGCCTCTGCGCCCGGCCGCTCGAACCATGAGGCCGCTGGCAACATCTCGGGCAGCGTGAGCGGGGCCACGAAAGACACCTGCTGCACCTCCGGATATTCGCCCGACGGGTACTTCATCATATCTGCCCGGAGCTCTTCCAGCACCGGCCATTTGGTCGCCTCCACCGTGCCGACCAGGTTCAGGATCGGCTCCAGTTCGGTCGGGATGAAGGTCTCCGGCTGATAGACGATCTCCTTGACGTGCTTGTAGAATTCATTGGGGAATGCCATATCGATCCACAGCAGCTCATAGGTCTCCCGGTCGATCGGATTGCCTTCGTTGTATGCTTCGATCATGCCGCGCACCCATGCCAGGTCCCATCCGCCCATGTCGACCATCGTGCTCGTGATCAGCTTGCGCAGGTCGCGGATCGGGATGTCGTACGCGACGCCATCCAGGTCGATGATCCAGACGCCGCCCGGCCCCATCTGGCCGTTGGACCAGCCGTAATCCTGGTGAGCCAAACCCCAGTATGGCTCGCCCATCCCGATCATCCGCTCGTAAGCGGAGTCGCGGAACATCTGGTAGTAGTCCGCTGCCTCGGCCTTTACCTGGGCCAGCATGGACAGCAGGGTCCCGGATGCGGGGAATTCCGAATAGATCTGGGCGATCTCCTCGAACCATCGCAGCTTCGTGATGATCTTCTCGTAGAACTTCGGCCAGCGATACAGGCGGGAAGCCTTGACCGCGCCGAATGGCGGAACATACCCCCGCGACAGCCGGTGAAACTCTCCGAGGCCGCGGCACAGCTCCCGCACCTCGTCCAGCTCGATCTTCGATACCGGAGCGAGCGGCTCCACCCATTCGGTCACGATCCAGGCCTTGCCGCCCGCCACGACGTACAGGTTGCCTTCCCGGGTAGGGATCAGGGCCGGCACGCGAGCGCCTTGCCGCACCAGATAATCCTGGGCGCCGATGCTGAACAGGCTCCGGTTCGGCGTCCGGTGCAGCACCTTGATACTGCGCGGTCCGTGATTCGTCTCGATTCGCCAGATCGCGCCGCCCTTGTCTGGCTTGGCGGTGATGAGCGCCATGCCGGAGACGCTCATGTCGTATCGCTCCATCACTTGCCGCGCCAGCTCCTCCAGTTCCGGAGGCGCATACTGGTCATGCACGCTGCCGTCTGCCGACTGCGTCATCATGAGATGGTCCCAAGGCTCGATGACATAACTGTTCGTTATCTCTTCGATCAAGATGAATACCTCCTGACTTGAGTCAATCGTTCGTTGTCTACCTGGTCGTTCGACGTGTCGAGAGGTCTCCCGTTCTCGTCAGACGTTCATAGATGGTCAAGGTCTCCCTGGCGGTCCGGGATATGGGGTATGCCGCGGAGACATGGCGGAGATTGGCGGAAGTGATCTCGTGCAACCGGTTCCCGGACATGAGGATCACCTCCTTCATGTCGCTGGTCAGTCGCCTGCGGGTCATGCGCCTCTCCGCATCGTGATCTCCGAACCAAGTATTCCAGGCCTCCGGCCATACCTCTGGTCGGATGAGCCCCAGGTAACCTCGGCTGCCCACCGCGATCAGGGGACGGCAGCAGGCCATCGCCTCCAGCGCGATCCTGCCGGTGCCGATCACCAGATCGCTGGCAGCATAGTAGGTGTGAATATTGTCCACTTCGCCGAAGAAGTGGATGAAGGTGGCGCCGAACAGCTCATTGTGTTCGCTTGCCAATTGCTCGATCTGCCGTTCCTGCTTGCCTCCGCCGACGATCATCAGATGGCAGTCAGCATGGCCGCTGAGCCGCAGCGAGGAGATCGCGTGGATCAGCTGCTCGCCGATATCGGCTTTCTCCCAGGACATGCGGCTCGCATACATGAGCACCTTCGCATCCGTCGGGATCCCGAGCTGTTGCCGGGTATACGCCCGATAGGGCGAGTCATGGTCGCGGTAGGCGGCATAATCCCGTTCCTCGATGCCGTTGGCGACCAGGTCGCTCTCAATCCCGATCTGCCGGATATGCTGCCTGAGCGGCGGGCTGACGCTGATGATCCTGCTGCGTGCCCTGGCGCTGATCGTGCGCAGGAACAGCTCATCGTAATAGGACCCGTGCAGCGTGAACACGAAGGGCACCTTCGTCATCTCGGCTGCGGCCAAAGCCGGGTATCCGGAAGGAAACTGATGCCCATGCACGAGATCGATGCGCTCCTTCGCGATGATCGATGCGAGCAGCTCGCCGTGAAGAGGCCCATGGTCCGCATGGTACTCATGATTGTTCAGCACAAATTCCAGCTCATAACACGGGATGCCGAGACCGGCAAAACGTCCGAGCAGCTTGCCCTGCTTGCCGGCAACCGCCACCTCGACTCCCTGCCTGATCAGCTCTTTCGTCAGTGCGTAGACATGCGTCTCCGTTCCCCCGATATTGAACTGGTCGATCACCATCAGCACCCGCAAAGGCCGAGTTCGCCGGCTGTGACGAGTGCTGGTCGTCGATGTCCCGCTCCGGCGGACGGGGCGTTTCACTCCTCCGGCCAATGTGCCACCTCCTATGGGTCCTTTCCTGATATGCATATGTCATATCGGACAGAGGTGTAATGTGCAGGAGTGGAATTCGAGGCGCCGATGCGCACAAATGTGCGAATACCCTGCCCTCCACGCTTGTACCGAATATAGTAAGGTAATCGGGTCAGACGACCGGAGGAGGTGGATGTATGGCAGGAGGACATTGGTTGATCGAGTCGGGCGGAATGGAAACCATCTGCGCCACCTATCGCATCGGCACATGGACAGGAGAATGGCGGCCGTTGGGCGGAGCCTTTAACGACAATGTGGGATTTGCGACGGACCAGGGGGTATATGTCCTGCGAATCCTGGGCGGAACGTCAAGCGGAGAGCAGCTGCGCGATCTGTATCGCATGCAGCTGGCGCTCGATGAGCGAGGGGTGCCCGTCCCCATTCCGTTGCTGGCCGACGGGCTGGTTCCGTACAGCATGCTCGCAGGCAAGCTGATCCAGGTCATGCCCTGCTTGGATGGAGAGTCGTTCAGCGGAGGCGAGGGGCAGGTTCGCGCCAGCGGCGCTGCGCTCCGCTCGTTTCACGAGGCATTGGAAGGAGAGGACGTTCGGGAAGGTTGCCAGCTGACACCGGCGGTTTCCTTTTTCCGATCCTATGCGAGGTGCTGCGATGCGCTCGATGCTCTGGCTGCGTGCGAGCGAATATCCAGGTATGGGCTGGCGGAAGCCCGCAGCGCGGCCGAGGAGATCTACGGCCGATGGCACGCCGGTGAGGCGGATCTGCCGCACTGCGTCATTCATGGGGACTGGCATCTGTGGAACCAGCTCTACGAAGGGGATCGGGTCGTGGGCGTGCTGGACCTCGACAATATGCAGGAAGGAGCGCGACTGCTGGACATCGCCTACGCGATATGGGTGCTTCACATCCTGACGCCGCAGTATGCGGACGTTTACCGCACGGCTTTCCTCTCCGGATACGGAGCGATGAGCGAGCAGGAGATCGAGATGCTCCCCTGTGCCGTTGCCGCGATCGCCCTCAGCTTCCTGTGCCACGCTGCGGACAGCGACCACCCGGTTCGCAAGTGGCACAAGCAGTATGCCACGCAGATGCCGTTCATCCGCTGGCTGCTGGCGGAAGGGGGAGAGATCCTGCGCGACGCTGCAAGAGGGAAGCTGTAAACGGATTTTATTCGGCATACACAAGGCAGACATGGCTGGAAACTTCATCATTCGTCCAGAAAAAAAGACCGGAAAGGACCGGGCTTCACCCGGTCCTCCGGCCTTTCCTGAGCGACGTCGCCGTCGACGTCCAACGTTATGCCACAAGAAGGATTCATCAGTCCCTTAACACGGACTCACTTCGTCACTCGCCCCTGGCGCGAATCGGCTCCAGCGGTTTCGAGTGGCCATAGGTCGAGACAGCCGTAGCGCTTGGCGCTGCCCAGCGAATGGCATTGCCAATGACCCGCAGCACTTCCGGGTTATGATAAGTCGGATACGTCTCATGCCCCGGGCGGAAATAGAAGATCTTGCCGCGCGCGCGACGGTAAGTGATCCCGCTGCGGAAGACCTCCCCGCCCTCGAACCAGCTGACGAACACCAGCTCGTCCGGCGGCGGCACATCGAAATGCTCGCCGTACATCTCTTCCCGCTCCAGTTCGATATACTCCCCGATCCCTTCGGCGATCGGGTGCGAAGGATCGACCACCCACAGGCGCTCCTTCTCGTCGGCCTCACGCCATTTGAGTCGCCCGGTCTGTGTCCCCATCAGCCTGGAGAAAATCTTCGAAGCGTGGCCGGAATGCAGCACGATCAGCCCCATCCCTTCCAGCACGCGGGCATGGACGCGTTCGACGACCTCGTCGGCCACCTTGTCATGGGCGAGATGTCCCCACCAGATCAGCACATCGGTCTCGGCCAACACATTCTCCGTCAATCCGTGCTCCGGTTCTTCCAACACCGCGGTGCGTATCATCAGATCATCCGCCGCCAACCCTTTGGCCAATGCCTGATGGATGCCATCAGGGTAGATCGCGGCGACCTGCTCGTCCCTGCGTTCATGAATGAATTCGTTCCAGATCGTTACTCTGATCATCAAGACCAACCTGCCTTTCGTTTCAATAATAGGAATACGGCTGACACTCCTGCTGCGCCGATCACTCTTCAGTTCAAAAGATGCATCCGCGGAAGGTTGCCAGGCCAGCCATCTATAAGATTAATGGAAAAATACACAAATGCAACACTGACCTCTTGCACCCTCCTTCACCAGACAGCTCATCCCTCTCATGCTCCTCCTGGGCATGCGGACTCACGTCTTCGTCACCTTCACCTTCAGGATGCGCTTGCGATCCGCTTCCTCCACCTTGAACACGAGGCCGTCCCATTCGATCACCGGCCTGTCTGACGCCTCCGGAAGGCGCCCGAGCTGACCGATGATGAAGCCGCTGAGCGTGTCATAGTCATGGATCGGCAACTCCACTTTCAGATGCCGGGCGGCATCGTCGAGCGTCATCATGCCGCTCATGAGGAAGGTGTTGTCGTCGAGCACGTTGATCTCCCGCTCCTCCTCATCATACTCATCGAAGATGTTGCCGACGATCTCCTCGATCAGATCCTCCAGCGTCACGATCCCCGCCGTTCCCCCGTATTCGTCGATGACGATCGCCATATGTACCTTGTTCTTCTGCATCTCCTTCAGCAGCTGATCCGTCCGCTTCGATTCCGGCACGAAATACGGCTTGCGGACCACTTCCTTCATGTCGAATGTCTCCCGATCGCAATTCTCCGCGTATGCGATCAGATCCTTGACATGAATGATGCCGATGATATTGTCAAGCGTCTCGTCATATATTGGATAGCGTGTGTATTTCTCCCGATCGATGATCCCGATCAGTTCGGTGAGCGTCGCTTGCTTCGGGATCGCCGCGATGTGCGTGCGATGGGTCATGATGTCGGATGCGGTCTTGTTGTCGAAGTCGAAGATATTATTGATCATGAATTTCTCCGAATCCTGGATCGTGCCCCGTTCCTCGCCCGCATCGACCATCATGCGGATCTCCTCTTCCGTCACCTCTTCATCATTGGCGTTGGGATCCGCGCCGAGCAGCCTGACGACCGCGTTGGTCGATACCGTCAGCAGCTTGACGAAAGGGGAGGTGAGGATCGACAGCCATCTCAGCGGACGAACGACCATCATCGCGATCGGCTCCGCCTTCTGCATGGCGAACCGCTTGGGCACCAGTTCTCCGAACACCAATGTAAAATAAGAGAGCAGAAGTGTGATCACCACGACGCTGACCGTTCCAAGCAAGCCTCGCGACAGGGGGACTCCGGCCTCATACAGCGCATCTGCCGCGATGCCGGCGAAACGTTCCGCGGCGAAAGCGCTGGCCAGAAAACCGGCCAGCGTAATGCCGATCTGGATCGTCGCCAGGAACTTGCTCGGTTCCTTCAGCAGCTTGAGGACGATATTCGCCTGCTTGTGCCCATCCTCCGCCATCAATTTGATCTTGTTGTCGTTCAGCGAGATGAGCGCCATCTCCGAAGCGGCGAAGAACGCATTGGCCACAATCAGGATCAGAAGAATGAGCAGGTCTGCCACCATGACGATCGCCTCCAATCTTCACTTGCTATCATAACCAGTTTCGGAAATTTTACGCTCGCCGGACTCCTGACAGAGACCGCAGATCTGCCGTCTCGCTGCTTATGACCGGATCGACCGCCTCTCGGCCCGCACCATGACAGGATGACCATCACACCCGAAGCGGTCATTTATGAGGCACAACACCCGCTGTCATATCGTGGAATTCCGCTTCAAGTTATGCTAATCTATTACAAGGAAATTTGTAAATCTATCAGCAGAAAAAGGAGAGGAAATAATGTCTATGAAAACTCGGAAGCTCTTGTCGCTTATCGCCGTGCTCACCTGCTTCATCATGGTGTTTGCGGCCTGCGAGCCGGTAAGCGGGGTGAATCTCAACAACATCTTCACAACTTCGCTGGAACAGGAATCCTATGAAGGCAATGCCAAGATCACGCTCGAGCTGGTGCCCGGCGAAAATCCGTCAGCGCTCGGTGAGCTTGCGGGAATACTGGCATTTGTACAGGGCATCGAACTGGATCTTTATGAAGTGAAGCAAGAGAATGCCAGCACAGGTTCGTTCAAGGGCAACCTCAACTTCGGAGGCTTCACGATTCCAGTCGCCGCATCCGTAACGGTTGATCAGGTCGTATTCCAGGTCGAAGGCATCGAACGTCCGCTGGTGATCGATCTGACATCCAGCTTTACGCAACTGGGGATCGAACCCGATCTTGCCCTGCTCACCCGTGCGGAAAGTGATATGAACAAGGCGATCTTCAAATACCTGTTGCCGAATCTTCCGAATCCGAACAAGGTGAATTACTCCACGACGACGATTGAAGTGAACGGCCAACAGAAGAATGTCGGCAAGCTCCATGCGGAGCTGAATGGCACGGAACTGCTCGAGTTGGCCCAGTTGGCGATTCGCAGCCTGGCGCAGGATGAAGAGGGCCTGAGGGCGTTCCTGAGTGAGTTCTACGATATAGCGGCGCCCATCTTTCAGAAGGTCATCGCTGACCTCAAGCAGGATGAACCCGAAGACAGCCACTCGTTTGAGTTCCTGCAGGCTTATCTGTCCAACAAGACGCTGGTGACCGAATTCCTGTACACCACCATCACACAAGGCTATAAAGCAGCTCTGTGGGAATTCGGCAAATTCACGGAGGAAATCGAAGACCCGGAAGCACTGGATGCAAGCACGCTGTCCGCAGACATCTACCTGGACAGCAACCTGAACATCATCCGCACGGAGTATGAGCTGAAGGTATCCATGGGTCAGGATGGCGGCGCCATCATCATCAACATCTCCAGCGACAGATGGAACATCAACGGGGATGTCAAGGCTGATCTGCTCGACGGCACGAACGGCATCGATCTGGAGGGCTATTATGTGGAGCAGGAGGTTCTCTCCTCCATCAATCCGAATTCGCTGCTCGGCCAGCTGCTCTCCGCTCTCGGATACAACAAGAAGACCACTTATGTCTGGCTCGATGACTATGGCATCTATGTAGACAATGGCACAACCTTCGTCTCTGCCTTTGAGATCTCCTGGTACCTCGACGTCGAGCTGGATTGGGACAGCCTGTACACCGATGAGATCGTCCTGTACGACTACACCGGCACCACCGTCGCTCTCCCGCTGGGTCAGAACAAGATCATCGTCAACGGTGAGGAGCGCAGCATCCGGCGCGGCGCGTTCGAGGACGAGTACGACTACTATGTGCCGCTCCGCGCAGTCGCGGAAGCGTTCGGCTATGAAGTCATCTGGGATCAGGAGTTCCAGACCATCGACCTTATCAAGACTTACTTCTAAGAGTGCATTCACGAACGGTCAGGAATCTGTCATCAGGCGCAACCAACCACGCGCCTTAACCGAGGCAAGGGACTGTCTGCAAAGTCCCCGACATGACATACGAGGCTGTCGCGCAAGCCAGAGACGACTGGCTGACGTGCAGCCTCTTCTTCATATGGGCGTCAAAGGGGAACCGCCGCGACATTCGCATCGGAAAAGCAGGGGATACGGCG